>JBGSJT010000121.1:0-14531 GCA_041741715.1 Pirellulaceae bacterium | reverse complement strand
TCCATGTCTTGGACGTAGATTTCAAACCAGCCAACAGGGTTGCGATTCATGGCAATTCTCCTTGATCTCGTTGTGGGAGTACGGGTAAATCGAAAAGCGGTCGAATTTCGACAGTCCCTTTCTTGGCTGGCGGCAAGCGTGCGGCGATCGCAATCGCTTCGTCGAGGTTGTCCGCATCAATGATGTAGTAGCCACCAAGTTGTTCCGTTGTTTCAGCGAAGGGTCCGTCGGTAATCTGTTTCCTGCCATCGCGGACACGAACGCTGGTAGCCGTTGTGACAGACTGCAACGGCGAGGCAGCGAGCCACTTGCCTTGCTTTTCAAGTTCCTCGCTAATGCCCATCGACTCGATCATGCATTCCTTGCGTTCGTCTTCGGTCCAGTCGCTCTCGGCTCCGTAAATCAAAAGCATGTACTTCATAGTGTCTTTAACCTTTCTTAGCCGATTGTTCGTTGGGCATTGCCGTTGAATCCATCCACATCATTTCCCAAACGTGCCCATCAGGATCGGCGAGGCTTCGGATGTACATGAATTCATAGTCTTGCTGAGAATTAATATCAGCAGTACCACCGTTCTTTGACGCAAGCATATTCAGTTTATCAACAGCATCGCGGCTGTCGCATGACAAACACAACATGACTTCACTGGACGCTGTTGGTGGAATTGGGCGGCTTGTGAAACTTCTCCATTTGTCGTGAGTCAGCAACATGACGTAAATCGTTTCGCTTAACACCATGCACGCGGCTGTGTCATCCGTCCATTGAGAATTGTTTTCAAATTCAAGTGCCTCGTAGAAGGCCATCGATAACTTGAGATCGGCTACTGGAAGGTTGACATGAATCGATCTTGACATTCGACGTTTTCCTGTTCGTGTTGCTGGAAGTTTGCCTTCGATTCAGGCGGCAAAGATGGGAATTTAAGGCTTTTCGATTTTCTTCCTGGTGCGTGAAATTCTTGTCCAGGCCAAATGCCAATCGGAAAACGTCAGGCTCGCGAAGTCCGAGTGCGATCCATGCAAGCACTCCGATGATGATGGGGAAAAAGAATGCATCGCCGACACGAACGTGCGTCGCGACAGCACCGCCTAAGTAAGCGGCAAGCAAGATGGCCGCGACGAATGAAGTTCGCGGAATCAGAAAGAGAATCGCAATGGCCACTTCGACGAACCCGACCTTGAACATCACGTCTTCCGTCCAACCCATGTTGGCGAACATTTCGGCTTTGCCCTCCCACTGGGTAAACTTCCCCATGGCACTTGCTCCGATCAGGAACAAGCTAACGAGAACACTCAGTATCCAGCCAGCTATTTTAGATCCGCTTTTTTCTTTCATCTCTTTTTCCAAGTTGTTAACTTCGTCGCACGCATGTAACCCCTTTGGGCAATGTACTGTTCTCGCTTTTCCACCTGACGTTTCTACTGACCAAGAAATTCTTCGATCACCTTAACCACTGCTGCTGGGACTTGGCTGTCTGGCCGCGTGGTCATGATGTCGCCGAGAAAATCGCCATGCGTTCCCGGAATCACCAGCAGCCTTCCTTGGGGCAAAAGACTGGCCATCTTCATCGCGTGTTCAGTTAGAACAATGTCTTTGTCACCCACAACAACCAGAGTCGGAACTGCAATTCCAGAAATGTCTTCATCTGGCCAGTCTCTAAACTCGACCATACGTTTGACATCCTGTTCAAATAGCTGTTGAAGATGCTTGGGGTCTGGATTGATCTTGAGGTCGGCCTGTCTCAATACTTCAGGCATCATTGATAGATCAGGATTCTTAAAGCCTTCCCAGAAACCAGGAACCATTCCGTCTCGACGATACATGGCCGAGACAACGACCAATTTGTTTGCGAGTCCAGGATGTCGCAGACCGAACCGGAGCGCGATATTGCCACCGTTACTGAATCCCATGACATCGACTTGTTCGAGCTTTAGGTAATCCAAGAGAGCTGCGATATCGTCCGCCGAGTTCTCAAACGTGAATTGTCGATCGATCGGCGGTGTGTGGCCGTGTCCCTGTTCTTCAATGGCAATTACCGTTCGGGACTCGGCCAGCAACGGAAGAATGCGGCTCCAATTAGACTCGATGGTCGAACCGCCACCATGGACCAGAACAAGAGGCGTGCCCCCCTCGCCGTGAACTTCGTAGTATAGGTTCAGCCCGTTCACCGCAGCGTATTCACGTTTTACTGATATGGCTTTGGTCATGGCACCAACTTCCTGGCTTGACTTGGTCGGTTTGTCATCGGCGTCCAATCTGCTGCCACAAGCGATAGTTGTGGCTAGAACTGCTGCGAAAACCAGCCTCGAGCGGAGGAAGTTACTTGTTGGCCTTAAGTGATGGTACTTCATGATATTCTCTTATTGCCTCTACAATTATGACAGTTTACTGGACGTTACATTGGTTCGCCAGGAACCATAACCATCCAGCCGACACCGAACTTGTCAGTAATCATCCCGTATCGCGGTGACCAGAAGGTTTTCACCAGTGGCATGTCCACCTTGCCACCTTCAGCGAGTGCATTGAACGCGGAATCGGCGGCGGATTCGGTCGGAACAGACAGCGCTAGGCGAAAGCCATCGAACTTTGATTTGTCATCGCAGCCATCCGATGCCATGACGGTCATCTTTCCGATGGTCAGCGATGCGTGCATGATTTTGTTCTCGAAACCGGCTTGCAACATGCCCTCAGGCACAGGATCGGGGCTCTCGCTAAAATGCATTTTCATAACGACTTTCGCATCGAGCGATTGTTCGTAGAACGCCATAGCCTCTTCGCAGCGACCGCCGAAGAATAGGTACGGCTGAACGGTGCTTTGCTGCATCGCCATCTTCTCACGAAGCACATCTTCCTGCTTGGCAGTCGCTCCGTCTGGATCGATGCTGGCAAAATCTTCGATGCCATAGACGGGGCGGATTTCGATGTCCGAATCTTCGCTCATGGGGTTCGGACAACGCTTCACCCAGTCAATGGCTTGCTGCATCGAATCAACTTCCCATAGCCAATAACCGGCGACAAGTTCCTTGGTCTCTGCGAAAGGACCGTCCATCACGGTACGATTCGTCCCGCTGAAACGAACGCGAACCGCTTCATTGGTCGGCTTGAGTCCTTCGCCCGCCTTCATAACTCCAGCGGCGACAAGTTCTTCGTTGAACTTCCCCATGTCAGCGAGCAACTGCTCGCTTGGCATTTCGCCTGCTTCAGAACTTGCGGTTGCTTTGACGAATACGATGACCTTCATTGAGTGCGTTCCTTGGTTGAATTGTGTTGTGTGAATTGTTCCCGAACTAAGAATACTCGGTTCGCAGTTCGGTTGATCAGGACTCTGGGTCAAACCCAATCTCGCGAACCTCTTGCGCGCATTGACAAGCATCCGCTAACCGGGCCGCCCAGGCAAACGCTTCTTCGCGCGTGGGCACTTCGATGATCGAAAACCCGCCGACCACCGCCTTCGTCTCCGGTACCGGCCCGTCAGTAACCGTGCCGTCAGACCCTACGATGCTTGACCGCTGACGTTGAAGCCCTCCGCCGAAGATCCAGATTCCAGCGGTTTTGGCCTCGCGGACCACAGCGAGTGCAGCGTCGCCCACACCGGGCAAGTCCTCCTCAGGAATGTGGTCCATCGAACCGTCGTCGAACGAGATCAGATATCGCGGCATTGTGATCCTCTTTTTATCAACATGTTTTTCACTCATTAGTCGAACGAGATTCTCACAAATCGACAACAAAACGAACTTCGTGTTTTCAAAACATCCCATTTTCATTTGGAGAGTCTTCTGGGACGGGCTGGCCGACGCTCCACAGTTCCACAACCTTTCCTTCATGGAAGCGAAGCAGATGCAACACGGCCATGCCGGCATCGTCTTTGGACATGCGAATTCGAGAATGGACGGCGACCAGTTCGCCCTCGGCAATCGTCCGCTGCACATCGAGAATCTTATTCGGATGCGCGCGGTGATTCTCCTCCATTGCCGCCTGAAGACTTGCGGCATCTCCTGCAAAAGGTGGAGTGTGATGTCGCATCTGCGGCGAGACATGCGTTTCATACGCCTCGCCGATTTTTCCCGCCACAACAAGGCTCAAAAATGCAACTGCTGACTGTCGATTGGATTCCGACATCGTGTTGTTCTTCCTTCATGAGTTTTCAGAAATAACATTCCTTTCATCGCCTCAACCGCGAATCGCTGCCTCGACGGCTTCGATGTCAATCTTTTTCATCGTCATCATCGCATCGAAGGCGCGTTTGGCGACGGCACGGTCTGAGCCGGTAAATGCTTTCGTCAACATGGTTGGAGTAATCTGCCAATTCACTCCCCATCGGTCCTTGCACCAGCCGCACTGGCTCTCCTCGCCACCACCCGCAACGATGGCGTTCCAGTAGCGATCCGTTTCGGCTTGGTCTTCGGTTGCGACTTGAAACGAGAAAGCCCAATTGTGCTCGACACCCGGTCCGCCATTGAGCCCGATGCAGGGAATGCCCATCACCGTAAACTCGACAGTCAACACATCGCCTTCTTTGCTGGATGGGTTGTCGCTTGGTGCGCGGTGCACCGCCCCAACCGAAGAATTTGGAAAAGTCATTGCGTAAAACTTCGCCGCTCCCATGGCGTCGCAATCATACCAGAGACAGATTGTATTTTTGGCGGTTGTCATCTCTATCTATTTCCTCTGCGCGAACTAGGGATCGGGGCAAATGCAACGAATCAGCTGTTCTCAAACATCGCCGCAAATCGGCGCTGCATTTCTTCGGGCGAAACGTCCTCGATTTTTGAGCCCAGATACCATTCATGGCCAAAGGGGTCGATGACTTTAGAGGAACGTTCGCCGTGAAATTGATCAGCAGGCTCCATGGTCAACTTGGCTCCCGCCGAGACGGCTTGTTGCGTAACGGCGTCGACATCATCGACGTGAAGATGGATTGCTGAGCCAGTAGACGCCTCTGGTGCGGGGCCATAAATTCCGTACTCTGGATATTCATCGGACACCATAACGGTGTACGGCCCGAACTTGAGTTCCGCATGACCGACTCGGCCGCTGGGTTCGGACAATCGAAACTCCTCGACCGCTCCGAATGCCAGCTTGTAAAACTCGATTGCCGCACTGGCATCTCGGACGCGCAGATACGGGAACGCCTCATGGATCTGATTCGACATATCGATTTCCTCTCGCGATATTTGCTACTTGATTCGTTTCGCCGTACCCGACATAAACGTCACCCATTTCCCATCTGCGCCGAGCATCCGCGACGTCATCAGGATTTCATCAGCCGACTTGAACTCGTAAATGTCTTGAAACTTCGTCAACTTGCCATCGCCCGTGAAGTTCGGTCCATCCGCGTCGAGCGTTAATACCTTGCCGGACGGATCGACGTTGCCTGCGTACTGCCACATAAAGGCTGTCATCGAATCAACCCACGTTCCGACATACTTCTTTTTGCCTTCGTCATAGCCGATTGTCTGAATGCCGCTCATCGGGTCACCTGACCATTCGCCCTTCATTTCATTGAGTACCCAGAATCCGCCAAGCTTGCGAGAGGTCAAGGTTCCACTGCACTGCATCGGCGGCTGATCCGGCCCCATGGTAGCCTTCGACTCGGTTGTCCATTCACCGATGAATTTATGAAGCCAGTCATGTTCTTGGGTCGGTTTAGGCATGGCTGGGGCTTCTTGCGCGAAAGCCGCTTCGTGGCAGCACAGCAGGCTCAGAATCAAGGCGGTCAACATTAATGATTTCATGTTCAGTCTCTCCAGTTTGAATGGGTTTGAGTGTTCGGCTTAAGTGTAGTCGATTGGGTATCGATCAAATCGACATCGCAAGAAAACGGATTGTTCATTGTAACGGTGAGGCGTAACACGCGCGAACGAGCGCGATTTGCAAAGATCGTGTCGCGAGGCTTAATTCCAGTTGTCAATCTTCACGTCATTGGGGGACGGCAAACCGCTGCCATGTTCCAAAAACTGCTTCAAACTCAGTAAAAACGTTGCCCACTTCATACTGCAATGTGCTGTGAATTCGACCGCTTCGCGCCACTTGCTGTGACTGAAATTCACAATCGAATATTCACCTTCTTGCTTGAGACCAAATGTAACCTCAGTCCCAATCCATTCTGCAGGTCCAGACTCTAATAGCCATTGAACGTGACAATCAGGCTGACCTTCTACCTCGGATAACGCTTCGTACTTAGTTTCCTCAATGAATCCCATGCACACAAACTTCATTGTTTCGTCTCCTGTCGATTGAGTTTGAACGGGAAGTGGCGTAAGCTTTCAGCTTGCGTTCTGGACTTCTCGCAAGCTGGAAGCTTACGCCCTTGGTGAGTAGTCGAATCGCAATCGCGAGAATCGACATCGTTCTGAAAAATTTCCCAAACATTCAGATCGCGTTAGCTTCGCGAGTGTTTTCCGCTCATGAACTGCACCCACTTGCCTTCGTCGGATTAAAATTCGCTATTGAAAAGCCAATGATCGTTGTCAATGATTGCGATTGTGTCGCGATACTTGCATGTTCCATTGCCAACGAACGCAGGCCCTTCCGAATCGAGTGGCAGCCGTTTTCCAGTCGCGTCGAGAACGCCACGGTACGGCCAGATGTTTGCCATCATCGAACCGATGAACGTTCCGACATACTGGTTTTGCAAACATAGTTTTAAAGCTCCTAAAATACTCCTCAAGTGCCTGACTTCCCAATTAGTCGAACGTGGCAATCCAAAATCGACACGACACAACTTTTTTCTGGATGTCTTGTGACAACCTGCCCGCTCACCGTCTCATGCAACCCGTAGGTTGCACAATATTACTTTGCAGAATACGGATCACAAATGAACAAAAGCACAGGGACGCACGTCGACAGCGGAATTCGACGAGCATGGCAACTAAGAGCTGATTTACAGTCTGGACGAATGGGGGGCTAGCTGATATTGGAGAACATTCGAGTTAAAGAAAGAGCGACCAAGGCCGTGAATGTAACACAGGTTCAAAAGCGATAACCGCCACAGATCATCCAGGCACTTGGCAGCAACTATGAGCAATACTAGAGCGAAACGTACTATTGATCGCTCTCATATCTCGCAAGTTTCGCTTCCAACTCAGCGACGCGGGTTTGCAGGCCTTCAATGATCGGGGCGATTTGGCTGTGAGGATAGCGTTTGTGAATATGTTGAGGACAGTTTACGTCCCAGGCTTCGACGTGGAGAAGAATGGAACGTTCGGCCTTAGCGGTATATTCGGGGTCGTGAAGACGCTCGTTCAGTGCGTCGTTACCCTCGATGACTTCAGCGCGGCCCCAGACTTTGATCCGTTGCTGGTTTACGTAGTCCATCAGGAAGATAAACGCTTTCGGGTTCTCCGACAAATTGCCAAGCGTTATGTACTGGCGATTGCCACCGAAATCGGCGAAGCCAAGTGTTTGATCGTCGATGACTTTCAGAAACCCCTGAGGGCCACCGCGGTACTGGATGTAGGGCTGACCCTCTCCATTTGCTGTGCCGACATAGAACATGTCCAAGCCCTCGATAAAGCTGGTTAGGTCGGACGTGATCTTCGTCTGCCAACCACCGTGCGATTCCATCCGAGCGTAGCTTGCGCGAGATCCTTTCTCTGCCTGGATGGCTTTGACGGACGGTGTGAATGCGATATCGCTGGCTGGAGTTGACATGATCGTTGCCCAAAGATGAATGGCTACTTGTGAGTAAAGCAGACTGTTGATTTCGATTCAACCTATCCAACCTTCGGCGTCAACTTGGCATTTGCCTTGTTCGTAGTCCTGTGGAGAAATCCGTGAATCAGTTTGGCGATTTCGTGGCCATCTTCTTCCAGAGCGAAGTGACCTGTGTCGAACAAGTGAAACTCAAGGTTCTTCAGGTCGCGCTTGTAAGGCTCAGCGCCTGCGGCCGGAAAAATGGCATCCTTTGCTCCCCACACGATCAACGTCGGTGGTTGATGCTTGCGGAAGTACTCTTGCCACTGAGGGTACAAGGGCGGGTTCGTTCCGTAGCTGTAGAACAACTGCAACTGAATTTCCTGATTGCCTTCGCGATCCAGCAGAGGCTGCACGTGACTCCAAGTATCTGGGCTAATCGCTTCGATATTGCGAACGCCGTTAGTGTATTGCCACTTCGTCGCTCCGAGTGTGAAAACGAAACGCAGCGCGTCCGCGTTAGGCAAATTCGGGTCGTTGTACGCGGCTTTGACATTTTTCCAAAATGTGTTGTCGAGGCCTTTATTAACTGCACCGCGATCTTTCCAATATTCCTTGATTGGTTCCCAGAAAATATTGTCGATCCCTTCGTCATAAGCGTTTCCGTTTTGAATAATCAACGTTTCGATACGATCAGGATGCTTGGCCGCGATGCGAAAGCCAACGGGAGCTCCGTAGTCCATCAGGTAAAGTGAATACTTGGTCAGGCCTACTTTCTCTGTGAATTTCTCGACGACGCGAGCCAGGTTATCGAAACTGTAGTCGAACTCGTCGACTTTCGGCATCGAGCTATATCCGAACCCCGGATAGTCGGGAGCGACGATATGATACTTGTCCGCCAAGGCCGGGATCAGGTCGCGGAACATGTGCGACGAGGTCGGGAAGCCGTGCAGCAACAGTAGCGTCGGGGCGGTTTTGGGGCCTGCTTCGCGATAGAAGATGTCAAGTCCATCAATGGTGACGGTCTTATAACTCACAGTCGATGCCGTAGCACGCTGTGCAGCAGGGCTAGGCGTCTGCGCAAGTGAAGTTCGAGTGGCGACGATGGTGGAGGAAATCGCTGCCAATGCAGCGACAATTAGGTTCAGGCGAATGTTATGTTTCATGATAGTTTCCTTTTAACTTTATAGAGTGTTTTTTCGTTTACTTGACGTCGACGATGTCGACGTGGTCTAAAGGGCGAGGTCCTGGCGCATGCCAGAAGAACTTGCGTTCGTTTTCGGTGATTGCCACATCGTTGATGCTCGCTTCGCGGCGACGCATCAATCCGCTGTCATCGAATTCCCAGTTTTCGTTGCCATAAGCACGAAACCAGTTGCCCGCAGCATCATGCCACTCGTACTGAAAGCGAACCGCGATCCGCGTATCGGTGTATGCCCAGAGCGATTTCACCAAGCGATAGTCGAGTTCGCGGTGCCATTTGTCCGACAAGAACTCGCGAATCTGGTCACGACCCGTGATGAACACGCTGCGGTTTCTCCACACCGAGTCTTCCGAGTACGCCAGCGAAACACGGTTGGGATCGCGTGAGTTCCAAGCGTTCTCGGCGGCGCGGACTTTTTCCGTCGCCGTTTTAAAAGTAAATGGTGGACGAAGATCAGTTAGAAGTGCCATGATTGGGCTCCTTAGCTAATGTTTTTTTGATTGCAGAAGGCACCAGCTGTACGATTCCATTAAGCGTGCGCTTCGAAGCTGCCTTCGCGCCAGTGTTTGTCGGCAGCAGCGCGACGTTTCGCTTCGTTCTCGTTCCATTGCGGAAGGGTGTCACCACCAGCACCGCGATAGAACAGTGCCAGTCGATTGTCATCGGTGATCTTGAAGTTCGTCGGATCGACTCCGAAGAGCTTTCCTTCGCTGGCTGCGGTCGCGCAGTAGCCGCCGTAGAGCGGAATGAAGTGTTCTGGGGCCGCGTCGAACTTCTGCTTATTGGCTTCACTTGAGAAGTGATACAAGCTATCGTTATGGACGGAACTAAACGCTGGATCACCGGCGATCGCCTGGCCATCGAAGTAGGCGACTGCGTCGTACCCGCTGACTGCAACTTGAAGTTGTTTAACTTGATTCGTCATGATTCTTACCCTACAAAATAGAAGTTGATTTGATTGATTGGTTCTGGGATCTAGGTCACGGCACAGGCTTGATGCGCGTCGCAGGTTTCGTGTGCGTCATCGAATGCCTCAGCGCGAGGAAAGTCGATTTCGGTTTCGGCAACGTGGTTGAAGTAGTTAGTGAAGATGTTGAGTGCGACATTGGCGACGATCTCTGCAATCGCACCGTCATCCCATCCTGCACTTCGAACTGCGTCCAAGTCGGCATCGCTAACTAGGCCGCGCTTGTCAACAACTTGACGTGCGAAGCGAAGCACGGCGTCTGTGCTTGGTTCTGACGAGGAACCGCGACGGCTGTCGCGGATCTGACCCGCGTTGAGTCCAACCATCTTGCCGATGGCTGAATGAGCACTGAGGCAATAGTCACACGAGTTGGCTTGTCCTACCGCAAGCGCGATTTGCTCGCGAGTCTTCGCCGGCAGTTCACCACCGCCCAGGGTGCCGCTAAACTTCAGGTACGCATCCAGCACAGCGGGCGAATTGGCCATCACGCGCATCATATTAGGTGTCATACCCAGCTTGGACTTAACGCCGTCCAGAAGTTCTTTGGCTTTGCCTGTCGCTTGTGCTGGGTTTACGGTTTCGATACGGGACATGTTTGGACTCCGATGGTTTCAAGAGGTTTTCTTTAGTTGCCAGCTACGATTGCTGATCATGTTTCTTCTAAATGCATTTGCAGTGCCAAAACTCTTTTGGTTTCATAAGTCGTTTACCTGCAATGAGTTACGAGTTTTCCTTAGCATGCGTGTGGAAAACGAGTTTTCGTGGAAACACGAAATACCGTTGCGAATACACGAGATGTCGTGTATTCCTATCAACATGCTAGAACAACATTTACCTTTGATTCTCGATCCGAAATCGTTGCTGTTGGCGATGGCCCAGCAGCGAAGTGTGGATGACGTGCTGAAGCTGGTCGTGGCGGAACTGGCGAGCTCACAAGCGGTCGCTCTGGCCCGCATCTGGCTCATCCGACCAGGCGCTGGCTGCGAGACGTGCCCGATGCGTTCGCAGTGCCCAGACCAAACTAATTGTCTTCATTTGGTCGCGAGCGGCGGGACGTCTGTTGTCGGATCCAGCGACGCGTTGCAACGCATTGATGGATCGTTTCGTCGCTTCCCACTCGGAATACGCAAGGTCGGACGCATTGCTTCAACTGGCCAACCGCTAGAGATTCAGAACATCGACGGGGAACCGGATTGGCTGGCCAAACCGAAGTGGGCCAAAGACGAAGGCATCCGTGGCTTCGCTGGACAACCGCTCGTGCACCGCGGTCAAGTGCTCGGAGTGCTCGGTGTATTTAGCCGAACTACAATCGGTGACCAGTGTCTTGACTGGTTGCGGATGATTGCCGACCACGTTGCATCCGCCATCGCCAATGCCCAAGCTTGGGAAGAGATTGAATCGCTGCGCAAGCGACTGGAACTCGAAAATGATTATCTGCAAGAAGAGTTACGTGGCGAGTCGTTCGGCGAGATGATCGGCCAAAGCGCAGCGCTGCAAATGGTCGGGCAGCAAATTAGCCTAGTTGCCCCAACCGATTCGACCGTCTTGGTTATGGGCGAAAGTGGTACCGGCAAAGAGCTGGTGGCACGTGAGATTCATGCGCGCTCGTCACGCCATGAAAGACCGTTGATCAAAGTGAACTGCGCCGCGATTCCACGTGAACTCTACGAGAGCGAGTTTTTCGGGCACACCAAAGGTAGCTTTACGGGTGCGCTACGAGATCGGATCGGCCGATTCGAATTAGCCGACGGCGGCACATTGCTTTTGGATGAGGTCGGCGAGATCCCGCTTGATCTGCAAAGTAAACTCTTACGAGTTTTGCAAGAGGGAGAACTTGAAAGAGTTGGCGAGGAACGCACTCGCAAAGTCGATGTCCGCATCATCGCAGCCACCAATCGCAATCTCAAAGCCGAAGCGGAAGCCGGGAAGTTCCGAATTGACTTGTAGTATCGCCTAAGTGTGTTTCCCATCGAATTGCCACCGCTGCGAAAACGCAAAGAGGACATCGCGCTGCTTGCCGATCACCTGCTCGGAATTCTCTCCCGGCGTCTTGGTAAACAGCCGCCACGATTAACGCAAGCCAATGTCGCCGAACTCATTCGATACGATTGGCCCGGCAACATCCGAGAATTGCAACATGTGCTTGAGCGTGCTCTGATTACCTCGCCGAAAGGCAAGTTGAGTCTGGAACTGAACTCCGCCGAGTCCGCGCAGGCGACTACAACGAACTCCTCAACGATTGCGAACGATGAGATATTGTCCGCGTCACAGCTACGATCCTTCGAAGCCACGAACATTCGTCGCGCGCTGCAAGCATGCGACGGTAAGGTCTATGGTGATAAAGGAGCGGCAGCTTTGCTCGGCATGAAGCCCACCACGCTATCGTCTCGCATAAAGAGCCTTGGGATTGAAATCATATATTAAGCAATTAGGTAACCCAGGCGCTGTTTGATAGTTGACCTGCCAACCTGCGTTACACGGATTTACGACCATCTTTTCCAAGCCAACTTGACGAAAAAAGCGGCTATTCTCGTCCGCTCCCCACATTCGAGAATAGCCGCGTGCGTCAGGTCTAGCGACGTGAAATTACGTAGTGGACGAGGTTACCTGCCGCCGCAGTCGACTCGGCAGGTGAGCGTGCTCTTCAACCAGCGCCCTACGAAGTCTAATCTCAAGATCGAGTTCACCAGCTACTGCGATCCGTAGTTCGGCACGCCAATTGCGGTTGACCCGTTTCAACAATCGCGGCGAGGTAGTCGCGATCGACGCAACCTCGTTCCTACAAGGAAAACACTGTGAAGAAATTTCGAACCCCATTGGCACTCGCAGCGCTCGCATCGTTTGCTAGCGTCGGTAGTCTGCACGCGCAGCAGACGACGACTCAGGGAATCAACCAACGTGACTCGGCAGCGACCAACAATCGCAGCGAAGCCAATCAGAATCATCAGCAGCAACAAGGGCAGCAGGGAGTGCCGCTGAAACAGGCTCTCGTTCAAAAGCTCAAGAAGGCGAATGAAGCTGAAATCGAGTTGGCGAAGCTGGCGATGGAACGCTCCGAAAACGAACAAGTGCAGCAATTTGCTAAAATGATCGTCGAAGACCATCAGGCGTGCAATCAGAAGTTGCAAGAAATGAACGGTCAGCCTGCCGATAGCCATCGGGCGAATAATCTTCGCCAGTCGCGCGTAGACGCAGCCAACAACGCAGCCAACAAGGAAGGAACGGCCAATACACCGCGCACCGAAGCAGGCGTCAAGGCTGGTGAGCAGGGAAGACAAACCGCGACCGACAGTGGCAATCGTCAAGGCGAGGGGATGCGTGGCAATGCGATGGTGCCAGGTCAATTGGTTCAGATTATGAATCAAGCCTGCGACAACTCTCTAAAAATGACGAAAGAGATGTTGCAGAAGTACGAAGGGCAAGATTTCTCGATGGCTTTCCTGGGTCAACAGTGCGTGGCTCATACCATGATGTTGGCTGAGTTGAAGGCCATTCAAAGCCAAGGCCCAGAGGAACTCAAGTCGTTTGCGGAAGAGGCTGCTGGCAAGGTACAAAAGCATCTTGAAAAGGCCAAGCAACTGGCCAAACAATTGGAAGACGACCGAGGCACTACGCGCGCCGCGTCGCGCTAGCGTCACATAGCTCGCTCTATCCGAGAGCGAAGTTGTCCGCTTTCCCGCCAAAGTAGCTATCCCTGCAACAACAGGCAGGCGGATTAACAACTACGCAGCGAATGTAAAAACAATTGCCCTGATATTCGAAGCGGAAGCAGGCACAATCCTCTCGCCGCACTCGGCAAAAATCAGATTAATTCTGGCCGAGTGGTGGAGGCATGTGCCTGCTTTTTATTCTTTACACTTACAAAACAATTAAAGAGCATGCCGTGTTACCTTCCACCAGTCAGCGAGTGCCCAGCCATACGTGTCGGAAGGTGAACGAGCAAATCCGCCGCGAAACGCAGCAAGGCGTCGAACGATTCCGGGGAGCCTCCCGAGAGTCGATAGATCAGCGACTCGAAGAACTGGATCAGGAGTGGGATACTGAGCGAACTTTGGAAACCAACGCAGCCACACTGGCTTTCACGGGTTGCATCTTGGCCACGACCATGAATAGCCGCTGTGTCTATCTCCCAATGGTGGTCACAGGTTTCTTACTTCAACATGCGTTGCAAGGCTGGTGTCCACCCCTGCCAGTTAGCCGTCTGGTCGTTCGCATCTGCTCGGCCAACCAAAGGCCGTGTTATATTCGCAGAGTTAGCCGTAGACCTGCTGGCGGTCCAGCGCGAGACGATCGTGTCCACGCTTAAGGAACTCCACGATAAGCATCATTGATTCGCCGTGAACTACTGGAAGACAGGATACGCAAGGTTGCCATGCTACACTCATTCCACCTGTAAGTTGACTCGCAACGGAGTCTCGCCGTTCAACTGCGCCTTGGCGATAGCGATGGCAATTTGCACGTAACTTCGCAATCTACTCCACTTCATCAACCTCATAAATAGATTTGACTGGGGATCGTAAAGAATCTATGTCGAGTTGCAAATCGTGAATGCGTCCAGTTGCGATGTTAACCTAGACAGCCGATACGGTCCCACGCAGCTCCATAGAAATCGGGCTATTGGCTGTTAAGTAGTTTTTCAATGCGTCGATCGCGGTCAGTTCAGTATTTCAATCGCGATCAGAACAGCAACGATTACGGCAACGCTTCCCAGAGTGACAGCCGTGCGAT
>JBGSJT010000120.1:0-39495 GCA_041741715.1 Pirellulaceae bacterium | reverse complement strand
GGTCATGAAGCGATCTTTCTGACACAGTTGGATAAGATCGAACAAGTTGATCCGCGCAGCACAAAGTTGGTACAGGACGATTCCAACGGGTTTCGACTTGCCAAGCTCTTCCTCGAAGCCCAGTTACGCCAGATGCCCGCGACAGGTACGACGCCCGACCTGGTCGGCATGGGTGTATTCAAGCCGATGGACTTCCAAGTCCAAACAGTCGACTTTGCATTGAAGCAACTCCGCCCACGGTTATTGCTGGCCGATGCAGTCGGACTTGGTAAGACAATCCAAGTCGGCATGATCCTTAGCGAGCTGATTCGTCGCGGCCGGGCCGATCGCATCGCCGTACTAGCCAAGAAGTCGATGCTTACGCAGTTCCAGTCAGAGCTCTGGAATCGCTTTGGCATCCCGCTTGTGCGATTGGATTCAGCCGGAATCGCAAAGCTGCGTCTGAAAATCCCTGCCAACAAGAATCCATTCGAAGTCTACCATCGCGTCATCATCAGTATCGATACGCTGAAGAACATCGGCAGCTACCGACACTTCCTAGAAAATGCTCACTGGGACTGCGTCGTTATTGACGAAGCCCACAACGTGGCTGGAGCCAGTGGGGTTGAACGCAACCTCAGTTACCGCTTGGCTCGCCTGATGTCGCGCCGAACGAATTCAATGCTGCTAACAACTGCGACACCACATAACGGGAAAGGTGAAACCTTTGGTCGACTAATATCTTTACTCGATCCGTCCGCGATCCCCGATCCAGAATTCAAAGAATACACGGCAGAGGACATCAAGGGCTTCTTCTTCATGCGTTTCAAAGAGGACGTGCGCGCTGACGCCGGTGAAGACCTGACCGATCGTATTGTGATTCCTTTGGACGCAACCACTGCCAAAGCCACTTCGAAAGAGGAAGCGATCTACGATCTGCTCGGCGAAATGCGGGCGGAAGCGAAAAAGAAACGCAAGGAGGAAGAAGCCTGGAAGAACCAAGCGTTGATGCAATACGGTATCTACAAGCAGTTCCTCTCGAGTCCTGAGTCCTGTCGCGCAACTATCAAAAAGCGGGCAGACAAAGTTCAGTCGCTGGATCCTGAAAGCCCCGAACTGCCGTACCTGTCTCGATTGACCGAAAAGCTCGAAGGACTGTCGATTCGAGAATCGTCGCGTTACAAACTGCTCGTCGCACAACTAAAACAAATCGACTGGAACGGCAAACCAGAGAGTCCACGCATCCTGGTGTTCACAGAATATCGCGAAACGCAAGACGCCCTCGCCGAAGCACTGGCTCAAGACTTCAAAATCAAATCTTTCACCACCAAGTTCGAAGACCAGGCCACGCAAGTTATCGCCACTGTAAACGGTTCGTGTCCCGACGTTCACTTTATGAAGATTGTGGAAGCATTCGGAACAGGCTCGTCCAATATGCGAATGCTGGTCGCAACCGACGCAGCTAGTGAAGGCGTCAACTTGCACCACGAATGCCACAACATCATTCACTACGACTTGCCGTGGTCGATCATCACGCTCGTCCAACGCAATGGTCGTATCGATCGAATCGGGCAGCGAATCAGTCCTGTTCTGCGGTACCTGAACGTCGATACACAAAACGGCCTTCTCTCTGGTGACAGAGCGATCTTTGAGCGTTTGATTGCGAAAGTTGAAGAGATCAACAAGACACGCCAGCAAGGCGAGTCCGTCCTCAAGATCTACGATCCCGAAGCAGAAGAAAAATACGTTGCCGAGCAGGGCTTGGTCGCCGGCAATGAAAAAGTCTTTGATCCTGACCAGGGCACCAAAGACCCTGAAGCCACAGCGCTCGAGGAAATACTCAATAATGCATCGCCAAGTGTCAACGATGATTTCCTAGACTTCCTTCTCGGCGATGACAGCAAAGCTCCCGAGTTAGCAGCTGCGAAGTTGGAGCAACCAGCGACGCGTTTGCGATTGTTCGACGATCGCGACTTTCTACGCGAAGGCTATCGTTATCTAGCCGAGCAGAGTGACTCGGGTTACGTCGCCCTGGAGGAGCATCAAGGTATGACCGTCCTGACTGCTCCACAAGATCTGCGCCGCCGTTTGGGAGCATCGTCTGGTCCAGGCGAAGTGATCTTCGGAGCCACTGCCATCCCAAGCGAGTCTTGGCCCGAAAACGGCAAGTTCCGACTTACCGACGATCCCGATCGAGTCAACCTGGCGATCAAAGCAGCTCGCAACCTGTCCGGATATTGGTCGAGCGAATTGTTGTGCACCGACCAGCATCCCATTTTGAGCTGGATCAAAGAGCGTTTGCTGATGCTCGTTAATCGTGGCCAGTGCCCACACATTACGTCTCGCAAACTTCAAGCCGGCGAGATCTGTTTTTGCTGCATCGGACAAATCAGTTCCAAAGCTGGCGTGCCGATCGCCGTCGATGCCCACGCAATCTCATTCACCAAAGGCGGAGGCTTCCAGCATCGTCCGCTCAGTGAAGCCCTCGAGGCCGCTGGATTTGGTTCTTTGATGAACGAAGGCAAGCCGGGCAACATCGCCGCCGCAGAAGCACTTATTCCTTCGGCCGTCGAAGCCAGTATGAAACACATGCGGCAACTCGGCATCAAGACCCAAGACCGCTTGCTCGGCCCACTTCGCGCCGAAGAACGCAGGCTAAAGAAATGGAGCGCGAAGCGACGGGAATTGCTTGAAGACCGCATCGAACAACTTTCCGAGAACCACCGCAAAACACGACAACATAAACAGCAGCTTCAGGAAATGGACGCGTACTTGAAAGACCGCACCGAGAATTGGGTGAACAGCTACTTCACCACTACGACGGAACCTTCGACGCAACTCGTATTGGTAATTGAAGGAGTGCGTTGAGTTGTTAGTTTCATGTTTCCAGTTTCCAGTTGGGACGGCCACAATCATGAGCAGTAGTCGCTACCAAGACTTAGTCGTTTGGCAGAAAGCTATGTTGCTAGCGAAGACAATCTATCAACTAACGAAACGACTTCCGGACGATGAACGCTTTGGTCTGACATCTCAACTACGCCGCGCAGCCGTCTCGATACCAAGCAATATTGCCGAAGGGCAAGGCCGGCTAACGAAAGGCGAATTCAAACAATTCCTTGGAACAGCGAGAGGGTCGGTTTTCGAGGTCGAAACACAGCTGTTGCTTGCTTCAGAACTCAACTACATCGATCAAACGGCCGCTAAGTCCACTCTAGAAATGTCGGGAGAAGTATCACGAATGCTGAACGGACTCATTAAGTCGCTGACTAGCAACACCGACACAAGTCGTTCTGGAAACTCGAAACCGGAAACTGGAAACTCCTAACATGCCACTCGACACCTCCATCACCAACGTTGGCGAATACTTCTCGTCGCACTACCTCGACAGCACGTTCGCACGCGACGTCAAAGACCTCGTCGACAAATGGAACGAGCAAGGTTCGCAGGCGGCTCCACGAAAGCTGCAATCGCTTGGACAGGACTACTTCCGCGCCAAGACACAAGCGATTGATGAAGACGAGCCCATGCGGCGGAATCTATCTAGCGATCTCGTACGCGGCTGGCACTCGAATTTATTAGACGCGCTTGGCTACCATGAGCTCACAAGGTTTGATGCACCCGTGGAAGGTGGCGATGCGTTCGTACCGGTGCTTGGACGAGTCAACCGATACAACCAACCCTGGCTCGTCATCTGCGAAACCTATTTCTGTCTCCCCGACAGCAGTCTCAAAGAGGGCGCTCCTGGCGAGTCGCCATTGGAGATGTCGCCAACTGCAGACGACCTCGTCACACGCTCTGATCACAAACTCTGCGCCGGCGATTGGACGCGACTCGTCGGTCGCATTCTGACCGAAGAAGACGCACCACGCTGGCTGATGCTTCTCGCGGGCAGTCAAGTGCTATTGCTTGATCGCAATACCTACTCGCAGGGCCGCTACTTGGCCTTCGATCTCGACGACGCCTTCGGACGCAAAGAGAAAGAGACCTTCAACCACATTGCCGCGTTCTTATCGGCCGACTCGCTCTGTCCGGGCGGCGAGTCCGACGAGGTGCTGCTCGATAAACTGGAAGAGCAGAGCCACAAGTTCGCCCACGGTGTTACCGAGAATCTGCAATTCGCCGTCCGCAGCGCCATTGAGCTGCTGGTCAACGAATGGGTTGCCTATCGCCGACGGCTTGGTTGGGGATTCACGAAACTGCACAGCGACGAAGCCGCCATTGGTAAACAACATCGTTTTCCACAGAACGAAGACGGCAGCTACGAAATCACCGCTGACCACCTGCGCCGCGAAGCCCTGACGTTTGTCTATCGACTGCTCTTCTGCTTCTACGCCGAAGCCCGAGGCGGTGAGCTGGAAATCCTGCCGATCGACGACGACAGCTATCGACTCGGCTACAGTTTGGAATCGCTGCGCGACTTGGAACAAGTTCCGTTGACCTCTGCCTCGCGCGAAGGCAACTACTTCCACGAACATTTGAAAAAACTGTTCCAGCTCATCCACGACGGCTTTCAACCACCGAAAGACCTGGGACTGTTTGCTGGTGAGTACAAAAACGAACTCATTCGCAGCTTTGCCATCCGTCCTCTGACCGCCACGCTCTTTTCGCCCGACAGCACACCACTGCTAGGTCGAGCCAAACTAAACAACGGCTGTCTGCAGCAAGTCATCAAGCTCCTGTCGCTCAGCGTCGATGACCGCACGCGAACGATCGGCCGAGTCAACTATGCCGAGCTGGGGATCAACCAGTTGGGTGCCGTCTACGAGGGCTTGCTCTCGTACAAAGGAATGTTCGCCGACAAGCGATTGATCCACGTCAAACCCGCCAGCAAAGCGTTCTCTGACAAGAAGACGCCGACCTGGTTCGTTCCCGAAGATCGTCGCGATGAGTTCGAGTTGGCGGAGATGGAATCGGAACACCTCGATACCAATGGCAATCGCCGTGAGTGTCGCGAAGGGGAGAAGCCGCGCATCTACACACCCGGTACGTTCATCCTGCACCTCAACGGTATCGATCGCGAGCAATCGGCGTCGTACTACACGCCGGAAGTGCTCACCAAGTGCCTGGTTGAGGAAGCCCTGCGCGAGTTACTGAAAGACTACACACCCGCCGACGCCGACAAGATCCTCGAACTGAAAATGTGCGAACCCGCCATGGGCAGCGGCGCGTTCTTGAACGAAGCCGCATCGCAATTGGCCCAACACTATCTCGAACTCAAGCAAAATGCAGCTACAAGAACTCTACCCCGATAACCAAGTCCCATTGGCTGATCTCCGAATCACTGACGGTAGAGCATTAGTAAACGTGAGCGGCTCGGCGCTAGCCGCCGGTTCTTCTTTTTCTCCGTCCTCCCACTCCACCGGTACTCCGGGGGAGAGGGCCGGGGTGAGGGCCGGGGTGAGGGGGCCAGCAGCGCCAATTGCCCCGGATCTCAGCTACGCCATTTCACCGTCGTCCGCCTCCCTCGTCGCCGAAAAACCACTCGCCTTCCGCGCCGGTACCGTCCCCACGACCATCGAGCCATCGAGATACCACGACGAACTCAATCGCGTCAAACACTTTATCGCCACACGTAATATCTACGGCGTCGACTTGAACGAAACCGCTGTCGAACTTGGGCAGCTTTCGTTGTGGCTCGGCAGCATTCATCGCTTGCTCACTCACAAATCGGAGAGCGGCGGCCGCGACACGTACCAATCCGGTGCCACCCCATGGTTTGGTCTTCGTTTGCGATGCGGCAACAGTCTCATTGGAGCTCGTCGCGCAGTCTGGACCAAAGAGCAACTCGCTCGCGGCGAACATGCCTGGGATTCCAAGACCATCCAGCAAGTCCAATCCGACATCGAAGCTTTCCTCCTAGCGGAAACGCGCGAGCCCTCCGGTTCTGCTCCTGTGATCGGCAATGCGCTAGCTGCCGATTCTTCAACCTCCCCTGATTCATCATCCTCGCACCAAAAACCAAACACTTCCTACCGCACTGCCGACATCTTCTCCTCCACCAAGAAAGACACCCTCAGTCTTTTCTTCAAAATCAAATGGAACGAGATGCATTCGGACGCCGCGCAATGTCGCGAGCAAGTGATTCGCTTCTGCGAGACCGCGCGAAGCGTCAACCACGCAGGCCTTAAGACCGACGATTTGGAACTTTACGAAAGGCGCCAGAGCACCTGGAAATACATCAACAGCGAGAAAGATCAAACCGCCTTACTCGCTCTCTACGACCTGCTCCCCAACGGTCACATGCGTCACGTCGATCCTATCTCCGTCGAAATCTACAAGTCGTTGCCCCTCGTAACCCGAAGCGTCAGCGAGGGATCTTCAACTGAGTCAGCACAAGCCTTCGAAAGCCACAACGAATTCAAAGCCGGCCTCCCTCGTCTGCTGAAACCCGGCGAGTCCCTCGCTGCCGACGAGATCTACCACTTCCTTGTCTTCGACCCCGACATGGTTCCAACTCGCAGCGACAAGCTGATGAAGTCCTTCTGGAAGACCGACTGCGAAGCGGCTGCCGACTGGGTCAAGAAGCAAGTCACACCCAAGTGGAAAAAAGAAGAGATCACCGAAGCACTTGCCGTCTGCGATCTTATTGATAAGCACTGGCGACAATACGCTGGCGAACGAGCCGAAGCACTCGCCAAGACCGCTTGCACAGCCACAGTTTGGCCCATCCCCGCTGGCGCGCCCGAATCGATCGCCAATGGCCCGTCGCTCGCCGAGCAAGAGCAGATCTGCAACAAGTTGGAATCCACCTCCGGCAGCTTCCAGCGTCTGCGTCTGATTATGGATACTTGGTGTAGCCTCTGGTTCTGGCCATTGCAGAGCGTTAGCGACCTCCCCAGCCGCGATGCGTTTCTCGCATCCGCTCGTTTGTTGCTCGGAAACGCAGCTCCAGACGCAACTTGGACAAGCATTCTCAGTACGAAGCTTGGCTTCGAGATTGACATTTTGTTTGATGCTACAAAGCTTACGGTCCCAGACACCGAAAAGCTCTCCGATGCAGTGCCATGGTTCAGTCATGCCAATATCATCAGTGACGAACAGAATTTTCACCATTGGGAGTTGGTGTTTGTGGAGATACTGGGAGGAGTAAACACGCGAGGTGGTTTCGATTTGATCTTAGGGAATCCACCATGGATTCGCTTGACTTGGTCGGAGCCAACTGTATTGGCAGAGTTTGAGCCTTTAATTGGTGTCAGGGATGCGAAAGCAGATGCGCTTACAAAAAGTCGCAATAGGTTGCTGCAAATAGGGGGTGTTCGCGCGCGCTATCAATGCGAACTCGAGGTTGTTGCAGGTGCCGTCATGAATCTGAATTCACCGCGACTTTACGATGCGCTAACTGGAACAAAAGCGAATCTATACAAGAACTTTATTGTGAAGTCTTGGGATCTCGTGAACGCACAGGGCATTGGCGCTATTTTGCATCCAGAAGGACCATATGACGACGCGAAAGGACGTGTGTTAAGACAACGATACTATCGACGACTTCGAGCACATTACAGATTAACGAATGAGCTGAGCTTGTTTGCTGACGTCGGGCATCAATATTCTTTTGGCATCAATGTTTTTTCGGCTCCCAAATCAGAAATTACGTTTAAAACGATAACAAATATCTTCAGCCCAAAGACAATTGGTAATTGTCACGGTCACGTCGCAGAAAGCGACCCAATCCCTGGGATTAAATCAAGCGAAGGAACCTGGGAAACAAGAGGACATTGTCGAAGAATTGTACATTTCGGTAAAGCCGAACTGGAAACATGTGCAGAGCTTCTTGAGGAGGCAAGTATTTCCTACTCAGAATCGAGGTTGCTCCATGCGCATTCCAAGGAAGTGTTAACGGTAATTCGTAAAATATCGAACTATCCAACGAAGCTAGCTGATTGCCGCGAAGAGTATTTTTCGACCGTGATGTTCGACGAAACGAAATCTCGCAGAGAGGGCGTCATTTTTCGTGAAGATGCGCCTACATTCCAGCCAACTCGCAGTACTGATTGGGTTTTTTCTGGGCCACACTTTTCAATTGCAACACCGTTTAATCGAACGGCGAATACGGTTTGTCAAACACATAGTGCTTATCATGACATCGACGTCACGGCGATTTCTAGTGAGTATTTTCCTCGAGCAGTTTACAGACCAGGGAACGAGTCAGGAGATCGTCAAAAATTCCTGAATGAGATCCCATGTTGGCCGAACGCTAAGAAGAGTTATGTCGACTACTATCGTTACGCAAATCGTGAAATGATCGCGTCGGCGTGGGAACGAACGTTAACCAGTTGCATAATGCCTACCGGAGCAACTCATTTGTATACGGCTGCTTTCAGTATTGCTTTCAGCAGCGTAAGTCGGATGTTGTCGTTTACCTCCGGAACTCATTCGATCGTATTGGATTTTGTAATTCGCGTCATTGGTAAAGGGCATTGTCAACATGACACCGTGAGTAGGCTTCCACTTATCAACTCTGTTCACATCGAAGCAGCAAATGTTCGAACACTACGACTCAACTGCCTTTCCACCATCTATCGAGACCTTTGGACGCAAGCTGCAAATCAGGAAATCGTCACAGAGAATTGGGCAAGTTGTGACAAGAGATTTTCCAATGAACACGAGCTTCCTTGGGCCGACTTGCACCCAAAAGAATGGACATGGATGACGCCGCTCCGTGGTGATTTTGCACGTCGACAAGCACTTTTAGAAATAGATGTATTGGTCGCGATGGCCTTGAACCTGACTCTCGACGAACTGCTCACAATCTACCGAGTACAGTTTCCCGTGATGCGAATGTATGAATTGGCCGACGAGTATGACTCGCGTGGACGGCATCTTCCTAATACTACTCGCAAGGATCAAGGCGGCACCCAATTGCGAACCGCCCGTGCTGTCGCCGCCGAGCACTTCCCCGAAGCCTACAAAACTCGCCCGGCCTCCGACGCAGGCAGCTCAGAATGGCCCTTCGCCGACGAGACCACCATCCCACTCGATCAAGCCCAGCGTCTCCCCGTCATCCCCGAGTTCGCCTCCATACACCGCTACGTCGCCGCTCGCAACGAGTACGGTGACCAGCTCGCCACACTCGAACCCGAGGAGCCCAGCACCGACGGCCCACCATCCCCCGATTTCACACCCCACCGCCTTTGCCAGCTCGAGTCCGTCTACGGCGCAGGCCGAGTCCCCTTGATGCTCGACGTCGGTTGGGAAATCGACGACGGCCTCCAAACCGTCACCAAAACTTACTATCCCCCCTTCACCAAAGTCGACCGCGAAGAAGACTACCGCCGCACCTGGGAAGAGTTCTCCCGCCGCTACGCCGACGATGTTTCCAGTCATCAGTTGCCAGTTTCCAGTAAGGAGGAAGAGAGCTAATGGCAAAAAGCAAGAAACCAAGCTTTAAAGATTGCTCGCGCGACTGGCAAGACAGTTTGATAAAGCGCATGTTCGAAAAACTTGACCTTGAGGATTGCGCGGCGGCCGCAATCGGTTTCGATATGGCCGCCAAAGAGGATAACTGGGGATTGTGCGTACTGACAGTGGACATAAAGTATGAGAATGGAAAGCTACAGTTGCTTCTTCCACACCATGCGACTGTTGAGAGATACCCCAAGCAATTTCCGATCAAGCCAACCCTGGCTCATCTGCGTGATCTGCTCGCTGGCCTTCGCGAACGAAAGATTTGGACGGTACTCGCCGTCGACGTTCCGCTTGGTTGGCCAGGGTCGCATGGCGACTTTACCAACGACTGGTCCGCGATGAACGGAGCCACGACAGAGCTTCCAACGCGAGACGAATTCGAATACCGACTGGCCGATCTGCGCCTGAAAGAAAGGCTCGGTGCAAACCTGTTTGCCGTTGGTGCAGATAAGATCGCCAGCGCAGCGTTTCAATGGGCAAACGTTAGGACGGGACTGGGAAGTCTCATCGACGCCTGTGATGTCGGCTTCGGTACCAACGGAGATCCGCTTATCACGTTGTTCGAAACCTACCCTGCGGCCTTTGTACGACTAAATTGCCCCAATTGGGTAAAGTACAAGTCTGGCGAAAAGAAGTCGAAGAAATGTCCTGATCCTCAGTCTTCAGCGAAATTGCGTTGTCAGTTGGTCGACCAGATTTCGCAAGATTATTCGCTTGACTCTTCGAGGTGCCAATCTCAGCTTGATCAAGCATGTTTAGCCTCTCGTTCTGACGCGTTTGATGGTTTTCTGTCCGCGCTGAGCGCTTGGGACTACTTGCGATGGCGCAGGGATGGCACCGAGTCACATACTACAACGACACCTGAGGCGCTGTTTGGCAATCCGCCCACTGACAAAATGAGAAAGCGGATTGAAGCGGAGGGTTGGATTCTTACAAGGATGTCGCCGCTAAAACAAATCAAAGGTGCGAATCACTCAACTTCGGACGCGACCGAAGAATCCGACAGTACACCGCCTGCAACAATGCAAGGAACTGAATAGCAATGCCGCCTCCAAATACTTTTCGCCCACGGGCACGGCTTATGCTGCTACTCGGAGATCAATTGATCCGAGACGCGGGAATTGCCGTGTTTGAACTTGTCAAGAATGCTTATGACGCGGACGCAACGACCTGCAAAGTTACGCTCAAAGAGATCGACAAGAACGATGAAACAGCCCAGGTCATAGTACAGGATAACGGCTGTGGCATGGACCTCTCGACTGTCACGGGTGTCTGGTTAGAACCTGGTACAGAGAATCGCAAGAAACAGAAAGACGCTGGCCAGCGCACGCCGAAATTCACGCGACTGCCACTTGGAGAGAAAGGCGTCGGTCGCTTCGCTGTTCACAAGTTGGGAGGTAAGGTTCGCCTCGTTACCAGAGCAAAGGACAAACAAGAGGTTGTTGTAACTATCGACTGGAGTGCCTTCGACAAGGATAAGTATCTAAGCCAAGTGCCGGTCAAAGTAGTCGAAAGAGATCCAGTTGTTTTCAAAGGCCGGAGAACAGGCACTCGAATTACGATCGACGCATTGCATGAACGGCCGTGGACACGAGCTCGGGTTCGCTCACTGTATCGTGCAATCAACTCCATTTGTTCACCAGTGCATGCTCCCGATTCTTTCAGCGCAGAGTTACTTATTGAGCCTGAGTCTAATTGGCTAGAGGGATTGTTGACGGCTGATGAAGTCCTAAAGCAGGCCATATTTACCTTCGAAGGCACGCTCTCGGGATCTCAGTTGAGTTACGACTACCACTTCCGACCAGGTCCTGGACTCAAACGCGTAACTGCTGACAAACGCAAACAAGAAAACCTAACCATTACGGTCGACAGCTCAGATGGCGAATCAAAACGCAAAGAATCTCGAGTTATCAACCTCAACCAACGCAAGATCGGTGAAGTGAAGTTCGCCTTTCACATCTTTGACCGGGAGCCGAGGGTTCTGCAACTGACATCTACCGATGTAGCTGGTCTAAAGACCTATCTGGACAACAATGGGGGAATCTTCGTCTACCGTGACGGCGTTCGTGTCTACGACTATGGTGAACCGGGAAACGACTGGCTAGATCTTGGCGGACGGCGAATCAATGTTCCTGCGAAGCGAATTGGTAACAACCAGGTTCTAGGAACGGTTCAACTGTCACTTGATAGCAGCCAGGGGCTGGTTGAGAAAACTAATCGAGAAGGGTTTGTCGAAAACGATGCGTATCGGGATTTCCGCGATGCGATTCGGTTTGCAATCAAGCAAGCTGAGCATGAACGTAATCTTGACAAAGATCGAATCCGAAAGGCTTATGCAGAGAATAAAGACAAAGAGCCGGTGCTTGAAGAGATCGCCCAACTTCGAGAAGAAGTGAAAGAGCGTGAGCTTGAAAAGGACCTTGGTAAGTACTTAGATCGAATTGAAGTCCAGTACAAGGATGTGCTGAATCGACTCCTTGTAGCTGCTGGAGCCGGTTTGAATCTTTCTGTTGTCCTTCATGAGGTCGAGAAACGAATCGCTGACCTATTGCAGGCTGTCGAACGAGGCGACAAGCAGTCTACGCTTATCGAAAAGGCGAAACACCTATCCGACATGGTGGATGGCATTACATGGTTGACGCGTTCTTCTGGCCCAACCGTCGTTAAAGCGAGCACGCTTATTAGCCAAGCCGAACTCAATTGGAAATTCAGATTCCAACACCATGAGATCAAGATTGTGAACGGCTTCACTCTAGATGACCCCGATCCTGAGTTCTCCGTGAAGTGCAATCGTAGATTGATAATGGGTGCACTAATGAATCTGATCGACAATGCGATCTACTGGCTGGGAACGCATGCCTCTGGCCGCAAGCTCTACCTTGGGACAACCTACGAGCTAAATAACAAGCCGGGAATACTGGTCGCAGATAACGGACCTGGCTTCATCGATCCGCCCGAATACCTCGTTGAACCGTTTGTAACTCGAAAGCCTGACGGAATGGGGCTTGGGTTGCACATCGCCCACGAGGTCATGAAGCAACACAAAGGTCGATTGGCGTTTCTCTCTAAAGGTGATGTTACGTTGCCCAGAGAATTTACCGGCGCTGCTTTACTACTGGAGTTCCCGAAAGAATCATGAACATCTTACGTACAGCACGTGTTGTAATAATTGAAGACGACGATAACGAAGCGATGCCACTACTTCGAGTTCTCGCGAAGCTTGGAATTGGCGCATGGCATTTTACGGGCAACGCGGAGGAATTGCCTTCGATTCCGGTGCAAGGAATTCGAATTGTATTCGTTGACCTCCGACTTGGAGACGCAGCGGTGGGAGCGGAACCAAGGCACAAATTTGCCCAAACAATCAGTGTTCTGGACAAAATTGTTGGAACTAGCAAGGGTGTAGTTGGGCTGGTGTTCTGGACCAAGAATGAGGAAGACATTGCAATTTTTCAAGAGCAACTCAACATTGATCTGCCAAGCTTCATTCCTGCATTTGTAGAAAAAATTGGCGACAAGCTGCGATTTGTTGGTCAGATGGAGAATGCAGGTACATCATTGTTTGATCGCGTCAATAAGATATTGGAGTTGAGACCAGGATCTCAGCTCCTTTTTGAGTGGGAACAGGTAGTGCATGATGCTACGAGTGCAACGACTAACCGTTTAGCCGAACTTGCCGATGGAGAGCCCGGAGATACGCATGAGTGTTTAATGAAGATACTTGCAGCGCTCGCTGTTTCCACTGGAGCTTCGATAGACCTTGGTGAGCCCCAAAACGTATCTAGGCTTTTCGAAGCCCTGAATCCAATTCACTCCGACCATCTTGAACAGCTGACACTGAGACGAACTTCAGCAGACACTAGCTCAATCGCGTTGAAAACGGAAATTCAGAAGCAAGAAGTACTCTCTGAGCCAATTCGGGCTGCAATAAACGGGTTCATTCTTACTGCAAGAGTGAGTGCGGGCGATCCGTTTTTCCAACCCGGCGCTGTCTTTCTTTCCCAACCAGACATTGGTGTACGATGTCCGCATCATCATGTGAGTATTCCTCTGTCGGATCTGTGCAATAGCGTACTGCAATACACGAAGAATCAAGAATTCAATGCTGCCTTCACCAAGAGCCGAAGCAAAAAGCTCATAGCTGACAAGCAGGAGGAAGGTGCGATTGCCTGTCAGCAGATAGCGTCATCAATCAACGGGGACTGCAGGAAAATACTCGTTGAGATTTCGCCAGCGTGCGACTTTGCTCAAAGAAAGCGCTCCACCGCGAGATTTGTCGGTGGATTGTTAGTTCCTGAGAGACACTTTTCGCTGCTTCGTACGGGCGAGTACCTTTGCCAGATTGAGCCATTATTATTGAACGAACTCGGCGGCATTTGGATGCCGGTCATCAATAGTAGATACTTGTTTGGTATCGCAGCGCCGGAGGCGAAGATTGAGTCTCGTCCAGCTTTTCGACTAAGAAATCCGCTGTTAGTAGATCTTCTTGCTTGGATTGGTTCGCAAGCAGCTAGACCTGGGTATGTGTTATTAGAACGCCCGAAATAGCTCCAACAGCATTATTCGTCTTTCGACTAAGTGTCCAGATTCCATGCCAGCCATTACAAGCACATTTCGCTCAAACGAACCCTCCCTCAACGATGTCCTCCGAGATATCCATGTTGGGAAAATTCAACTTCCGGATTTTCAACGTGGTTGGGTCTGGGACGAAGATCATATTCGCTCATTGCTTGCCAGCATCTCGCTGTCCTATCCCGTTGGCGCGATCATGCAGTTAGAGACGGGCGGCGACGGGGTACGATTTCAGCCACGGCTGATTGCGGGAGTTGAATTGCCGAGTCCCGTTGAGCCCGAGTTCTTAGTCCTGGATGGCCAACAGAGAATGACATCGCTCTATCTTTCGCTCCGAAGCGGAAAGCCCGTCACAACCAAGAACAAGCAGGGGCCGATCGAGAGATACTTTTATTTGAAGATTACAGACTGTCTTAACGACGAAGTGGAACGCATGGAGGCGGTGCTGTCCTTACCGGCTGACCGCAAGAAGAAGTCGAACATCGGCCGCGATGTTGATCTCGATCTTAGCTCTGCCGAACTCGAATACGAAAATGGTTGCTTTCCTCTTGAAGTGATTTTTGATCAGGAACGCTACAACGCATGGCGTCGCGGGTACCAGCGGAAGTATCGAAACGATGAAGCCAAACTTGATGAATTCGACAACTTCGAATCCAACGTACTGAAACGTTTTAATGATTACCGTGTGCCAAGTATCGAGCTGCTGAAAGACACACCCAAGGAAGCGGTTTGTCAAGTGTTCGAAAAGGTAAACACCGGCGGCGTTACGCTCACAGTTTTTGAGCTCGTAACCGCGATCTTTGCGACGGATTCCCACAACCTTCGCAAAGACTGGGAGGCGAGGCAGAAGCGGCTTGTCAAACAAAAGGTACTCAAGGAATTTGAGGCGACCGGGTTCCTGACCGCTTGCACGCTACTGGCCAGCTATCGACGGCATTTGAATGGAGGTCCAGCAGTTACGTGCAAGAAGAAGGATGTGCTCAAGCTACCGCTTGCAGACTACAAGCTGGTTGCTGATGACGTCGAGCAGGGATTGTTCAAAGCAGCAAGGTTACTGGCGAGGGAGAAAATCTTCGACCATTCCAATCTGCCGTATTCTACGCAGCTAATTCCGCTATCTGCGATCTGTGCGCAGTTGCGAGATCGATTCGAAGAAGATCCGGTACGGAAGAAGTTGACGAGGTGGCTCTGGAGTGGCGTCTTCGGTGAGCTGTATGGTGGTGCTAACGAGGGGCGTTACGCGTTTGATCTTCCTGACGTTGTCAACTGGGTTGGCGACGGGGAAGAGCCTCGCACTGTGCGCGATGCCAACTTCGATCCGACCCGTTTGCTTGGTTTACAAACCCGAAATAGCGCGGCTTACAAAGGTGTTTATGCCCTGTTGATGAAAGCAGGTTGCATGGACTTCATTAACTCCGATCCGATCGAGATTACGAACTACTTTGGCCGGCATATCGATATCCACCATATCTTTCCGGCGTCCTATTGTGAAAAGCAGAGCTTTGTGCGTCGCAAGTGGAATAGTGTGATCAACAAGACGCCGCTGTCTGCGCGCACTAATCGAATGATTGGAGGTAGGGCGCCAAGCCTGTACGTCGGCACTCTCGAAGGCGACGCTCACAAAATCGCGCGTGAACGGGTCGACGAGCTAATCGCGAGTCATCATGTTACGCCTGCTCTACTTCGTGAGGACGATTTCGACGCATTCATTCGCGATCGTGCCCGACAGCTCCTGGATCTGATCGGTGCAGCCATGGGCAAGACTGTTACAGGTCGGGATTCCGTGGAAGTTATTCGCGTGTACGGCGGACCATTGGTGGCTTCGTCCCCCGTCCCCAATGCGGGAGGCTTTTAGGACATGCTGCCTGCCCATCTAGCTGAAAACATCCGCAAGCAGGTTCTGTATTACCTGCAATCGACGTTCACGTTCCGTGATCCTGCCGTTGAGCGTGCGTTCGAACAGTTTCTAACAGATCCAGAGAACGGCGTTTTCAAAGGACCATGGGCGCAACTTAAGCTGCCGTTTCGCCTGGCTGTCGAAGGCGAAGTCATTCCATTTGAATTCAGTCCTGGATTCTTGCCGTTCAAACATCAGGCTCGATCATGGCGCCGGCTGGATAGCAAGGGACAGAAGCCCAAGCCAACTCTGGTGACCACCGGCACCGGCTCGGGCAAAACCGAGTGCTTTCTGTTCCCGATTCTCGATCATTGCTTGCGAATGAAACGCGAGAAGCAAAAGGGAATCAAGGCAATCATTCTGTATCCGATGAACGCTTTGGCATCGGACCAAGAACGACGTTTTGCCAAGGTCATCCATAGGACTGCGGAACTTAAGAACGCCGGTATTCGAGTCGGCAATTACACCGGACGTTACGATCCGACCGAGCCAGGCGGTGGTGACGATAGCGGTACCGTAATGATGGGAGCCGATCACGGGATCACCAACCACAACATCTTGCAAGACAATCCCCCTGATATCCTGCTCACCAATTATAAGATGCTCGATTATCTGTTAATGCGTCCGGAGGACCAAAAACTGTGGAGACATAATGAAGTTTCCAGTGCGAAGTTTCCAGTTTCCAGTAGTGACGCAAAGTCTGGAAACTGGAAACTGGAAACTGGAAACCCTCTTCGCTATTTGGTTCTCGACGAGCTTCATACCTACGACGGAGCCCAAGGTGCGGACGTTGGGTGTTTGCTGCGTCGGTTGAAGGAGCGGCTCGGGATTGCCAAAGGTGACCTGTGCGTTGTAGGGACTAGTGCGACGCTCGATGATCGTGAGTCGCTGCGTGATAGCATGTTGGCATCCAGCGCTGATCCTGCTGCCGCTATCGCTGCCTCAGCAGACGTAAAGCAAACCGGTAGCGATCGACTGGCTAACTTCGCATCCACACTGTTTGAGGAGGATATCGACGCCGAAGCCGTGATTGGCGAAATGCGAATGACGGTCGAAGAGATCATTTCGATCGATATTGAAGAAACGCAAATTCCAGATCCGAAGGACTGCGAGCCTTTGGAGGATGAAGACGCAGCACTGTATGCCATTCGGCAATCATCCCTGTGGGGAGGTCCCAAGTATAGTGGCCCAACCTTTTCAGCGCATCTCTTTGCCAAGCACGAACGTGAGTTGACGGAACAGGATCAGGCGATCGTCAATGCGATCGAGCAATGGTCTGTTGACCTCGGCAAGTGGCTGAAGCGACAAAAACTATTCCAGTACTTGCTTGAGACGTTCCAGCGGGCTGATCAGAAAAGTAACAAGCCGCTTACCTGGTTGGAACTGGTCGCATTGCTCAGCAGCCGAGATCTAGGTCTCAAGTACTATCCAAAGGCGACGGAGCGTAGCCACCTTTGTGCGGCCTTCTTCGCGTTGGTCGCCCAGGCGAAGGAGGTCCGAAGTGGTATCGCTTTCCCAATTGTGCCGACTCAGATCCAACTTTGGATTCGAGAACTGCGTCGGCTTGGACGAACCGTACATCAACAGCCGCTATTCAACTGGATCGACGAACCTTCACAGGGGTTCCCCAGCCTGCCAACCTTTCACTGCAGCGACTGCGGCGAGAGCGGTTGGGTTGGACTCCACGATCCCGAGAAAGATAGCGAGATCGGTGCAGCCGGAGTCTCTGGATTTCAGTTGAACGGAGACGCTACGAAGATCTACCGAGCGTGGTTCGGCTACAAAGGCAATCGTAGTCCGGAAGTTGTTGTTTTCAGTCCGCAGAATCCCATCGCTCAGACCGCCGCGACGCCACCGGAGATTCTATGGGATGAACAGCCTCCGCTGGATTTTGGCGATGAGTTGTTCGATCAACCCAAACTGCAAATAGAAGAAAACGAACCAGGCGAAATCGCAAAGCAGCAAGAATTCGGATTCAAACAATGGTTCGTCTGCCCGAAGAGCCTGGTGTTGCGTATGGACGACGGGCCGTGTCCATTGACTCACGATCCGGCACGCTTCCCGGTTAGAATCAACCGCGACACACTCACACATGAGACGAAGGGTGTTGTTGGCAACCAAGGTTGTCCTAATTGTGGTTCCAAAGAAGGCGTGCTCTTTATTGGTAGTCAGTCTGCAACACTCTCTAGCGTTGCGATCGACGAACTGTTTGGCTCGACTCTCAACAACGATCCAAAGTTGCTCGCGTTCACCGACAGCGTCCAGGATGCCTCGCATCGCGCTGGTTTCTTTTCCGCAAGAACGTACAACTTTACGTTCCGAACGGCGTTGCAGCACTTGATTGATGAATCCGGCCCATCGGGTGTTCCTCTAACCGAAGTGGGACCACGTTTGCTGGGTTTATGGTCGAAGCCACGAGCTGGCTGGCCGGGGCATATCCGCGAAGCGATGGCTTCACTCATACCGCCTGACCTGCACGACTACGCCGAGTTCTTGGAATTCCGCAATAGCACGACTGCGGACCAACCATCCTTCTACTTACGTAGCGACATCGAGCGAAGATTAACGTGGCAGGCGACGAGCGAGTTTGGTGTGCGTCTACTTCGTGGCCGGACGTTGGAAACCAACGGAAGTTCTTGCCTTGCATGGGACGAGGAACGGATCGAAAAGACGATCACGCGTTTGCATGACGAGTTACCAGGCATCGATCCCACATTCACATCTTTAACGAGCGATCAACTCCGTGTTTGGGTCCTGGGGTTTCTTCATCGCGCCCGTCTCATTGGAGCCCTGTCACATCCCTACATCGATTCGCTGGCTACCAGCGGATTTTGGGGCAAGTATCCATTTGGAAAGACGATTCCAGGCCGAGAAACGTATCCGCCTGGCCACCCTGCTTATGAACCTCGGTTGTTAGTCACCAAGAGTAAAGGCCGGCACGAGTGCGTGCTTTCGACCAGCCGTGGCAGCCGCGTACCCTGGCATCTTCAATGGGTTCGCAAATCACTGAAGCTCAAAAATGCAGATGAAGTGAGCCTGCTGGATTTGATTTCGGCGTTGCTGAATGCTGGCACACAATCCGGTTTGCTTTCGCTGATGCACCAAACGACGGATTTGCGGATGTTTGCGATCTCGGCCCAAGCTGCACGACTAGTTTCTGATGGAGTGCAATTCGTATGCAGCGAGACAGGCCGCCCAATCGTACGACCGCAATCCGAGGCCAGGGTTTGGGGCGGAGTCCCCAGTCTGGAATATTACGCCAAGAGTGGGACGTACCAGGCAAAGGGCTTTTCACCACGACAAGAGTATTACCAAGACCGGTATCGCAAGAGTGCGCTGCGACGGGTTGTCGCCAGTGAGCATACTGGCCTGCTGGCAACCGCAGATCGCGAGGCTCTCGAGAAGAATTTTTCGTACAGTCTTCACACCGATGATCCGAACGTGCTGACATGTACCAGCACGCTTGAGATGGGAATCGATATTGGCGATCTCTCCAGTACGATGCTGTGTTCCATTCCGCCAAGTACCGCAAGCTATCTACAACGCATTGGCCGCGCGGGACGTTCTACCGGAACGGCACTTATCATCTCCGTAGTGAATCAGCGCCCACACGATCTTTTCTTCTACGGACGTCCGGCTGAGATGCTGCGAGGCAAAGTCGACCCGCCTGGTTGTTGGCTTGATGCATCGGCGGTGTTGGTCAGGCAATACTACGCTTTCTGCCTGGATAGCGCGACAAAAACGAAACGACTGAAGCATCTTCCAAAGTCAGCGAAGGACCTGGTCGATGATCTGGCCAAACCAGACGCTGAGTTCCGTAGTACTTTTCAATGGATCGGAGTGAATGAAGTCGGACTGCGCGGAGACTTCCTGGCACGGTTTGCTGGACGGGTTGAAGAGGACACTCGCGTTCGATTTCTCAACGATAGCCGGGCTGAGCTGCTCTTGCAAAGGACCGAAGGCGCTGCGGGAGAGTATGACAAAGCGCTGCGAGACCTGCGCAATGCCCTCAAGCGACTGGACGCCCAACTCAAAAGCTTGGATCCCGAGGAAAACGATGCGAGGCTCGAGATTGAGCAGGAACAACGCATCCTTAATGGCCGGTTGATGTCGTTGCGTCGTACCAGCGCTCTCGAAATCTTGACTGACCACGGCTTACTGCCTAACTATGCGTTCCCAGAACGTGGTGTGAGGTTCTATGGTGCCGTCTTCAACAAGCACCAGAAGAATCGCAGTGACCAGGTCACGATTGAGCTTACTCGGCCGGCCAGTGCGGCGTTGAAAGAATTAGCTCCAGATAATTACTTCTATACGCACAGTCGGCGTTTTAATATACAGCAGATCACGGTTGGCAATCAGAATGAGCCGCTCATTCAGAACTGGGCCATCTGTGGCAAGTGCGGACACATGCGTCCTACGGAAGAACTCAACAAACCGAACGCACTGCCCGCATGTCCCCAGTGCGGCCACGACGGAGACTCGATGGCCGCGGCGGATCGCGGGCAGCAGCGGCAGTTCATCGAGTACTCGCAATCACAAGCGATCTCCTACATGGAGCACTACGATAGCCTGTCGGGTGATACCAGCGATGAGCGCGAGCGAGTTTACTACCAGACGGTGCGGAGTTTTGATCTTACCGTCGAAGCACCATCGGGAGCGGTGGGAGAAGCCGGTTTGCCGTTTGGTATTGAGTATCGTGGCGCGATGATCATGAGAGAGGTAAACGTTGGTTACCTCGGCGGGCAGCTCATCGTTCCGTTCGGTGTCGAGCAAATGGCTCCCGAAGAAGGATTTCAGGTTTGCCTGGACTGCGGTGTGGTTGTGCCTTCCAATGGACGGATAAAAGACGCACTTCACCGTCGTAGCTGTTCCAGGCGACGCGCCAATGAGAAACGGAAGCAAGAGAACAAAGACTTACTTCCCTACAACTGGGCGTCAATCTATTTGCACCGTGAGTTGCGTTCCGAAGCGATTCGACTGCTCCTGCCGATCGCTAGTCGGCAAGAGATTGATACTCTTTCGGCGTGTATTCATTTAGGACTGCGGCTCCGATTCGAAGGCAATCCTGCACACTTGATCGTTTCGCCTCAAGTAATGCCTGACGCCTACTCAAGCATGAATCGATACTACGTCGTGTTGCTCGATGCTGTCCCAGGCGGAACAGGATACCTTAAAACTCTTTACCAGCAGAAGGATCAGCACGGACGTGACGCTGAAGGAATCATGGAAGTGTTAAGGCTTGCCAAGAACGCACTAGAGACTTGTTCCTGCCGTCGCGTCACACACTCGGCTTCGAATCCCGATACGGACGGTTGCTACCGCTGTATACGCACATACCACATGCAGTACAGTTCTCAGTCGATTAGCCGCGAACGTGGAATCGAATTGCTCACGCGTCTCATCAAAGCTGGCGAGCAACGTTTGCCGCAGAAGGAGCTGGCGGCCATCAAAGCGAATTCGCTTTTTGAGAGCATGCTTGAAAAGAAGTTCGTCGAATCGCTCAAAGACTTTGTAAACAAGAGTCACGGAACTTGGGAAGAGACGATCGTACAGGGCAGCCAAGGTTTTCGCTTCACGCTGCCTGGAGCTGAGTATTACTGGGAATTACAACTGCAACCGCAATTGGGTAATGCTCAAGGTGTCAGCATTGCCTGCCAGCCAGATTTCATATTGCGTTGCGATAACAGCAAGGTGAAGCCGATTGCGATCTTCACAGATGGATTCGAGTTCCATTGTCATCCTGTAAACCGTTTGGCAGACGATTTCCAAAAGCGACGTGCGATTCTCAAGAGCGGTAGTTATCACGTTTGGAATATTACATGGAAAGATCTCGATCCGGCGGGCGCTGAGCAGAACATGGTATGCCACCAGCCAGTTGCTGACCGTCACAAGCAGTTTGCCAGTGCAGCCGCCGGCCAGGGTAAAGTTGTTCCGGATCCGCTCAGGATTGTTCGCAATGGCTTTGAACAGCTCACCGCCTTTATCAAAACAGCCCATGCACCGGGATGGAGCCAGCTTGCCACTTCGGCCAATGCGTATTATTTGCAGCAAATTGCATCAAAGCGAACGGTCAAAGCTACGGAACTAAAGGCTGCGATTGAGTCCTGGCACCAAACAGGTTCGCTGTCGACATTGAACCATGTCGAGGGTGGTCAGTGGGTACACAACGAAAAGGCGTCCCTAACAGCCGACTTGATCAACTATATCAAAGTGGATGATGCGATGACGAATCGTTCTCATCAATCGATTATGGTTGCAAGACTAGGTGATAGTGCCGCAGAAGTCGGCAGTGAAAACTTCGAGGAACGTTGGCGTCGATTTCTTGCCTGTATAAACCTCTATCAATTTTTGACTAACTTCCACTTCGCGACTGGGTCTGAAATTGCGAATGGCTTGGTAGAGGAAATGCCATTTGAAGCTTCTGCCGGACTCCCCAAGGAGTGGGCGGCAGTGCGCGACAATGTTTGCTCGGGCCTGCGACATTGTACAGAGGAGCTCGCTGCGAGCGGACTTTCGGAAGCCTTGATCCCGCAAATCGAATACTACAACGAGAACATTGATGACGACGCGTTCGCGGAAATGGCGTGGCCAAACTGCAACCCACCTGTAGCAGTGCTAGCAGGTGACCAGGAGTCATTCCTCAAACGCTGGCAAGAGAATGGCTGGAAAGTGTTCACGCCAGATCAGCTACAAGCTCAGGGGGTTGCCGCGCTGATTGAACACCTACACCCCGCAACATTTGTTTTTGACTCTAAGGACTGGACAATAAAAAACGCACGTCGCGTAACTCTGATCGCGAAGAAAGCTGATAATTCCCTGACCGATTCCGAACATCGCGAGTTATTATCCCTGCAAGAAATATTGGAGTCCAATTTAGCCGAGTGGGATACCCGCCTGCTGCGCGAGGTCTCGAAGATTGAAGAAAGGGTCAAAAGGTCGAGCAATGAGTGAACCGCCACCCTTCGTCTTTTCGTACCCTTCGTCGGCTCACGTGAGGCAGCACGGTCCATGTGGGTATACGGATTATAAGTCCTTCAAGCCCTGGCTACGTGACGAATTCCGATTCCAATGCGTGTTTTGTTTGTGTCGTGAACGCTGGTTTCCCGACGGAGACGCCTCGTTTAGCGTCGAGCATTTCTTGCCCAAAACAAAATATCCACATTTGGCCTGTGACTACAGCAATCTTTTGTTGGCCTGTTGCGCATGCAACTCTGCAAAGAGTGACAATCCGATTCCAATCGACCCATGCAAGGACGCCATTGGGCACCATCTCGCAATTAATCCTGACGGTGAAGCAATCGCTAGATCACCGAAGGGACAGTTTGTCATTGATGTGTGTTTGCTCAATCGGAGAAAGCTCCGTGAATATCGAGAGCGGAAAATCGCACTGTGGAAGCTACTTAATGTATCTGTTGATGACGATTGTAAACGAGTGTTAAGCGAGTACTTCGCATATCCCTGTGATCTCCCTGATCTAAGTCGTCTTGTACCTCCAGGAGGCAATAAGCTACCGGATGGAATCAAAAATTGTTGCCGTGCGAAGCAAGAACGCGGCGAGCTTGAGTCAATCTATTAACGGAACGGGAGATCTCGCATGGCCAGTTTAATGGTGCATCGCAACATCCTGAAAAACTTCAGCAAGTTGCCTGGTAAGGTTCAGAAGCGCGTCGCAGAGTTGATCGACGAATTCCAACAGGATCCTCAGTCGCCTGCGATTGGAATGCATCCCTTGCAAGGTACTATGCTTGATCCGAAGGTACGTGGAGTTACCAAGCTTCCTGACGGATATCGGGCAATCGTGATAGCCCCCGAGCAAGGCGATACGTACCTGCTAGTGCACATCGACGCGCACGACAAGGCATATGATTGGGCGAAGAACAAGCGGTTTGAGGTACACAAAATGACTGGTGTATTTCAGGTTTTTGACGCTGAGCAAGTCGACGCAGTTGCTGCGGAAACCGAGACGCCAGTATTTGCGTCGGCATCTAAGCCGGAATACCCACTAGCGAAATTGACTGACGAGCACCTTTTCTCCGCTGGCGTACCTCAACCTCTGATACCCGCCGTTAAGTCGATCAAATCGGACGCGGCATTGGAAGCTTTGGCTGAGTACCTTCCACCGGATTGTCGCGATGTGCTTTTTGGTCTTGCCGCCGGGATGTCGCTGGACGAAGCGCTTGAGGAAATGCTTTTTGCTGGGACTGCCGTTGCTGAAGCAGCGAAGGCCGAAGGACCAGGGGACTTTTCACAGATTCGCACGGCACCCAACTTCGACCTCGTTTTGGTCGAGAACGAAGAGGCTCTCAAAGAGATACTCGAAAGCTCGCTAGAGGAGTGGCGTGTTTTCTTGCACCCATACCAACGCAAGCTAGTAAACTGGAAAACAAAGGGCCCGATGAAGATCACCGGGGCAGCCGGAACTGGCAAAACCGTTGCACTGATTCATCGCGCTGTCCAACTTGCCAGAAAACTCAGCGGTGCCAACGACAAAATCTTGATAACAACTTTTACGACGAATCTTTCCTACACCATTCGCCATGCTGTGGAAAAGTTGGCTCCGGACGTGTCGAATAAGATCGATGTCACCAATTTGCATAGTCTTGCACGCACCATATGCAGCCGTGCAGGCTGGAAAGGGCGAGTTGCGGAAACAGAGGATCTCGATCAGGTTTGGGAGGCAACCTGGCCGGCACATACGGAAGAGTTGCCACTTAGCCGCGATGAGATGCAAATCGAATACCATTTCATCATCGAGCAACACGGCATTGACAACGAAGAAGCTTACTTGACTGCGGTCCGCTCCGGACGCCCACGCATTACACGTAAAGATCGCAAAGCCGCCTGGCCGGTGTTTGAAACATTTAACCGCGGCCTTAAGAAGCGTCAATTGTTGACCTTTGAAGGATCGATTCACGAAGCCAGACTTGCCGTTGAAAATGGCAAATTCAACAAGTACGCGCACGTACTCGTTGACGAAGTTCAGGACTTTAGCCTTGAGGCGCTCAGGCTAATCTATGCGTTATGCATGATCGAGGAAGGTCACATGGATCCACTGTGCATCGTGGGAGACGGACATCAACGCGTTTATGGGACCAACATTCCCATGAGTCGCGCGGGAATCGATGTGCGTGGCCGTTCGCGACGTCTGAAAATCAATTATCGCACCAGCGAGCAAATTCGTCTCTTCGCGCAGGGCATCCTAGATGGTGTTGAGGCTGATGATTTGGATGGCGGAATAACCTCAACAGTCGGTGACCATTCGCTATTCAAAGGTCCCGTACCGTGGGTTGAGAAATTCAGCGATGAAAAAGCCGAAGCGCAGGCCATTGTTGCTTGGATTCAAATGCTCTTGAGCGACAAAAATCTAAACATGGCATCCCATGCAATTTGCGTTACACCTTACAAACCTCTTGTTCGTGCCGCGCTCACGTCCGCAGGTATTGAAACGCTTGAAATAGAAGCTCGGGAAGAAGATCCGGGTGAGAAAGAGCCCGGCGTTCGCCTTGCTTCGATGCAGCGGATCAAGGGCCTTGAGTTTCGTGCGGTCGCCATGTGTTGCTCCAATCCCAGCGACGCAATGAACAACTTGAAGGAAGCCACCGTCAAAGACCGCTGCGAACGTTACGTCGCCGCCACTCGTGCACGAGAGCGATTATTTGTATCGATCGAAAAGAGCTGACTAAATCTCTTCAAAATGATCGCTGCGAATTAGTTGCATCAGAACAGTCTTGGCGTCCGCTGCTGGCTTGCCGGTCGTTCGAATTCCGAACTCGATATTCCGATCCATACCGCCCGCGGTGAAGTTCGCCGATGAAACCAGTAACTGCACACTGTCGATCAGCAATGCTTTGATATGCATCAGCGACCATAGGCTTGCTTCCCCTTGGTCAACATCTTGGTAAATCTTCGGAGGAGCCATGACAACTGGCCAATTCGATTTGAGGATTTGCGCATCGCCGTCCGCGCGGCCGCACAGAACAACAACTTTGATGCCTCGACCTGAAGCATTCCAAAGCATTTGGATGATCTGAGTGTTCGTAATTCGATAGCCGGCGATCAGGATTTCGTGCTTGGCGGATTCGATCATCTCACGAATTACGAAAAGAGTCGGCCTTGCAGACGAACAGGTCGAAGGCGGGGCAGTGATAGCTAGTTCTGTATCCGATAATTTGTCTGCCATCTCGCTACGTTGAATTTCAAGCGCCCTGAGCGAGAGCAAGATCGCCATGTGTGGATTGTCGGTATGTTTCTCCAGCGAGTCATACGCCAAGCCGTACTCGGGTAGCGCTTGCAATGATTTTGCACCTGCCGGATCAAATAGATCGATCCGTGGATTGCTGTCATAGCAAGCCTGCCACAGGTCTACGATTTTACGAGATACCGTCACGGCAGCTTCCTACAGCTCTTCTTTCTCGACCAGCATACCGGAGAAATATCCAACGGATGGAACTTCAGGCAGTCCAACTAGCATCGCCCGGTCGAGCAAACAGTTGAACTCTTCACAGGACGTCTCGGAAACCATCATGCACGCGTGACATGCAGCAAGATTGGTTGGGTCGGAGAGTGTAGCAATATCCTTGATGCAGAGCGGATCGTTGGAGCACCATCTCATTGCGCGGATAGCAGCAGGAAGCAAGCCAGCAACTCGCTTAGGCAATCCCTGTCGCACTAACCCGCCGAGTGTCCCTTCCGAGTCTGGAGTCGCCGTATAAATCAAGAGCCCGGCCATGGGCAACGGGTCGCTGTCGACGTAGAGACGTTCACGCAAGGCCGAACTTGAATATCCACACTTGAGTGAAAGCTGTCGGATTAATGCGTGCGCAAGTGAGTGCAGGAGTACGAATCTTGGGGTAATCGTGCGATCAGGCACTTCCTTGGTTTTACGTCGCGATTGCCAGTTCTTAAGCCAGGCTTCGTGTAGCTTCGCAGCTCGACTCACGATGGTTGGATGCGCTTCCCATTTTTGCAGTCGATCTTCGTTAAGCGTTAGAAAAATTCCTTCTCCGCGCACTTCGATCGCAGGCAGCCAGTCTAGATGACCACGTTTGATTTTCGCGTATTGCGCCGTGTTGCTTGGGTCATCGTCAGCGGGAGGCGTAATTCGCGTAAAAGCCCAAATGGCTCGAACTTCACGCAGCCGTTTGGCCTGAACGATTTGCCCGAGATAATTGACGAGTTCCGGTGGCGGGCTATGAGACTGAATCTGAAACTCAAGTGAGTCACTTCTCGTATTGGAAGGATTTGTAAACTGCTCATATTCCTCGTAGCGGATCTTCTTTCCACCTGCAGCAAGTAGCGCGTCAGCACCTCGCTTGACTTGGGCCAGGATCTCACCAGCAGTGAGACTGAGTTTTTCTTCGAGCCTGTTGAGTCTAACAAAGGTTGCGCGATCTTGTTCTTCGCAAGTAACGAGATCTTCCCAGTAGACGCCCAACCTTTGCATCATGCCGTCCGCCCAAGGCGGAATGTCAAGAGCTGAGGCTGTTGCTGCAAAGTAAACATTCGACGCACCACGCTGTAACACTCTCGGCTCAGCGTCACACGTGTCATCCTTGGTTCCCAACCATGGATTCTTGCAGCGGCAGTCGTAATTGAGTTGCTGCTTCAATACATGCTGGCCAAAGATACCTTCAAGAGGTTTCGCCGCCTTACACGAAGTGCATACCAGGAGTAAGCCAGCCAAACCTGCTTTGTCAGTCTTGTGGATCTTGAGAGGGGAAGGTCGTTTATAGTCGCGCCCAGGGCAATTTTTTTCGTGACGCACCCAGGCATTCCAGGGGAATTCGTCCAGGTGCCCGTTGGCGCAGGCAACGATGAAACGTACAGGGCCAACACAAACAGCCCTTCCTTCTTTGTGCGAACACAAGGTGCAGTACCTTGCGGGATCGCCTACCTGTCGGCGTTCCCAATGTTGAGCTAGTTTCAAATGACTGCAAACGGGGCATTGCAGCCACTGCGGGAAGCGAACACCGACCAGCCAGTTTTTGTAGCCGTCATCCTGATTTTCCGGATTAACAGGAGGTAGCCTAAATCCTTTGACTTTGAGCTGTCGCTGCAGTCGAGGTTCAGTGATAACCTGCGCGTGCATCAAGCCAGCCGGCCGCGCATTTCGATCCCATTCTTCCAGGCCGCTTACTACGACCGAAATCGCGGCACCTGTATTTGCTCCGGCGCCAAAGTCAACAATGGCTCCGGGACCAAAATTGTGGATCACCTGACTGCGTCTGGGCTTCCCCAACTCATTGTTCGGCATCGCGATTTAGTCCTGTAGTTCTTCTTCGACAACCGCTTCAGTGTTGTCATCAGTGGTTTCGTCTACTTTGAGGAACTCAACCAACTTGAAGCTACAGCTCGGTTCTACTTCGCGCATTGAGTTCATCGTTGGCCAAATGTCGGCACGCTCTTTCCCTACAGCTTTCAAGGCTGCATAAGCCTCTGCTGACATCATCAGAGTTGGATACTTGTTATAGCTGCGGTCGTTCCAGTATCTGGCAATACCATGTCGATGCTCCCAATGATCAAGAAGGGACGAAAGTTTTCGCGGTACACTGAGCCCATCAATGTCGTCAACTGCTTTCGCCCGTTCTGCAATTGCTTTCTCGATGCTTGCACACAGTGCTCGTTGTTGTGCTGAAAGATTTGGTCTGTTTGCCATTCCATTGATTGTGTGTCGCACCAACGCGACTAAAACTCCGTGCAAGGCTTTGTCTTGGGCTCTCGGAGCAAACGGAGTGACACTGGTTGCTTCGACATCGCGGTAGAGAGTTCCGTGCCAGGAACAGAACATTTCATAGTGTGAACGGTCACGCGGCTTATTTACGTTAAAACAAGTAACCACCAGACCTGGAACAGCATCACGGCCAACACGACTGGTCGCTTGAATGTACTCAGCAATAGTCTTCGGTTGACCGTTGACAATCATCAGTGCCAAGCGAGGGATATCCATGCCGACGCTAATCATGTTCGTAGCCAGCGCCACATCGATTGCTCCAGGCCCGGCCCGTTTTATTCCCAGAGCTCGGAGGACCTGGGGTATTTCGGCTTGATTCAGGTTGCTGGAGAGTTCGACCGGCTCGCCAAGTTTGCGTGGTTCCTCGCCACGTCGTTGAGCATATTCTGTAATACTCTTGGGAACGTCGTCCAGCATCAGGACGTGGGCGCCACCAAGTTCCCTTAGCGAGTTGAAATAGGTTAGTTGTGTCCAATAGTCATCGGCTTGGTCGATGGGTATCAATGGATCATTACTTGCCTGAAGTACCGATGCGGAAAGGGCCTGCAAGGCGAATTTGGGAGATCGTCCTGCAGATGTGATTCCAAGGTAAAGTCGACCTGGCCGCGAGTCATCCCGTACTGCAAAGCACGAGTTGTCGGCATGCAGTCCCGGCGCTGGGTATTGGTAAACCTTGCGATTGAATAGTGCTTTGACTTGGTCGGAAGCTCGTCGAATCGTCGCGGTCGAACCAATAACCTTCGGTCTGCCACCAGCAGCGTGACACAACTCGTCAATCGCTGCCTCATATAGTCCGGCAATTGTGCCTAGTGGACCTGTGATCAAATGCAACTCATCCTGCAAAATCAACTCAGGAGGATGGTGCGGCGTACCCAATCCGAATAGCCTGCCTGTTTCTTTCTTGCGCACGATTTGTGCGAACTTATCGATAGTCCCAATCAGCAGCGAGGGGAGCTCTCGATAAATGTCTTCGTCAACGGTCCAGACGGGAAGCGGAATATCCTTGTTTGCTAGAGAACAACCCGAGACGTTGTCGCAATAGATCGCATAGCTCAGATCGTTTCGTGGGCACCGCACTCGTTTGCCACACTCTGGACAATGCGCGATTTGAAGCGAACTTTTCTGTGGATCGTTGTGGGCATCCGCAATCTTGTTTGATGTTGCAGCGCTCCCCACCCACAATCCGATCGAAATTGGAGACTCACCAAATGACTTCGAATCCTGCCGCCGTACTTTCTCGCAAGCGCATATGAGCCTGGTGGCACGTTCAAACTGCTGGGTCGTGAGCAGTCTGAGCGTATACCGCATTATCACCGAGACTCCACTAGCGAATTCCTTATCCTCCGCCCTTAGCCGACGCAGGAACAGTAGAAAAGCTATCAGCCCAAGGTACGCCTCTGTCTTGCCACCTCCGGTAGGAAACCACAGCAAGTCCATTACCGCATGGTTTTCATCTTCATGATCTGCCAGTGAAGCCAAAACAAGCAGCTGAAATCCAAGCTGAAACGGCCGCCAAGTTAACAGCTCGCCGCTATTTGCCCACGCCCTTTGCGTTTGCATGGCTTGATTTGCGAGTTGAAATGCTCGCCTAATCGTTTCGTCTTTCTCTGAGCCAATCAAATCAATGGCCTGGATCATTCGCTTGTGGGCTGCCAGCCATTGCTGGACATGCCGCTCACCGGTCGGTCGAAATCTTGGTGGCAGCTTTTTTACTTCTTCACGCTGTTCACCGATCCAACTCATGTACCTCTCAGGGAGCAACTTGAGGCCTCTGACCAGATCATTCATGCTAGCTTCGGCAAGCCACTTGGCAGATAGCGGTTGCAAGTCTTTGTCGACTCGTAAGCGGTCAAACACTTTGTCACCGTCGGCCGAAGTCGCGGCGACCACGCTGCGCGGAATCCAATCAGTCGCAACTTTATTTACCTTTCCTTCTGACAATCCCCAGACGGCGGCGGACGTATGACCAACCGCATATTCTTTGACGTGGCGGTAAATCAGCTCACCGGAATCCTCGTCTTCTGAATTATCCGAGTGACCAATACCAGTCCGATGCGGTCGCGGTATCAGAGTGGTTCCCTCGCAGGGCCTGACAGTCATCTGCGTCTGAAACAAAGTCCTTTGGGTGTCAAGCTGACGATCCTGACCTTCCTTGTTGTTATTGATAAGCACAGCGGTAACACCGTAACCTCCATCGATTGCCGCAGTCTGAATATAGAGCTCTATATTTTCCGGAAAGCCATGCGACGACAAGTCAACTACTGCGGGCGACGTCAAATTCAATGTCACATCCAGCTTGAGCGACTTTGGAATTCGGCACCAACGTTCATCGCGCCGGGTGCCCGGTTCATCCGTGAGTACTTCAGTTGTCTCATCATTTTCCGGTGCTCCGCCAGCATCTTCGTCGCTCGCCTGCTTCCAGCGGCATAAATAGATCGCGGTTTCAATCTCAAAATTCAGCGTGGGAGTGTTGCCAGAGACGCAAAACGAGATGCCCATAGAAGAAGGTCGAAACGACACGGAAAGCGGTGCACCTTCATCTTGAATAGCCGCTCCAGAGTCATCTTCTTCTCCAACACCTAACGTCTCATCCTCTTCCTCCGGAATTTGGCCGATTGGGAACAGGATTCCCGTCAAGTATCGATCGGTCGGACGATCTGCAATTATCTCTTCCGAAGCTCGCGGACCGATGAGGTCCGTTCGCAATCGCTCCTCAAGACTGTCTCGAGTATCCAAACTCATTGATTCGACTACTTTCTTGAGTGCGGGAACATAATCCGAGGAAATCCGAACAGAATTGGCGCTAGCAAGAAGCCACTCGTTCTGAATGGTTCGTACAAATCATCTGTCTTCTCTGGTGGCACGACTACAGTTCGAAGTCCCAGCATGCGGAGGGCTGGTCGGTATTGCTCAGTACTTGTATCCGAGTAACCAGAGACACGTGTTGGGGGTCGCAGGTTTGTCTGGTAAACACGTCGACCAACTTCATTTGCAATCGAGAACAACTCCTGCCCGACGGATGCGTTCAGCCAGCCTAAACTTTGCTCCGAATCGTCGTTGTCCCCTTGCTGTAAACGATATCTCCATTCCGTCTCACCCTCGAGCTCACGCGGTTCCAGGTATAGATCAATCGATGGTGGAACATCGCCAATGACAAAACTCCGGTGCAATTCCAGTAAAGCTTCTACATTTTTGATCGCGTCTGCTTCTGACTCACAAAAGTCTCTGCGGACAAGGGCCGTTTCATCCAAGTCGCCTGAGGTACCAAACTGCACATTCGCAGTAGCTGGCTTACCACGTCCTCGATTGTAACTGTGCCATACTCGCCCGCCATTGACCGAGGTTGCTCCAATCAACGACTTTGCGTCGTCGTATTCCAAAGTTGATTTTGCTCGCGTTGCGCCGACATAGTAGACTCGGCTTTCTTCACAATTGCGGCGAGCTGCGTTGGGCTGATCATCAGGTATAACCAATGTCCTGTCGTTTCGAGGTAACATGAGCACGACATTTTCTGCTTCCCGCCCTTTCGACCCATGAATCGTGCTGAAAGTCGGTCCCCACATCCCATAGTCCGAGATTAAAAAATCTGCATGGGGTTTACTTCTGCCAAGCACTTCTCTCAGGCGGACGAGACTGACGCCCCCGAATCTGGAGGCAGCATGCTCATGAAGCAGGTTCCATGCCTCATGAGAAGCAATGCTGTCGTAGAGCAGGGTATCGATATCCACGGTCGATTCCCAGAGTTCGACAAACTGATCAAGGTGAATTACATTGTCGTTGAATCGGCTGAGCACTGCTCCGATCCACGGATGAATGCAGGCCGGTAATCCTGACATCCTAAGCCGACAATAATACGGGTAGTGCTGTGCATCCATCAGCGCTTGAGCGCGACGTCGATAAAGCACCAAGCAGGTTTCGTCAAGCTGATCATCCAGGCTGCCATCCAGCTTGCAAGCATATTCTTGAATTGTTTCGACGACTTTCGCAGGCCACTGGCATTGCGTGCTAACTGCATACCGAGTTGCATCAAAGACAGATATGACATCTTGCTCGGAAGTTCGATGCAAAACACTCAGTGACCTTCGCTCAAAATTCGCCTTCTCAAACGAAAACGATTCAAGAAAAGTGCCGTTTTCACTAACTCCATCTTCAAAGTCATTGGTAAAACCATAAATCCCCTGGCATGGATCCGCAAATATTGTGACGCCGCACGCAGGTGGGACTTTCTCAATTAGCTTCGCAACTAGTCTGCCACGCAACGAAGTTAAATCTTGTGCTTCGTCGATAATGAGGTGGCTGGTTGAATTCAGGTACTCCGTAAGTACGTCGTTGCCTTCGTCCAAAAGCTTGATTGCCGACGCAATGTTACTGTCGAAGCAGCCCGTTAAGCTCTCGAAATCGCTACCAGTGCCGTAACGAAAATACCAAGCCTGACTATCCAAAGTTGCGATTCGAACCGCCGCGATTTCAGGGTTGTCCGAAAAGCCACGTATCCGATTTCTCAACTCAGCGACAGCAGTACGTGTAAAACTAAACATCAAAATGGACGATGGGTTTACGCCTTGCCCAGCCAACCTCGCTACTCTTGCACAAGCGACGGCGGTCTTACCCGTTCCGGGGCCTGCCTCTACTAATTGGCGTGAATGGCAATCCGCCTCGATAACGGAGCGTTGCTCTTCGGTCCAAGCCAGGGTCTTGTTCGTTTTACTGTCCACTGTTGACATGGCGTCCGCAAAGTTCTCTCGGAAGTTGTGAAACCTAGCCAAAGCATTCTACTTGCTTTGAGGGGCCAAAACAGCTCTTTCGGGTCTCACTTCGTGAACAGCAGGCGGGCGCTAGCTTACAATTGCTACTATCGTGCAACTTTGGCGAATTCAGGAAAATACAATCGCGAAGAATCTCTATGCAAAATGCATGGCTCATGCTCTCGACCGGTGAACGCAGAACGCACCATGGTCACGATGGGTATGACGATATCGCGGATTCACACTACAGTTGGGACAGCACAGTTCCAAATCATTCACGACCTGAAGCAAACGACTTGATTGTAATTTGGAATGGTCGCGGGCTTGTTGGCTACTCGAAAATTGAACGCATTTTGTTTGAGCAAGACGCTCCCAAAGTGCGAAAACGCTGTCCGAATTGCAACGCGACAAATATTCATTTGCGAGTTAATCGCAGACCACCATTTAATTGTCGACAGTGCCATGTCGAGTTCGTCGAGCCTATCATCGAAAATATTACTGTCGACACCTACCGATCAGAACACGCTGAGGCTTGGGTTGAGGCAACGGAAGCGTTAACAAAAGCGCAACTTCGCGAATGTTGCCTCCAAACAAAGTCACAACATAGTATCCGCCAGCTCGAGGCCTCTCGATTTTTTATGGCATTACGTTCCAGCGGGCGGAACTTGCCAGAAATTGAGCTAGAACTGCCTCAAGGACATAAACGCTCGGAGGTAAATGTCAGAATTGGCCAAAGAGAGTTTCGCAAGCATCTATTTCAGCTTTACGGCGAGGTCTGTGCCATTTCTGGGCCTCATCCTAGCGAAGTCCTCGAAGCAGCCCATCTTTACTCGTATGCCGAAACTGGCGAACACCACTCACATGGTGGAATTCTTTTGAGACGCGACATCCATCGACTATTTGATGCCGGTCTTGTAATGGTTGATCCGGAAGTATGCCGAATCGTCTTGAGCGCCGCACTAAGCGAGCATCCCAGTTACCGTCACTTGAATCACGGTACTCCAATGGTAGAGCTTGGTGCCAGGCAGCTTGAATGGCTAAAGCTTCACTATGACAAGCACAGCGCTGGTGCCGGCTGATTTCTAACTTCGGCAGGCCGCTCTCAGTTGTCGCTTTAGCTGTCGCGCGATTGCGAGGGCGACGAGTGGCGGTACGGCGTTTCCTATCTGCCGAAACGCTGCGTTCATAGCACCTGCAAACACGAATCCATCTGGAAAAGACTGCAATCGAGCTGCTTCACGCACCGAAATCGTTCTCGCTTGCTCGCTATCGTAGTGAATGTGCGAGTAAGTGTCCTTGCCAATGTGGGCTGTAAGCGTTTTGGATGGTTTTTCAGGTACGAGCTTCCACCATTTGTTAGGGAATTTTTCGGGATCATACGGTGGGACAGTGTTCTTTAGTAGCAACTTGTAGGCTTGCGAGTTTTTCCGAGGAGCGTGCCCGTTAAAGGTGCCAAGTTGCTCCTCAAGCCGGTTCATGGCAACCTGATAGGCTTCTGGATACTGGTCGCCAGGATTCATCCGTCGGAACGTCTCGTAGTCGCGTGGGAGGTAACGAATGACGTGATCCCGAATTCCAATCGCATTCGCGTAACCGTTCCAGTTTCGCATCATTGCCGCGTATTCAGAGAGTTTCTTTCGACGAGGATAGCGTACGATTTGATTGAATAACCGCACGCCATGCGTCTTGCCGTTCGTTAAATGCGTCTTGATCGCTGGCAAGTCGGCGAGCGCTTCATGGCAGGACACCGCCATCGGCGCATCGGGACGAGGTGCAGGCAGATCAGCATACCAATCACATGGCTGACCGCGAGCAACGATCGTTTTCATTGCGACCGCTCGAGAACTTGCGTAGCCCGAAGGTAAAGCGAGTTGGTGTGTTGGCTTTGGAAATTGCGGGGCGACACCAAGAGCCTTGTGGATTGCAAAAATGAAAACGCGTTCTCGAAACTGTGGCACCCCGAAATGAGCTGCGTTCAGCAAAGTGTAACGGCAAGAATACCCAAGCTTTTCCAGCTTGCCGCACATATTAGCGACAACATTGTCACCGCCGTGATTCATCATATCCGGAACGTTTTCAACAACTACGCCCAGAGGTGATAACGCTTCAACAAATCGAAGGAAGTCCAGGAACAGATTGGCTCGACTGTCGTCCCGGTGCGCATTCGGATTGCTTGATACGTCCCTAAGTTTTGCCCTACCTATCCGAGCGAACGCCTGACATGGGGGGCCGCCGACAAGAATGTCGACCGCGTTCCGTACTTTGCCAGCGATACCTATCTCACGGATAAAGTCTTCGGGATCAGTCGTCGTAATATCGTGCGGCTGTGCATGCTGCTCGACAATTTGCGGACGATTGCCTTGGAAAAAGTTAATCGCATGTGACTGACAGGCTACTGGGTCTTGCTCGACTGCTCCACAAATCTCCATGCCTGAGCGTTCGAAACCGAGTGAAAAGCCTCCGCATCCGGCGAAAAGATCAACAACACGAAGTCGACCGGCTTTAGAAAGTCGATGCATCTTATGTTGAATTGCTGCAGCATCAACCATCTTTTACGTTTTCTGCCCTCCGAGAGGGGGCATTTTCGATTCAAGGGCGAGGTAACTTATTCCTGCGCTTCGCTTCGGGCAGTTGCGCATCACAGTTCCTTACAGTTTCCCAACATATGCCGCCTTCGCCTAGAGTACAGGCGATTCTTTCAATGCATCGAATTCGATTTGTCTCCATTTGGTGTTCCCAGACTCTTAGAACTTTCCATCCCATACGACGAAGTCGTTGGAAGTTGTTTCGATCTCGCCGCCGAGTCTCAGCGATCTTGTTTCGCCATTTTGGATCCATTCGGTGTTGCCAGCTTGGAAATCGCCAGCCATGCCAGAAGTCACCGTCAACGAACACGACAACTTTTTGCTCTTGAAACACGAAGTCGGGCTTTCCTGGCAATAGTGCGTCATGTTGCTGAAACTTAAGTCCTGCTGCTCGCAAGAGCTCGGCCATTTGCCTTTCTGGCTTCGTATTTTTTCCCCGGATCCGGGCCATTAGACGGCGCCGAGTCTCCTGAGACATGATATCTGTCATAACATTCTTCACCCCCTGGTAGGACCAGCGTACTTGGAGCACAGCGTCATTGCGTCGACGCCTCGAATCACACAGGCTTCAGCTGTTCCACCGGCCAGGATTCAACTAAGCTCCGGTTGCCATACGTAGCCCTGATATCGAGTTTCGGAGCTTGTCCGCTCAAACCAACGAGCACTAATCTCAGTGCGTTTGTGACCCTCTTTGTCGAAGTAGTGATAGCCTTCAGATAGGCGTATCTCCTTGCCTGTGAGCATTATTTCGATACTCCGTTTGAGATTCGTCCCAGCTTGCGTGAACAGCACAGCAGTTCATCTGCATGCCCGTGTATGTCTCCGATCAAGTCGTATCCCGATGGTGTACTCAAGTTTCAATTCCTTCCGGTAGTTTCGCTCCGTTCCCAGTTGCTTTGTGACGCGTATTCTCGCCTGTACCTGGTTGCTGGCGAAGGGGATTCTCGGCGTTTTGGTCGGTCAGAATCATGAAAAGACAGTTCCCAAAAAATTTGCCACATTTGTAAGTGCGTGACCAAAGGTGTCAGAAGCATCGTCGATAATAAACACTTGGCGAACACCGAGGGGCAGTTCTTTGTCCATTTTAGATGTTGGTCCCCTCTCCGCTCGCATTACTCGCGACTCTCCCGAAGGAGAGTAAGTAAATCATTGCCTCGGAACAACTTTTAAGCTCCACCTGCTCCCTCCAATATTGAGGACAAACCTATGAAACCTGATCTGACCGATATTACACTGGTCGTCGATCGAAGTGGTTCGATGCAAGATATTCGCTCCGATGCAGAAGGCGGGGTTAACGCGTTCATCGAAACCCAGGCGAAAGAACCCGGAGACGCGTTGCTAACCCTTGTGCAATTCGACACGGAGTAAGAGTTTCTTCACATCGGAGTTCCGATCAACGAAGTGCCCAAGTACAGCCTTGTCCCTCGGGGCGCTACGGCCCTGCTGGACGCGGTCGGTCGGGCCATTAACGAAACTGGTGAAAGAATAGCCAAGCTGACCGAGGCCAATCGTCCGGGTTTGGTTGTTTTCGTGGTTATGACGGACGGACTTGAAAACTCAAGCCAAGAGTTCTCAAAATCCCGCATCAAGGAAATGATCGAGCACCAGCAGGAAAAGTATGGCTGGCAGTTTACTTTCCTCGGGGCCGATCAGGACGCCTTCGCCGAAGCCAACGCCATGGGAATAGACGCTGCAGGTGCAGCCAACTTCGCAAAGCATAAAGTGGCCGCCGCCTACGGTGCCACTGCGGCTAAGGTCGGTCGAATGCGCAAACAGCGCCGGGAAGGCGAATCGGTCATTAACGAATTTACACTCGAGGAGCGCAAGGATATGAGCTAACACTCGACTCGTAGACTAAATGCATGGCTACAGCACGTCGGCCTAGAGTGTCTCCAATAGGTCAGTAAACAGTTCAGCTGTCCGTTGGTCGAGCCAGGAGTACTGCAGGGCACTTTGGATCCGACGTTTCAAATCGGAATCACTGGACTTGGTAATACGCTCGGAATACTGAGTGCGTGCTATGGCGATCGCAGTGAGATACATGACAGCAAGAATTTCTGTCGGAGTTGTACCGTCAAGTTGGGCGACTCGCGAGCTTGAAGTTGCCTCCACTCCAAGTCGCTTTGACTGTTGGCGAATGAGCTTGAGCAACTCGAGGTCAGGCCTTCCCATGTTGGGGAGATCAGACAATTTGATGGTTTGCCATTCTGGTCTGCATTCGACCAAGGACTCAGACAACCAATCGGTGACCTTGTTGTCGAGGAAGGCGAGCCACAACACGCCGTAGTCTCGCTCGGATGGAGCAAGGTTGGTTAGTCGGAAACTGGCCGCTGACGGATACTGTCCACTCAAGGTCGAATCGCCGTGTTCACTCGGCAACAATATGGTCTCAAGGCGGAGAATATCGGCGGATACGCCACCGGGCTGACTAAGGATTTGCAACAACTGCTCGATTTCCTGACGCTCAATTGCTTCCGCTTCTACCAAATCTTCAATTGGCAAATAGTCAGCGATACGATTCTTTAGCGTTCGCCGAAACTTTCGCAAAATCGTTTGCAGGGCATTGCTGGCTTGCTTGGCGGTTTCGAACCCATGCTCCGCGGCCAGATTCGCAAGAGACCCGTGGTTCGATTCCGAACTCGGGCTCAGAGTATATTGCACAAAGAGCAGCCACATTTCGAGCTGTCCGAGTTGCTCGCATTCAAGCCTGACCGAATTGACGACGTCATTGAGGATGTGGGAAGCCCACACAACGTCAAAGTTTGGGTCGGCCGTTTCGGCTTGAGGTTCCCAACCCTCGATGGCTTCCAAGCTGACCGCTCCGCCGCGCCGATCTCGATGCCGCACGTGATCAATGAAGAAGTTGCTAAGAGAACGACCGAGGTATCGCCGAAAGCCTAGAGCAGAGTTCTCGGCTCGTTTATCCAAGTATTTTGCGATCAGGTTTCCGCTGGGGCCTGGGGCAAACAGCTTGGCCGTCCAGAACTCCTGAACGATGTCCTCAGCTGTCTCAGTTGGCACGGCACGCGCGAACCGCAGATAATCGACGAGAGGTCGAGTGTACTGATCGCAGAATCGCTCCATGTACATTCGCCGCGCGGCCTCATCGGTCGTTGCGGCACCGCATAGAATCGACATCACGGTTGATTGAACTTCATTCAAGCCCACGTCACTACCTCAGCGTCAAGAATCCACAGCGGAAATTGGCTCAACAGATTTGGTTCAGCAATTCCTTAATTGTTGCCTAAAGGATTTTGGATTATCGCGCGGCCGGTGTCTATATCCGGTCCTGGAGACTTTCCACTGTTAGCTGTTGTGGGACGATATTTTTTTAAGGGCAAGCCAGTAATTCGCAGATCTTAAAGTCATGCAGCGATCGAACCGTCTACGTCAAGCTCAACTTGCGGGTCACAAAAGTTAAGTCCGAATCGGATTCACTGCTCGCGAAAATCTCGAAATACTCAATCTATGCTGATGCGGGCTACACCAAGCTGTTGCATTCATTCGATCAGGAAAAAGCGACGGCAGCTGCGGCATTAACTTCCGCAGGGCCAACTACTCCTGAGCTCACACCGTGAGGTC
>JBGSJT010000119.1:0-1843 GCA_041741715.1 Pirellulaceae bacterium | reverse complement strand
ATGACTAACATTGAAGGGCGATTCGAAATGAATACTGGTCGGCATTTAGGAGTGCCACCCGGTAAATACACGGTTCACATCTGTGATCCGGTTGAAGCCGACGGTCGCAAAACGAGCAGCGATCCTGAATACCTGTACGTGATTGATCGTTACTCGTCCGCAAAGTCCGACTACATCTACGACGCGGATCGTGATCGCATCGATTTCGAAATGAAGTTAGATACCAAAGAGGACATTCCGCCAGCAGCGCCTACTCCGACCGGCATTGATGCGTCGCGCTAAGTGCATTTCCCAGCGCTCCGCAGGTGACTGAGTCAGCCGACTTCATTTTCTTCTCTAGAGAGCCTTCCGTAAACCGAGACTCAGGCTGAAGAACCTCGTCTATCGTACGTGCGATTAACTGCTACCTTCGATCAGCGGTGCTTTCGTTCGCTAATTTGCAGTTGCAGCCCAAAATTCATCAATGCAATCCCTAGTAGGACGGCTTCACCTCGACGGGCAAATCTTTACGTCGAGAACCACTTCAAAACTCTCGTTTTAAAGAAGTATCTGCGCGGACTGCGCGAATGGATTTGTCTCTGAAGTTTGACAATTGATCCGCAGTTCGGCCCACTGACTTTGATGGCTCAGAATTTTCACGGCCTCTAATGGTGATAAATACCACGCAAACGACACCTAGTAGTGCTTGACAGACCGCGACGAGCTTGAGATTATTAAACGTTAAGGTTTTGGTTTCGTTTCTCAGTAGACTTTCTCAAGAAGGAATGGTGAAATGACTAGAGTGTTAGCTTTCGGGGTTGTAGTGTTGCTTTTAGGCACACCGGCTATGTGTCAGCTACCGAATTTGCAAGGACCGGATTGCCCGCTAGATCCTGTCAGCGGAGCAAACACGACCTTTGGTGCTGGCGAGAACCGTTTCGCAAATTTGGCAGTGATCGGAAAAGTTCCGACGAAGTCCCAGACCGAACCTGGCGGAGGAGATGAGGAGGTTTACTCGGCTGGCGCAGCGTCAGATTCAGATGCGACTGACAACTTCAATATCTCCGGTCTTGCAGCGAATACCGCACCAGTGTTCTTCAACGGAATGCTTGCGTTTAACCCAAGCGTGTCTGCAAGCGTAATCGCTAGCGGAAGTTCCGGAGCTTGGTGGAGCTATGGACTAATCACCGAATACGGTGCCTTATTGGGGGTGACACGCCCTGTCGCGACGTCCGCTGATCCCCCAGGTACGGTTTATACTACGCTTGTCCTTCAGTCGATAGCGTCCGCAACGGCAATGGGCATGGAAGACGGACCTTTTGGGAACGCAGCCTACGCGATTTCTGGCCAAACTTCAGTAACCGTGTTACCTGGCTCGTCATTCTATTCGCGAGCATATCTCGACTCGAATAACAACTATAGCCAGCAATATGAATTCGGTACGGGGCTAGCGGGGCATACCGCGTTTGGAGATGAGTACGTCATACCCGGCGGCGCCGGGCAACCCGCTACAGACAGTTTGGGACTTCCTCTTGAAGTCGTCGCGACTATCTCATGTGGTCTGTTTCAGTGGTCTGGAAGCCATAGTTTTTCTGCGAGTGCTATGGCAGATGCTGTCGTTCGATCTTTCCAAGTCCCCTAACCTGTGACCGACGTTTGAAAGACTGCCAATTTCAGCGGAGCGGACACTGCCAATTTGGAAGTTTGAGGGAGTGGTTTTGGATAGGGACGTACGGTCGGCACAGCTCTTCGCAAGCGTTTTTTGCGGAGTTGGTGTTCGGGGCGGATTGTTGCTGGGCGTGGCGCTGAAGTGCGTTGGAAGCACAAAATGTTGACGCGATGGGCTGGCATCGATCCGTTTCGC
>JBGSJT010000118.1:0-2232 GCA_041741715.1 Pirellulaceae bacterium | reverse complement strand
ATAGCGTGCGTGTTCTTGGTATTCAATATCGCTGTCTACCGACTGAAAATCAGTGGCAGGCCCCAACTGAATCAGCTGAGCTTCCTTCTCGGTTAGCGACGTACCCCGCGCCAGTTTGTCTGCGAGCTGATCTAAGTCCTGTGCTGTGATTGACGGTAGACGTTGGTTTGCCTCCTGACCAGCGGCTGGTTGTTGGCTCAGGTTGAAGGCAACAGACCGTCGAGCAATGTAAGTCAAAGACGCAAGGCCAACAGCTACGGCCAAAAAGCCGGCTGCTGCGATGCTAATCCGTTTTCGTCGTACGAAGTCTGAGCCGATTGGGGATCGAAGTCTCCCTGCAGAGGTCGGTTCGTTTTTCAAAAAACAACGCAGATCCTCCGCTAATTCGCCCGCAGTTGCGTATCGCGCGTTCAGATCAGCAGCCATTGCACGGAGTATGATTTCTCTGAGTCGCGCAGGAATGCTCTTATTCCATGCCGGACGCGGCGTAGTGCCGATCGCGATCTGGCGTAATAATTCGCTTGAGTTATCACCTGACAAGGCTGGCCTCAGCGTCGCCAATTCGAACAGCGTCGCTCCCAATGCATACACGTCGCTTCGATGATCGATGTTCCAAGACTCTCCACGGACTTGCTCCGGGCTCAGGTAACGAATGGTGCCTGCCGGCGATAATTCAGGGGAGTGCGCTTGGGGAGCCGACAATCGCGCTGCCCCAAAATCGGTTAGCCACAAGTCGCCTGTCAGGTCCAATAGCAGGTTTGCTGGTTTCACATCACCATGAACGACACCCCGCGCATGCGCGTAGGACAAAGCTTCGGCCGCTTGAAGTCCCCATTGAGCAACTCTGAGCATATGCGCTTCATCGAGATTTTCATCTCTAGGCAGACGCATTTCTTCCACGACAGCGGCGAGCGAGCGGCCGTCGATATATTTCATTACGTAAAATAGGGCCTGGTCCTCGGTGCCAACCGTGTAGACCGGGACGATGCGTGGATGGTCAAGGCTGGCAGCTACTTGAGCTTCAAATCGAAAGCGGCTTGACTGTCGATCATCCAAGGACGCGGCGGCTGGAAGAATCTTGATGGCAACTTGCCGAGCGACAGAGGTTTCGATCGCCTCATACACGATCGCCATGCCGCCACGCCCTAGCTCGCGCAACAGTCGATAGTCTCGAAGATTGGGTTCGGTAAGTTTCATGTTTCATTGAAGTGTGGAAAGATCGAAGTCTGCATGCAAGCAAAACAAACAAACGGAAAGAAAAGGGGGCGGGGGTTGTTTGTGGATGCAATGCCACGGAGAAGACGAGCCGACGAAAGAAGAAGAGCAAATAACCCCCGTCCCCTTTTCTCGTCCCCTTTTCTCCTCCAAATGGTCCATTCCAGAAATAGAAATCAGTACACAGGGGCAGTTTGAAGCGATGAATGGGCACTTTATCAGCGATTCGAGTGACCGACAGGCCATTGCGTATATTCTCCGGATGATTGCCGTTTCGCCACTGCTCAAAACAAAACTACAACAGGAAGCGCGTCTTGAGCAAAATTCAAAAACCATTATCGGTGGATTCAAAAAAATGTCGGGAATGGACTCAGAATGAGATCTGCGAATCTAATTACTCCTTTCCGCACCCTTAAAATGAACGGGGAAAACAAACATGAGTACCATAAGCTCAGCAACTAACACAGCTCTGGAAGTGGCTGGCCGTTTTCTTGAACGATGAATGTTGGTCGTCCACGATCATCGAGATACGTCGAATGGAGTGGCACCCCCATGTGATGATAAATGGTAGCGGCTAAGTCCCCAGGAGTAACGGGACGATGCTTGATCTGGCCTCCATCGCTGTCGGTTGCGCCAATGATCTGGCCGTGACGCATGCCTCCTCCGGCCAAACACATCGACATCACTTGTGGCCAGTGGTCGCGTCCATCGCTGCTCCCTTGAGTTCCCATGATAGGTGTGCGCCCAAACTCCCCCATGGCTATCACCAGTACATCATCGAGCAAGCCGCGTTGATCCAAATCCGATACTAGCGTTGTTAGCAAATGATCGAATAGGGGCAATAGCGGTTTGAGGCCTCTGGAGATGCCGCCGTAGGGAGGAATGTTGTCACCGTGATTGTCCCAGGTTCCCGATGCAGTGTGATAGCTCAAATCAATGGTGACGAAGGCCACGCCAGCTTCCACCAATCGTCGGGCCAATAACGCTTGCTGGCACCACAGGTGCTGGCCATATTTT
>JBGSJT010000117.1:0-28364 GCA_041741715.1 Pirellulaceae bacterium | reverse complement strand
GTAAGTCAACTGGGAATCGTTTCCAGTCGCAATAAATCTTCGGCTGTTTCACGACGGCGAATCTCTTTCAATTCCCCACCCTCGATCAGCACTTCAGGCGCGCGATACTTGCTGTTGTAGTTGCTGGCCATGGCGTAACCGTAGGCACCAGCCACTTCCAGGATCACCAAATCACCGACGCTGGCGGCGGGGAGTTTACGCTTGGAAACAAAACCACCTTCTTCTTGCGTGAAGATATCACCCGATTCGCAGAGCGGACCACCGACGACAACATCGCGCTCAAGCTGCGTGGTCGATCCATCGCGATGCGCGACAGAGATCGGGTGATAAGCACCGTACAGAATTGGACGGGCCAGATCATTGAAGCCCGCGTCGAGCAAATAGAATGTGTTGTCCCCCATGGTCTTGATGGCGCGAATCTCGGCGATCAAGTATCCACTCTCCGCCACTAAATATCGACCTGGTTCAATTTCCAACTCGATCGCATGACCGAAATGGTCCTGCAAACGGTTGCGTGTAGCGTGCCATAGATTGTAGTATTGCTCTAAATCGATGTAGCTCTGTTCGGGTCGGTAGGGAATAGGAAGTCCACCTCCAGCGCTGATTGTCTTGACGGTCCGCCCCACTTCCAAGCAAGCTTTCTCCATGGCGGAACAGACTTGAGAAAGATGTTCGAAGTCAGTACCACTCCCGATGTGCATGTGCATGCCAGTGACGATTAAGCCCTGTCGATCAGCGCGAATGAGGCAATCATTGATCTCCGTGTGCCAGATACCGTGCTTGGATTGCGGTCCACCGGTGTTGGTTTTTTGGCTGTGTCCATGACCGAAACCAGGGTTGATGCGCAGCGCAATATTGCTCCCTGGGGCGCACTGGCCCAGTTGATCAATCATGTCGGGCGATCCGACGTTGACCGGGATGTGATGCTTGACCACTAACTCCAGTGCTTCCCGATCAAACACGTCAGCGGTGTAGACGATGCCAGAGGGATGAGAATTGGGAACAAAACCGGCGCGTAAGGCGCGGTGAATCTCACCGGCACTGACTGCGTCGACCACCACTCCCCGCTGCCGCATGCGGTCGAGGATGGCGATGTTCGACAATGCCTTCTGCGCATAGCGAATAGCGTCAAAGGCACCTAGGTCGGCGATGCGGCGTTCGATCGACGCCCAGTCATAAACGTAACAAGGGGTGCCGAAACGCTGTGCAACGTCGACCACTGCGTGTCCAGCAATTTCAGACCGTGTAGTAGAAAATGAGACGGCGGAAGTTAGCATGGTGTTGTTTCTATTGGTAACAATAACTGTCGTAGCCACGTTCGCCAGAACGTCGAATTCCTGCAAAAACTGTTGTAGCTACGTTCGCCAGAACGTCGAATTCATGCCGTCTGGCGACGGCAGCTACGATGAAATGATTACGTGCCGTCTGGCGACGGCAGCTACGATGAAATGCTGCTACAACTGTTTGCGTTTCTCACGAATTTCGCGGCTGTAGCGTTCAAGAAAACTTTTTTCGCGGGATGTCAGGCTGTCTTTTCCTTCGCGATGAATCTTTTCCAGAATACGATCGGATTCAATTTCGTCCTTGGATGTGGAGGGGGGACTTTCCTGATCTGGATGATGGACCTTGAGACCGCGACGGCGTTTTTTGAAGCGCGTGCGCACGGCGTCGGTCCAATTCTCCAAGCTGGAAAAACTCCAGTTGCCAAAGAAGTAGAGCGAAGCAAAAGCGGCTCCCACCAAGTGAACATCATAAGCAATGTATTCGCTGGAGCCGAAGAGATTGCTGGCGATAATGATAATCCCTAGTACCCAGGCTTTGACCGGTATCGCACCGTAGAGGTACAAGGTTGCCTGCGGAAACGAATAGACGAACAACATGGCCACGGCGGTCGTGGCTCCCGACGCTCCTAGCACGAGCCCCGATTCTTGTCCCCAGCGCATGGCACTCCACACCAGACCGCAGACCACGATCGAGGCCATGTAGAAGCGAAAGAACTCCCATTTTCCGTACTTGTCCTCAACGTTCCTCCCCAGAAAATAGAGCGAGAACATGTTGAACAGAATGTGGAAAATCTGTTTGGGGTCGTGCGCAAAACCGTAGGTGACCAAGCGATACCACTGCAGCGGATCAAACAGACTTTCCGGTTTGAGGGCCAAATAGCGCATCAAGCCCAGCGAATTCTCTGCCGCAGATGGGTCAGGGGAAAGGCCGCGACCAAAGATGAAATTGGCCAAGTAGACTGCCGCATTGGCGAAAATCAACAGCGTGACCATGGAGCGATTATCCCACGGGCGCAGCGGACGCAGAGAGTCCCCTTGGTAGTAGTCGCGGTCGTAGATTCCCATCCGTTATTGCCCTAGTGGGTCGCTTCTATGCTTAGTGTTGAGCTGGCCGGATACGACTGTGCTTAGTGGGTCGCTCTTGCCGGGTGCGCCATTCAGCGCCATGGGTCGACAGCTTCCGATGGGAAGCATGGGAACTATGGGAAAAATAAAACTTCCGAAAAGTCACACTCGGCAAGAGTGACCCACTTGCCTACTTCCCATCGTACGCATTTACGGCTGGAGGTCAAACGAGGCTGGTGGTGCCACGGGACCAGTGGCTGGGGCGGGAGTATCGGCCACGATCAATTGATCGCGTGAGACTTTCAGTTTCTTGTAGACGCTATCGCTGACGACATAATACCAATCGGCGAAACGTGCATTGAGCTCCTGGACACGCTTTCGCGCGGCGTCCATCTTCTCCTTGCGAGAATCCATCTTGCGTTGGTTCTCCTTGGCAATTTGCTCGCGCACAAACTCAAGCTCTTCCTTTAGCTCTTCGTCGGTCTTCTTGGGTGGAGCAGCAGCTTGGGGCTCCGTATCAACAACTGTAGCGTCAGCATCAACAACTGTAGCGCTTGATTTGGCTTCTGCCGTTTCGTCTTGAGGGGAGCAATTGTTGGGGTCGACAGCCGAACTGGTCTCGTCCGTTACAGCTTCGGTAGTAGATGCTTCCCCAGCCTCTTTCCCTATCTCTGCAGCGTCGGAGGATGGTGCATCGGTCGTTTTTGGTTCGGTCGGTGCTGGTTCGGTCGATTCCGTGTTCTCGGAACCTTTCACTTCTTCAGATGCTTTTGGCTTCGGTGGAGATTCCTGATCGGGAACTTCGCTAACGGTTGGCTCGTCAGCAGTTGGTTCGGCTATTGCATCACCGGCGGGAGCAGCAGGCTGTGTTTGTGGATTTTGCCGAGCCAACATCTCCTCTACCGTCTCTGGGAGTGGTTCGAGTTCTGGTGGTGGAAACTTCGAATCATCGAGCACGGCGGAGACCAACAGATAGCGACGCAGACCGCTCTCCGCTTCAATATCGGTAGCGCTACTGAGGTTTGTTACTGCCTCACCAAAGCGCAGCAAATACTTTACACCCGCTTGAGTACCGATCAGGGTCTCGCCGCCGGTGGCGAAGATTTCAGTCCCCTCGCCGCTCTCTTGGGGAATGAAGCCTTGGGTGACTAGACTCTGCAACGACTCTTTATTCTCCATCAGCGATTTGTCAGCTTTTAAATCGCCAGCCAAGCCCTTGGGCTTGCGACGCACGTTGACAATTTCCAAATCTTGCACTGCGTTGCGCAGATCGTTCAGCGCGGTATCGTTAAGTTTTTGCCCCTCCTTCAATTCATCGTCGACCGCCTTACCTTTGTCGTAAGTGACCAGGCGTTCCAAGGACCATTTGTTGGCCGAGGAATCGAATGCCAGATCGGCGTCAAAATTGCGGCTCATGCCATAGCCGTTTTGCGTGGGGAGAATGGCGTAATCGCGAAGTTCGACGGCGGCGATATCAAAGCTGCGAATTTCGAGCAATTCTTGGTTGATCCACTTCTGAAATTCAGTGGTGAAAGGAGCGGTGTTGATCTCAACTACGTAGGTCGCATCCTCGGTGGGGATGCGGACATAACGTTGCCCTTCGGCTCCTTCGACTTCCTTGCCGATGACCAATTCGGCCAGCACTTGATTGGCGGCACCTTTGACGCGGACCAACAGCCCCACCCCCGACTCGCCAACGCTCAAACTTTCATCATCGGGATTGACGACGCCATAGAGCGTGTGATCCCCTTTATCCAGGCTAGCCACGCTGAGGATGGGCATACTAATCAGTGGTGTGGTAGCATCGCGAACTTGTTCCGCCGCATCGGCCGGATAGTCTTCGAAGGAGGGGAGCTTCCACATGCCGGCCGTTTTGTCTTTAGCCGCTTCGAAACGCTCCAATTGTCCAAGGGCTTCATCGTATTTGACGATTTGGAACGACTCGGCCGCCGATGGATCATCGAATTTCGCGAAGACTGGCTGACCAGTAACTTCGCTGATCAAGTCGCTTTCATTGGAAATTGCATCCGGACGGGACCACCACGCTAACCCCAATGACAAGGCTGCAGTGGCGGCGAATAGGGCGGATGTTCTACCTTCGTTCACGACGGAACTCCTAAATTTCTTAGCAAACTAATTTTGATGTTTAAAGTCGCTGATCGCTCCGCCGATCAGTCGCTTGGTGTCACCGATTATTTTGTGCCACCGATTATGTTAACGCTTCCGATTGTTATTCGCAAAAAGCACTGACCGGCGGAGCGGTCAGCGACTTTGTCAGCGACTTTCGAAAGGTTACAACTATTTCAAACGGTTTTTGGAAATGCCTTCGCGTTCGCGGACGCGTCGGGTAACGAACACACCCGCTCCCACCAACAGTGGTGGAATGGGAGGGAGGAAGATCGCCAACATCTTGTATCGATTCTGCAGTTCGAGCACTTTGGCTTCGGCGGAGCGACGACTATCTTGGATTTGCGCGTCGCGCTCGGTTTCCATTTTCTCGCGGCGAATCGCCAATTTTCGTTCCAGTGCCGCCGTGTTGACTTGGAGCTGCTGCATCATGCCGATCAACTCTTGTTGTTTGCTGACATCCTGCGTCCCGTCACGTTGCAACTTTTCAACCTTCTCACGGAACTTGGCCACCGACTTTTGATTCTCTTCCTCAGCATCTTGCAGCGCTTTATTGAAACTCTCTTGGTAGTTCTTTTGATTTTCTGATTCTTCCAGCCGATAGACTTCGGCTTGATCCTCAAACAAGCTGAGGGTGATGTGCTGCGGTTCATGGCTGCGAATGGCCGGGTAGTTCATTTCACCAGCTAAAACGTCGACAATATTCAGCACAAAAGTAATGTTTTGAACCCGCAGGTCGAGGTCCTCGAATTGCTCGGGACGCTTGCGATTCTCGCTAAAGAAGGGGTGCATGTAGTCGACATCGGCCACGTAGACCGCTTTGATCGGGCGCGATTGGTTGGCGTCGGTCTTTGAATTATCACCGGCGGTTTCATCGGCCGCTTTTTCCTTCGACTTGTTGTCATCGGAATTTTGCGCGGCTTGTCCCGCCGTGACACCTTCGATGTAGACGGCAATCGTTTGCTCCCCGGTGGGTGGGCCTTCTAGCACTTGTAGTTGGGCCGCCGATGGACTTCCACCGCGAGCTTGGTTCTGCAAGTCAGCGAAGCCAATGCGTCCCGAGTTCTCGCGAGTCTTGACCAACTCGGTGATCTTCAGATCATCGCGTTTATCTTCCTTGCGAATGGCTCCCGAGTACAAGAACATCAATTCACGCAAGCCATTTGTAATGGAACTCGTTTCGGTCAAGTAGCCTTCATTTTCACCGGCCCCTTCCAGGACGAACAGCCATTCGTTGGTGGCGTTGGTCAGGTATTCGAGCTTGGGGTGCGGATTGTAGCGTTGCCACACGACGTCCGGATTAATGCCACTGAAGCCCGCTTGGATCGGAATGTCCAGACCGAGGACGCTCCACAGGGCTTGCATGTCCCCCTTTGGCTCAGGAGGAGCGCCGCCGCCGCCAAACATTGGATTGTTCTGAGCTTGTTTGGGCTCGCCCGTCCCAGGAATGCCTTGATAGGCGAATGGCATCGGATCTTCAAAAATCGCTGTGGGGACACCAGCCTTAATTGCGTCGACTAAATTGGGCAATTGTTGTGGATTGAGCGAGGAGGGTTGGACCACAAACAACACGTCGTATTGATCGGTCGAGATGGGGGAGTTGGGATCGACCGCTTCGACTTCGTATTGCTTCTCCAATTCCTCCACGATCGGCTGCTTGGGAATCTGTGAAAATCCACCACCGGCCATCGAGAAGCCACCCATGAAGTTGGCGTCGGTATTGACGATTCCCAATTTGGCTCGCTTCGGTTGAGCCACGGTGTTGATCGAACGGACCAATTCGTATTCCACCGGTACGCCACTTTCGAAGAAGGGGATCACCACTTTCGAAAGACCGCTACGCACAGCCGCACCCAAGAGCACTTTTTGGTCTCGGAAGGCTCCACGTTCGCGAACCCGGACATCCTCGGGTACGATGCCATACTGCTTCTTGGCGCGGAGAGCTTCTTCCCCCGAAGGCTCGAGGTTGTCATTGATACGGACTTGCAGCTTGACGCGCTGGCTGGAAGCGATGGCTTCGAATTCCTTGAGCAACGTCACTAAATCGTAACGCGTCTTGGCGTATTGCTCGGGGATGTCAGCGGAGATGTATGCGTCGATGACAATGGGACGCTCCGGATTGAGTTGGCGAATAACACGCGTCGTAGTAGTGCTCAGCGAACTGACCTGACCTTCGGTGGCGTCATAGCGGAGCAGGTCGTTGTTCTTCAGAAAATAACTGAGCGAAAAAACGGTGACTATCAACAGCAGTGCGCGACCGAGGTAGTGCAAGAAGCGAATGTTGCCATCCTTGCCACCGCTCCAGTGGCGCCGACCAATCAGCACCATGCAGAAGTACAGTCCCAGCGACAGCACCAATGTGAAAAAGGCGATCGGAGCCAAGCTGATAACACCTCGGCCAAAGGGGTCGAATTGATCTTGAATACTGAACATCTTGACCAACCGACCATAGGCCTTATCGCGCACGATCACGTCCGCCATGGAGGCAAACGCCAAAGGTGCGTTGAACACTGCTCCGAGAATAAAACCAACGGTCAAATTATGCGTCAAGAAAGATGCGATCATGCCAATCGCCAACATCGCCAATCCGATAAACCAGTAGCCGAAATAGTTAGCGAAGAACAGCCCCGTGTCGACTTGTCCCTTCGACAAAAACATCAGTACTAGGAAGGTCGAAATCTGCGAGAAGATGAGGGACACAGTGTAAATCGAAGCCGCCGATAGGTACTTGCCGATCACAATGTCAAAATCATCCGCTGGAAGCGTCAGCAGCAATTCGTCAGTACCCTGTCGCTTTTCATCGGCCCAAATGCTCATCGTGATGGCCGGAATGAAGAAGAGCATGATGATTGGGAACCAATAGTTCAACTGCTCGAGGTTGGCCAAATTCGAATTGAAGAAGTCGTGGGGCCAGAAGGCAGCCATCGAAGTCAACAACACGAACAGGCACAAGAAAACGTAACCGGTGGGATTAGCAAAGTATCCCAAGAAATTTCGCTTGAGCACCGCGTAGGTAGCTCGTTTCCCCTTGGCCAAGGCACTGATCAATAGAAAGGCCAACAGGCCAATCACCAAATCAATAACGACCAGCTTCAGGAGCGGGGCAAAGAGAGTGAAGATCTCGGAAGCAATCATGGTTCAGTGGGTCTATGGTTGTGTTGAGTAACAGGTAGGTTGGGAAAGTTCGCTGAGTGAGTGCCTGGGCGGACCCAATTGTTAGGCGGCACCAGTCAGCTTATGGAAGGCATCAGCCAAGTCACCTTCAATCTCGCGCAATTCTGCAACGTTACCGTCGAATACTTTACGCCCTTCGTTGACTAGCACCACTCGGTCGGCCATCGCTTCGACTTCTTGCAAAATGTGAGTCGACAACAAAATGGTTTTCGTTTCACGCAGTTTCCGCATCGTCTTGCGCACTTCGCGAATCTGATTGGGATCTAGCCCTGCCGTCGGTTCGTCCAAGATCAACACATCGGGCTCGTGGAGTAGAGCTTGTGCCATCCCCACTCGCTGCTTAAAGCCCTTCGACAGCTTACTGATCGCCTTATTGACCACGCTACTCAAGTCGCACAAGTCGACGACCGCTTCAATCCGTTCCTTTTTCCGCCGGACATCCATGCCACGAGCTTCCGCGAAGAAGTCGAGCATCCCCAGCGGCGTCATTTCAGGATAGAGCGGCCCGTTCTCGGGGAGATAGCCCAAGTGACGCGAGCCGGCGATCCGATCCTCGAACATATCGTGCCCGGCAATCTTGGCCACCCCTTCACTGGGTGCTAAGTAACCGGTGAGCATCTTCATCGTGGTGCTCTTACCGGCACCGTTGGGACCGAGGAAGGCCACCAACTCACCTTCATAGACTTTAAAATCAACATCCCGCGCGGCGGCAAACGGCCCGTAGAATTTCGATAGTCCGATCGCTTCAATCATGGGGCGTCGGTCTGAGGCTCCCAAATTCGATTTTGGCATATGGTGACAACCCTCTCTCTGATCGGTGTGCATTACGTTTCGTGAGGTACGAGTGATCAATGCTTGATTCGTAAGTACTTCACGGTTACTTCACGGTGCTGAAGAGTGAAAACCGATGAGTTTACACTGTTTTTAAACTTACGCAGCTAGCCTGATGACGGTTCGCATAGGGAATTTTAGAAGTGCATTGGCTTGCTCTCACTTTAAAGCCCGAATGAGCGCGATCAGCGAATCAGGCGATAGCGGGCTTTTGTCAAGGTGAACCGCAGGCGCTAGCGGTGGGCTCCCCCCCAAGAGCCCACGTCTAGGGCCTGAGGTTCACTAAGAAAAACAAGTGGAAGGAACTCAGGATCTCCAGCATCTTGCGCCAAAAAGGCTAATTTCCAGGAGCTATAAATCTTTCAGCTTTCGCACTAAAGCCCTACGAACTTGAGCAAAACGGCTTGCAAGCTTTAGCTTAAGCCGATAAACTGCCGAGCTCACTACCGCACACTGGCTTGGATAGCGCTTGGACAACTTGCGTATTCCCACACAGCAACGCCACTATTACGTAACGTCCCCCACGAATTGATGGATCAGCCGACTTAATCATGACATTGATGCAGAAAACGACGATCGCCAAGCCCAACCAGCTCCCACAGAAGTGGTTCCATGTGGACGCCTCCGAGCAGATTCTTGGGCGTTTAGCTAGCGATATAGCCATGATCTTGATGGGCAAGCACCGACCGACCTACACTCCGCACGTTGATACTGGCGATTATGTCGTTGTCACCAATGCAGAGAAAGTAGTGATGACCGGGCGTAAGTTTGAGCATCGCCACTATGCTTGGTACAGCGGCTACACTGGTCAAAAAATGGAGAGCTACAAGGACCGTTTGGCCCGTAAGCCCGAAGACCTCATAACCCACGCTGTCCGTCGCATGCTCCCCAAGAACAAGCTTGCGACCCACATGCTGGCCAAGTTAAAGGTGTACGCTGGCACGGAGCACCCACACCAAGCCCAACAGGTTGAAACGATCGAACTGGGCCAGAAGAGTTCATAGACAGAGTTCATAGACAATACAATCGCATTTCCCACGCATTAAGAAACAACTCTAGGACGTCGAGAATCCCATGGTAGCGGTCAAGAAAGACAAAATTAACGGAGATTGGTTGGGAACCGGACGCCGCAAGTCGGCGGTTGCTCGTGTTCGCCTCCGCCCAGGAACGGGCAAGATCGTCGTCAATGGAAAACCGTTGGAAGTGTTTTTCCCAACAGTACAGCACCAACAAGACGTCCTGCAAACACTGGCGCACGTCGGTCAATCCGATAGTGTCGATATCCTGTGCCGAGTCAATGGTGGCGGGCTCACTGGTCAATCGGGAGCCATCCGCATGGGGATCGCCCGCGCACTGTGCGGCCTAAGCGAAGAGAACTTCCAACCGCTGCGTGACAACGGCTACTTGACTCGCGATTCCCGCATGAAGGAACGCAAGAAGCCCGGCCTCCACGGTGCTCGTCGCGGAACCCAGTTCAGCAAGCGCTAACTGCGATTCACGCGATCAATTAGAATTAAAAAAACCGCGGCCAATTGGCTGCGGTTTTTTTGTCACCGTTTCGTCGAAAGTCGCCAATCGGTCGCATTGGCGGCATTAAATGAACTGACGCCAACGATAGGCGCTTCGCGAGAAGCACTGATCGGCGGAGTAGAACCATAGTCTCAATGGCTAACCGCTTCGGATTGCTTAATTCCGTCACACCCCGAATCATTGTGGGGGATAAAATCCTGAACAATTGGGGACTTCTCGCTGATCGCCGGTTTAGTTTCGGTGCAACTCACCCTCGCATCGTAAGTTACGTCGTATTCGACGTAACTTACGATGCGAGGGTCGGAGCCTAAGCGACGGGGAGGGAAATTCCAACAAGCCCCCCCTCTCCGCTCGCCGACCAACTTCGTCGGTGCCCGTCGCGACTCTCCCCCAAGGGGAGAGTTAGCGATACCGGCGATCAGCGAGAAGTGTCAACAATTGGGGACAATTGTTCTACTCTTCAATCAAGCCTGAACGTTTACGTCTTTGCTGCACACTGCCGAAGTAAGAAGGCCGCGGCCGAATTGAGAAGTCTTCGAGCGTGTGCACATTATCAAGCAGATGGTCCAGTAGTAGCAGCCTAATCATTACGACTGGTCGCCTGCATATAACGCATCACGTAGTAGGCCAGCGTCAATACGGCTTGCATAGTGGCTGCCACGTACGTCAGAGCGGCAGCGTTGAGCACTTTGCTGACGTAGTGCAAGTCGGCACCGGAGACAATCCCCAGGTTGACCAGCTCTGTTTTGGCCCGCGAACTGGCATCGAATTCAACTGGCAAATTGACCAATTGAAAGACCACGGTCGCTCCAAAGCAGACGATGCCAGCCAGGAAAACCCACGATCCGAGCCCTTGAGCCGCAGTGAAAACCATCACCATGCCGATCATGAGCAAAATGGTTCCAAAACTGCTTCCGAAATTGGCGGCCGGCACTGCCAAATTGCGGATGACTAGTGGGGCATAATTGCGAGCATCTTGCAGGGCGTGCCCCGCTTCGTGAGCTGCAATCCCCACCGAAGCCATGGAGCTCCCAGAATAAACCTCGGAACTCAGCCGCAGCACCTTTGCCCCCGGGTCATAGTGGTCGGAGAGGTGGCCGTGCACCTGCTCTATCTCGACATTATTCAGCCCATTAGCATCGAGAATCCGCCGCGCTGCCTCGCGGCCACTCATCGACGCGCGAACTTGGCTCATTTTCGTAAAGGCCGACTTGACCATCCATTGGGCGAGCATGGCCAGCAGAAACGCAGGGGCAATGATGACAAAGTACCAAGGATCCCACATCAGCATCAGTTTTTCTCCCTTGAGGAAGTTGAGTTTTGCAGCTTGCAATTTTGGCGGTTTCCGCCATCCGACGATAATCCTAGCAGATTCCGCGCCAATCTGGGTTGGAGTGTAGAAGCTAGAAGCTAGAAGCTAGAAGCTAGAAGCTAGAACTTGGAACTTGGAACTTGCAACTTGGAACTTGGAACTTGGAACTTGGAACCTGTAACTTGTCTCTTGGAACTTGTCACCTGGGACCTGGAACCACGCAAAAATCGCCGGCAAACCGCTGATCGGGGCTTGTGGAAAAAGGGGGTTCTACGGTACATTTTGGACTTCGAAACGGCGTCCGGTCCACCACCCTCTCGCCGGCTCGCATTGCCAGAGTGGCGGAATTGGCAGACGCGCTGGACTCAAAATCCAGTGTCCGCAAGGATGTGTGGGTTCGAGTCCCACCTCTGGTACATTCCCAAAACAGTCAATCGGATCATTAACTCGGTCGGAAACAGGAAACATGCCAACCATTAATCAATTGGTCAAACGCAACCGCGTCGTGCAGCGCACCACGACCAAGTCGATCGTGCTTGAGAAATGCCCGCAAAAGCAGGGTGTGTGCATTCAAGTGCGGACGATGACCCCCAAAAAGCCCAACTCGGCGCTGCGTAAAATCACTCGTGTACGGTTGTCCAATGGCAAGGAAGTAACGGTCTACATTCCGGGCGAAGGGCACAATCTGCAGGAGCACTCGATCGTACTAGTGCGTGGTGGTCGGGTACGCGATTTGCCAGGTGTGCGTTACCAAGTAGTGCGTGGTGCGCGAGATACTTTGGGTGTGAACGGGCGCAAGCAGGCTCGTAGTCGTTACGGTGCCAAGAAGCCATAACGTTTTCTTCTCTCAATTGAACAGTCAAGATACTAAGTCATTACGGAAATTTTTGAGTAGTAAGCCATGGGTAAGATCACTGCTAGTCGTGAGTCGTTGCGGCCCGATCCAAAACATCAGTCGTTGTTGGCGGGTAAGTTTGTTAATTGCCTGATGTACGATGGTAAGAAGAGCACGGCCCTGTCGGTATTCTATGATGCGCTCGATGTCATTGCTGAGAAGATTACCGATCGGCCAGCCATTGAGGTTTTCGAACAAGCAGTAGAGAACGTGAAGCCATTCATCGAAGTTCGCTCCAAGCGGGTCGGTGGTGCTTCCTATCAAGTGCCGATGCAAGTCAATCGAGCACGTCAACAGTCGCTAGCGATTCGCTGGTTGCTGATGGCGATCCGCGAGAAGAAGGGTCGAGCGATTCATTTGAAGTTGGCTGACGAACTGATGGCCGCGTATCGCAAAGAAGGTACCGCCATGAGTCGCCGCGAAAATACGCACCGTATGGCTGACGCCAATAAGGCGTTTGCTCACTTCGCATGGTAGAACTGTAAACTCGCGGCGACAGTTTCGCCACCTTGCCCTGCAATCGTAATCCGCAGCGTCAGCAAGGGAGTAGTTTTGCTGACTATCTTTGTTGCTGACGCTGCGGGTTACGATGCAAAAAATAATCAGCCGTGTCATTCGCTCGCGCAATGCCACGGCTTTTTTTCTGCGCCGATTGGCGTAAAGTAGGCATCGTCGCTCGACTCACTTTCAACTCGTTAATGAATCACCTTAAGGGCTGACTGGCCATGGCTCGCGATCTACAGTCGCTTCGAAATATTGGGATCATCGCTCACATTGATGCCGGCAAGACGACGGTCACCGAGCGGATGTTGTACGTCAGCGGAACCAAGCATCGGGCTGGTGGAGTCGACGAGGGGACCACCGAGACCGATGACGACCCCGAGGAACAAGAACGGGGTATTACGATCTACTCTGCCTGCGTGACGTTTCGCTGGAAGAATAGTGTGGTCAATCTGCTCGATACGCCTGGTCACGTTGATTTTACCGCCGAGGTCGAGCGTTGCTTGCGAGTACTGGACGGAGCAGTAGTGGTCTTCAGCGCCCGCGAAGGGGTCGAAGCACAGAGCGAGACAGTGTGGCGTCAAGCCGACAAGTACGAAGTGCCACGGATCGTGTTCATCAATAAACTCGATCGCGAGGGGGCCGATTTCTATCGCGTGCTCGAAGAGATTGGACCGCGTCTGAATGCCAATCCAGTTCCTATTCAAATTCCAGTCGGGATGGGCCCACCGCATGTCGCCGATCCATTCACGGGCGTTATCGATTTAGTCGACATGCAGCTACTCGCTTTTTCCAAAGAAGACGATGGCAAGTCGATTACCGCTGGACCGATTCCGCAAGAGCTGCTTGAAGATGCTCAAGGTTGGCGCGATTCGATGCTGGAAACCTTATATACGCTCAACAGCGAGTTGATGGAATTGGCGCTTGAGGAACAGGAGATTCCGGCCGATTTGATTCGACGCGCTTTGCGTGAGGGATGTATTGCGCGACAGATACAACCGGTGCTCTGCGGTTCGGCACTGCACGGCATGGGAGTGCAACCGTTGCTGGACGCAGTCGGACATTATCTCCCGTGTCCGCTGGATCGCCCCGCCGTGGCAGGTGTCGACCCACTTCACCGCGATAAACAACTGTTGCGCAAACCCTCCGCCGACGAACCGTTCTGCGCGTTAGTCTTCAAGATCCTGCCTGCCAAAACGGGGGATCTCTATTGGATTCGAGTCTACTCTGGCACACTCGACTCCAACTCGCGCGTCTACAACCCCAATCGCGATAAGAAAGAGAATGTGGCTCAACTGTGGCAGATTCACGCCACGAAAAAGGAGCGGCAGGGACAAGTGGAAAAGCTCGAATGCGGCGACATCGCCTGTGCTATTGGCCCGCGTCTATCGATCACGGGCGACACGCTGTGCGACACACGATCGATGATCGAGCTCCCCAGTATTCAATTCGCGCAAACGGTACTATCGATGGCCATCGAGCCAGAGAATACGACGGAGCGCAAGAAGTTATCTGAAGTGTTGGAAATGCTCAAACGTCAGGATCCCACCTTCGACGCCAAGGAGAATGAAGAATCGGGACAGACACTGATCTTCGGCATGGGTGAACTGCATTTGGATGTCATCAAGCATCGTTTGACGCGCGACTTCAATCTAAATGTGAAATTCTACAAGCCACGGGTCAATTACCGCGAGACGATTAGCACTAAGTCAACGGTGGTTGGACAGTGCAATCGTCAAATTGGATCGGTGCAGATGTATGCGCGGGTGAAGCTGCTGTTCGAACCGTTGGAGGATCGTTCGGCGGACGTAATAGTGCTCGATCAGTTCTTGGGCGACGGGGCACTAACGGACGAACTGAAGGCCGCCACCCTAGAGGAATTGCGTGGTCGCGCTCAAGGGGGTGGCATCATTGGAAGTTTCCCACTGACTGGCATGCGGATCAGTCTGATTGGTGGCGAGATGCGCGAAGTTGGTTCGGACGAAGTGGCCTTTCGCATCGCCGCCAACGATGGTTTTGACGAAGGGCTCCAAGCCAGTTCGGCGACGTTGTTGGAACCAGTCATGCGGCTGGATATTGTCACACCCGAAGATTATATGGGGGAAATCGTCGGCGACTTGCAACAACGCCGGGCGACGATCGAGTCGACCGAGTCGCGCGGGGTGATGACTGGACTGATCGCCTATGCGCCACTCAAGGAATTGTTCGGCTATTCATCGGCGATTCGTTCATTGAGCCAAGGTCGTGCGGCGTGTTCGATGGAACCCCACGGTTATCAACCCGCCTCCGAACAAGACGCGCAGAGTTTTGGTTTTTAAATGCAGTTTCTCGACCTGACGCTTTCCACCTTGGCTGAGAATGTAGCACTCGACGAAGCCTTGCTGGAGCAGGCCGACGGTGATTCAAGCGGGCTAGAAACGCTTCGCGTGTGGCAATCCACAACTCCGTGCGTGGTACTGGGGCGCAGCAGTCGCGTAGGTGACGAAGTCGATCAAGCCGCTGCAGCCGATGAGGGTGCTCCAATTATTCGTCGCGTCAGCGGTGGTGCCAGCGTCGTGGCTGGCCCTGGCTGTATGTTCTACGCCCTCATTTTATCGCTGGTGCAACGTCCCCACCTGCGCATGCTCGATCAAGCCCACCAGTTCGTGATGACCGGCCTGCAAGACGCGTTGCAACCGTGGCTCCCAGAGATCGCTCTGGATGGAACGTGTGATCTGGTTCTCAACAACAAGAAGATTGGTGGCAATAGTGTGCGGGTAGCGCGGAATTGGATGCTCTATCACGGAACCCTGCTGTTGGAGATGGACCTGAGTTTGATCGACCGGCTACTGAAGCATCCGCCGCGCGAGCCCGAGTATCGACGTGGGCGCAGCCACCTCGACTTTGTCGATAACTGTCACCTGCCATATGCGCGGGTTGCCGGGGCGTTGCAGATGGCCTGGAACACGAGCGGCAATTCGCCTACGATCGCAAGTGAGTTAGTTGAGAAATTGGTTCAAGATAAGTACTCGCAGCCCAATTGGAATCTGCAGCGTTAGTGGTAGAAGCCTCCGTGTTAGATTCGTGAACCTCAGGCGTTAGCCGTGGACCACTCTACGTCTGGCCCAACGGTTTTCCGACAAAAAGATGTGCGGCAAAAAGATGGGGTACTCGGAATCGTCGATATTTTGTTGGAGTACAGCCTTTAGGCGGCTACGCATTTCGAACGCGAAAAAAAGGGGGCTAAAGCCTGGACTCCAGCGAAGTGCCACGCAGTTTCATTTCAGTTCCTGCAAAATTAATTAACCCAACGACCGATCTAAAAATGCCCACTCTACCTATGGCTCTTCCAACACAACTTATTTACAGCGTCAACTTCACTGAGGCCCAACATCATGTGATTGAAGTAGAGCTATGGATCAAGCGTTCCGGTCAGGGGCTCGAACTGGTCTTTCCAGTCTGGACACCGGGGAGTTACATGGTTCGCGAGTACACGCGCAACATTGAATCGATAGCGGCTTCGGTCTGCGATCGCATAGGGGGCGCAAAGCTCAATCGTTTGCCCGTACGGCGGCATGGTAAGAATCGCTGGCGTATCGGCGGCGACGTAGATAATCAAACGGTCTGCGTCTCGTATCGGCTCTACTGTCGCGAGATGTCGGTGCGCACTAATTGGGTCGAGAGCGATTATGGCTTTTTAACTGGTGCGGCCACCTTTCCCTATGTGGAAGACGAGCGTGACACGCCCATTACGTTACAACTGCAGCTCCCCGAGCACTGGTCACAAGTCGCCACGTCGCTCAGGAAAATCGAACCGCTCGACCGCTTTGTGCGCTTGGCGGCAGTGGACTTTGACGAAGTGGTCGATGCGCCAATCGTGTGCGGCAAATTTGAAGTCCGCGAATTCGAAGCGGGTGGGCAACCTCACTTTTTGGTGAATGTGGGGGGAGATCAACTGTGGGACCTGGCTCGCGCCACACGTGATACCCACACGATCGTCGAGCGTCATCAGCAATTTTGGGGAAGTGTCCCCTATGAGCATTACTGGTTTCTAAATTTAAACACTGAGTCACGAGGTGGCTTGGAGCACGACAACTCAACCGTCCTGATGTGTTCGCGGTGGGCCATGCACCGTCGCGAGACCTACTTGGATTGGCTAGCGTTGGTGAGCCATGAGTTCTTTCACACTTGGAACGTCCGTCGCTTGCGTCCCAAGGCGCTGCAACATTACGACTACGAAGCTGAGCAGTTTGTGGAAGAGTTGTGGATCGCCGAGGGGATCACCAGCTACTTTGATGATTTGGCTTTAGTGCGAACCGGCCTCTGTTCACGCGACGAGTATTTGGCAAGATTGACGAAAACAGTACAAGCCGTTCAGGCATCTCCGGGGCGGCTGGTGCAGGATTTGCGCAACGCGTCATGGGATACTTGGACCAAGCATTATCGACCGGATGAGAACAGCGGTAATTCGCGGATCAGCTACTATCTCAAGGGGGCAGTGGTCGCTTGGATGCTCGATGTTCAGTTGCAACAACTGAGCGATTTCAACGTGGGCTTAGCCGATGTCATGCGATTGCTATGGCAACGACATTGTAAGACTGGCTACACGCTCGAAGACTTTGAGCAGATTGTGGAGGAGCTCGGGACCCTGGGGCTGCGACAGTGGCTGCACGCTGCCGTGCGCGAAGCTTCTGAGATCGACTACACCACCGCGTTGCAGTGGCTGGGTTTGCAATTCAAAGCTGAAGATAGCGCCAAGAAAACGAACTTTGCCAAAGTTTGGATCGGCTCGCAATCGACCGGAAGCGAAGGGAAATTGATGGTTCGCAATGTCCTTCGCGACTCCCCCTCGGATCGCGCAGGTATGAATGTCGACGATGAATTAATTGCCTTGGATGGCTATCGCCTCAGTCCTGAGACCTGGCCGGGGCATTTAGAAATGTTCGTACCAGACCAGGAGCTGGAATTGCTAGTATCGCGACGCGGAAAGATAGTGCCGCTGAAGATCACTCTAGGTGAGAAGCCACCGCACAATTGGGAATTGGCGGTCGACCCAGCGGCCAGTGACGAGGCCAAAGCCAGATTGGAACATTGGCTGGGGAAAGATGGCTAGGGCTTTGTCACAAGCTTAATTTTAGGATAGTGGACGAGGTTACATTCCCTTTTCGTGTAATGTTATCGCGAGGACTCGCAACCTCGTCCACTACTAAAGAACCCTAGTGCTTTGTCTAACTTTGATTTTGGGGTCGGGAGAGTAGAGCGATTGTCCCAATCGCTTGAGAAACGATTGGGACAATCGTTCTACTCTGAGCGCTGCCAACCCCACTTTTTAATCTGGACGAAGCACTAGTTCTGAGCTTTGACAAAGCATTAGGGGAAGTGGGAATAACTAGGGATGTTGCCACAATCGCTATTGAGCGATAACCTTGTGCAAGCCGCACTTTTTGACGGCTATCTACAAAAGGGTGTTCAACACCCTTTTTCGGAATTCGCTGAGAGGAGTTCAGTTGTGTACGTTGCTGTGTCGACCGATTGCCTGCCCGACTTGCCAATGCCTGATGTGGTAGAGGCCTGCGCTGATTTGGAATTTACTACGGTCGAGATCGCGCTCCGCGAGAACGGTTCGTCGCTGAGCCCGAGTCGCATTGACGAAGAGTTTGACAAGGCGGTCCACTTGGCCCGTCGCAGTCATCGGCTAGAAGTTTGCAGCTACGATGTCCACATCGAAGCGACTGGAGACGCTTATTTCGAACAATTCGCCGCAGTCTGCAGGCTCGGCAAAGCTACCAAAGTGGTCACGCTCACGATTCCCTCCGGTGTGTTGGGAGTTCCTTTTAATGAAGAAGTGGAGCGACTACAGCGACTGGTCGACGTGGCGGAGGGGGAAGGGGTCCGTGTCGCCATGAAGTCGCAAATCGGCAGGCTGAGCGAAGACCCAGATACTGTGAAAGTGCTGTGTGATAATGTCAAAGGGCTCGGTTTAACACTCGATCCCAGCCACTATCATTGTGGCCCCTGCGCCAACAAGAACTTGGACAAGATCATGCCCTACGTCTTTCATGTTCACTTGCGAGATTCGAAGAAGGATCAGTTGCAAGTTCGCGTCGGGCAAGGGGAGATCGAGTACGGAAAGTTCGTGACTTCGCTCAACCGCGTGGGCTACGCACATGCTTTCAGCATTCAAATGTCTCCAATGCCTGAGTTTGACCAGCGCAGCGAGCTACGCAAACTGCGATTGCTGTTAGAGACACTGCTGTAGCTGCGCTAGTCGGATTGATATCCAGATTCGTGGTTTTTCCGATGGATTTGAGACGCATTCGTCCAAGTCAATCTTGTATACTGAATGGTGCATCACAATTTCTACTTCGCTTCGATTGCAACTTACAAAACGATGGTAGACATTGTTTGCACAGCAATTCTCGCACTTGCGATCTTGTTGCTGCTCGGCCTTGAATTCTTCGGGCGATCGCGAGTTGCGCAATGACAGTCTCGTCCGACTGCAGTTTACACATTTAGAGGCTGTGGAGCATGTCATGTTGAAACGAAGACTTTCGAAAGAAGAGATTGGCGAGCGCGGTATGGCGATCTACCGTGAGAATCTGCAAAATCAATTAGAAGGGAGTCTAAACGGACAGTATGTCGCTATCGATGTTGAAACATCCGAGTACGAAATCGCTGACGAACCTCACTTGGCAAGCCGCGCACTGAGAAACAGACTTGCAGATCCGCAAGTGTTCGTTGAACGCATTGGCCATCGTGCCGTGTTTCGCGCTCTTTAAAACTCTTGTCTCCCGCAAAAATCGCGTGGCACTATGATCAATGGTCGCATCAATGCTAGTCTTGAAGCGAAAATTGAACTGTCGTTGATGATGGGAGAGCGGGAAGAACCGATTGAATTCTTGGTCGAGACTGGATTCAACGGATTCCTTGCAATCCCGATGGAGCTAGTGCTTCGTCCAGATTAAAAAGTGGGGTTGGCAGCGCTCAGAGTAGAACGATTGTCCCAATCGTTTCTCAAGCGATTGGGACAATCGCTCTACTCTCCCAACCCCAAAATTAAAGTTAGACAAAGCACTAGTCTAAAAGTTTGGACTTCTACTTGGTGACTTTCAAAGAGGTGTTACTGCGGATGGTCGAGTCAGCCTGTTCGACACCGTCGAGATCACCGTTCGCTGGCATAGCCAAATCCTGAAGATCCAAGCGCGGGTTCTGGATGAGTGTTTGATAGGGACAAGATTGTTATATGGCAGCAGGGTCGAGGCCAAGTGGATTGTGGGTGGGGATTTTCGAATTTACCCAGCCCTTTAGCATCGTTAGGTAAACAACGGTCGTAGCTACGTTCGCCAGAACGCAGGTCCCAGCGGTCTGGCGACCGCAGCTACTTTAAGGTCTGGCGACCGTAGCTACGTTTAAGTTCTGGCAACCTCAGCTACGCGGTAAGTCCTGACACTTATTTCCCGCTCGATGCTTGGGCGGAAACTCTGGTGATTGGAATTCCCGTCAGTCAGGCCATCATCACCGCTGAACCTACCAATCTCCACGCTATCAATAGGAAAAACGTGCGGATCGTAGCATTTCTGCGGACGGCCGCGAGGCAACTTTGGGCTGTTTGCAGCAAATTACTCAAGGAGACGCTTGGTTCTTGGCCGGGAACTGGATAAAGTCGAACGTGACGGCGCGAGTTATCGGTTCTGGCTAGCGACTGGGAAGTCCGGCAGAAGGAGAGGGAAATGCGTTCCCCCCCCACACTCGCTCGCGCCGCCGACGTTGATTAGGACCGCAGGCAACCGCCGCGCACGATTCGCCGTGCCGGTTGGTTGCGGCAAGGCACCAGACCCTAAAATTTCAGATAGCCCAATGCCAAACGTTTCCGATGAAGTCGAATTGCTGCTACGCAATGCGCGTCTCCGTGACGAGCTCGAACCGTATATCGACGAGTCAGTGTCGCTCGTCCACTTTCGGCAAATGACTCTGAGTGAAGAGAATTGTTTCCTTGAGTCGATGCTGGCTTGGGAGCGAGCACCGGCCTTGCCGATCAGTTGCTGGTCGCTGCCGGAGTTGATGTTGCCACGCCCCAGCGCGCTCGATAGCGATCTGTTGCTAGAGCTGTTGGAAGACACAATCGACCGACTGTTCTGTGTACGTGTGGTCCTAGAAATGACGGAGCACCTCTCGGATCGAGAACTGTATACGCTCATTTATCGTGACATTCTGCCTGCCTGCGAGAAGAAGGTCGACTTGCCGGGCAACTACCTGTGCTGGCGGTGCTTGGACGAAAACGACTCGGAGACATGGTTAACTTACTACGCCAGCGAGGCGGAGCGGCTGCAGTGGTTAGAGCATCATGAAGGTCCCCTTCCCGAACCACAAGATTTGCCCTATCCCCGCAAGTTGCCACGCGCATCGGAGCTGTAATCATCGCAGCCAGCACTGTCGCCGACATTTGCGATTGGATGCAACGCATCGCCCCGCTGGAACTGAGCGAAGCTTGGGACAACACCGGTTTGCTGCTGGGTGATCGGGCGGTCGGAGTCGAGCGCGTGATGACCTGTTTGACACTTACTCCCGAGAGCGTGCAGGAAGCGATTGAAGGGGGAGTCCAGATGGTGATTGCACATCATCCTCTCCCCTTCAAGCCACTGGCGAAAATCACCACACAGACCTATTCCGGCGGTCTACTTTGGAAATTGGCAAAGGCAGGCATCTCGGTCTACTCCCCTCACACTGCTTGGGATTCAGCTTCACGGGGGATCAATGCGCGGTTAGCCGCTTTGTTGTCGTTGACCGATTGCCGCCCACTGGTCCCCGCAAGCTCCGATCGTTGGCCCAATCTGGGGGCGGGGCGCATCGGCGATTTGCCTGAGCCGCTGACCGTTGCTGAATTAACTCGCAGCTTGGCCGCTGAGCTACCAGACTGTCGCTCCCGAGGTGTTCTACCATTAAACACTTACGCATCGAACTTGGTTCGCAGGGTGGCGATCTGTTGCGGCAGCGGCGGGAGTCTCCTGGCGGCCGCAGTGACTGCCAATTGCGATTTGTTTTTGACGGGCGAAGGGACCTTTCACACCTGCTTGGAAGCTCAAGCGGCGGGGATTGCGCTGTTAATGATCGGACACTTCGCCAGTGAACGCTTTGCTATGGAGCAATTGTCCGATGAGTTGGCGCAGGAAATGCCCAAGCTGACCGTCTGGGCGAGCCGCTCAGAGAGGGACCCTGTTGCAAATTTCGACCATTGAACGTCAACAGAAAGACTACTTCTTTCGCAAACTTACAAACTTAATTGACGCGCTGGTCATGGCTTCTACAATTCAGGGGTGGCATCGTGCGGAACAGCACTGTCGTAGGTACGTCCGCCAGTACGTAGACACTCTGCGCTCTGGCGACCGCAGCTACAGTTGAGTCGCTACTGTTAAGTCGCCACAGATGTTAAGTCGCCACAGAAATTAGACGGTCGATGCTTGACCGCCTTAGGGAGAACAAAGATGACTAAGTGGATTGCGGCCCTGCCGGTTTATAACGAAGAGGGCTACGTCGATAGCGTGTTGACGGAAGTGACAAAGTACGCGGAGAACGTGCTGGTCGTCAACGATGGCTCCAGCGATGCTACTGCGGAGCGACTTGAGCGTTGGAATGACGTGCATGTCGTACATCACTCTCAGAATCGTGGATATGGGGCTGCTCTTAAAACAGCCTTCCAATTCGCCATCGACCACGATTATGAATATCTGATCACCTTGGACTGCGATGGGCAGCATCAACCCAAGCGCTTACCTCGTTTCGTGTCAGCTTGCAAGAATGCTGATATCGTCTCGGGGAGTCGCTATCTGAAAAAATACGCGGGCGATAGTTTGCCACCGTCGCAACGCATGTTTATTAATAAGCAGATCACACGACAGTTGAACGAGCTACTCTGTTTTAACTTGACCGATGCGTTTTGTGGCTTCAAGGCCTATCGCGTCGAGGCCCTAAAGCTACTTGACATCGAAGACGATGGCTACGCCATGCCTTTGGAGCTGTGGGTCCAAGCGGCCATGCGTGGATTGCGAGTGATCGAGGTTCCAGTACCGCTCATCTATCTCGACTTGAATCGCTCCTTCGGTGGCGCGTTGGACGAATCGGAAAAACGTTTGAAATACTACAACGAGTGTATCGAGCGGAGCGTGCGCGCCATGCAAGTTCGGGGATTTTCGCTTCCTAAGAAGAGCGTCTGTCGGGGCATGCCTCAATGAGTTTGGTAGCCAGCAGCCTATTTCAACCGTACGCCACCCCCCGTCAGCCTGGCACAGCGCTGGTCCGCCCTGAGCGAGATGAATTGTTGGCTAATCTGGCCAGCCCAAGTTTTGTTGGTGCCGACCACGGCATTGAATTCTGCGGCAAGCCACTCGACCGAGTTCGCGACGAAGCTCGACGCGAAGTGTTGGCGCAAGCGGTAAAGTACACCCAAGCCTATCGTGATATTCCACACCGAGATTGGAGCGACACCGATCTTTCAAAGTTGATATTGTCGGGGCATCAACCCGAACTATTTCACTGCGGCGTATGGTTCAAGAATTTTTTGCTGTCGGAATTATCTCGAAATTCGGGAGCGATTGGGATCAACTTTCTTGTCGACAACGATTTGTGCCGCTCCACCGCGATCCGTGTCCCTTCGCTGCGGAATCGGGCAACAACATCGGCTTCCCAGAATTCGAGTTTAATGGGACAGGGCGAGTTGCTCCAACAAGTGGTCCCCTTCGATTCACCTCGCGCGGCGATTCCGTGGGAGTTGCGACGTTTGGAATCCCACGAAACTTGGCAAAACTTTCCTCAGGCGGTGAGCGAAGCGTTGTTACCAGGGCTGGCGCCCCCGATGCTGCGCGATATTTGGCCGGATGCCATCAAGGCCATCGGGCGCAATGATCGTCCCGGTTTGGCCCTAGCCGAAATGCGTCACCAACTGGAACAACGGATCGGTTTGGAGACACTCGAAGTCCCCTTGAGCCATTTGGTCAGCACGCGCGCTTTCGCTCGATTTAGTATCCAGTTGCTGTCCGAGCTGCCGAGGCTGCAAGAGATTTACAATTCGCGCTTGACCGAATATCGCGTTGCCCATCGTATTCGCAGCCACGCTCATCCGGTTCCGGAATTGGCGCAAGCGCACGGTTGGCTAGAAGCCCCCTGGTGGGTATATCGACGCGAGGCACCACTCCGACAACCGTTGTGGGTCCGTTTGCTGGACGATCAATTGATGCTCAGTGATCGCGCGGGCTGGCAAGTTACGATCGAAGGGAGGCTAGATTGCGACAATGCTTCTTCGCAGTGGCTCGATCTACAAAGCGACGGAGTCTGCCTGCGACCTCGCGCTTTGCTGACCACCATGTACTTGCGAATTATGGTCAGTGATCTTTTCATCCACGGCATCGGGGGTGGGAAATACGATCAGTTGACCGATGGTATTGTTCGCGATTTTTTTGGCATTGAACCGTCTGCCATGGCAGTCGCCACTGCCACGCTGCATCTCCCATTGGGAGAGCAGTGGCCCACTGAGACCGGGACCGAACTGGAGGCGTTGGACAGCCAGCGTGCGGCTGAGCGCGACAAACTCTGGCAACTAAAATATCACGCGGAGCAAGCAGCTGAGCCTAGCAACGCGGAACAATTGAAGTTGGCTGCCAAGAAACAGGAACTATTAGCCAATATCCCACCTCGCGGTGAAAAATGGCGTTGGCATCGCGAGATCACTGCGGTAAACCAACGGCTGAGCGAATTGGCCAAGCCATTGGCCGAGCAGTCACGCCACGAGCTGACCAGAATCGCCGAGCAGGAACGCGACTATCGCATTCTGCAATCGCGTGAGACCAGCTTTTGTCTCTACCCACTTGAAACCGTGACAACACAGCTCAAACAGCTCGCCAAGTGTTGAGCATCCTGACGGGTTAAGATTAGCTCGTCAACATCCGAGCTCTAACTAGGCAGTTGGTCGACAAAAAAATGTGCGGCAAAAAAATGAAATACTACAATGTTGTAGCATGTCGCTTAGCAGAATGCATTTGTGTTTATTGTTTTGCATTTATCTTTTTGCCGCACATTTTTTTGTCGCACCCAACTTGGGGAGCTACTCTTCGTAGCTTTGGTTAGGCCTGCTTCGCGACTAATGACAAATGACAAATGACAAATGACTAATGACTAATGACTAATGACTAATGACTAATGACTAATGACTATTTCAACCTCTCTGCTATTCCAGGGATAATTCTGGCGGCGTTTTGATGATAAATTTTCTTCAGTACTTCATCTGGTAGAAACACCCCATAGATCCGCCAGAGCCCCTGGGGTGGGAATGGTTTTTCCGAATAGGGAAAATACTCGTCGCGTGTCTCCAGGAATCGCCAATACGATTGGTAGCGCAATTCGGGCTGAGGGCCGTCGGTTCCAAACAGTATTCGATCCTGATACTTGATCAGGAATTCTCGCGCGGTGTAAGGCTGTCGTCCCAATTCCGCAATCCGCGAAGCAAACTCCATGACGACATTAGGGTGGTCTTCGAGCAACTGAGCGGTCTGCGTTAGGTCTTCTCCATCGTTTCCTAAGTGCGCCGCGATGAAAGTTGTTTTCGAATGACGCGCGAAGAGTCGATTGCGAGCGGCATGCAATTCGTCGCGTGATGGAAAGCGATCGGGCGGAAAGTGCCAATCGGGATGTCGCGACAGCTCCTCATAGCGTTCGTTTGTCGGAGTAATTGGTTCGAAAAATGCGCTAGGGTCGGCGGTGTGCATGATCACCGGCAGCCCCAGGCGCCCGCAGGCTTGCCAAATCGGATCGAAGCGCGGATCGTCGATGGCGATTAGGCTTCCATCTGACTGGCGATCAGTCAGCCCGAATGATTTGAAGACCTTCAGGCCACTCACGCCGCGCTGCTGGGCAGCCTCTAAAGCGAGAACGGTGCGGTGTGCAAAATCGACTTGATTGCAATCCCAAGTCTCAGGCCGGTCGCGCTCACCGGATCCTTGCCAGTCGATGTTGGTAAAAATCACGAAGCGATCGCGGTACTCGCTCCACAAATACTTGATATGCTCATCGAGCTGGCTACCGAGTCGTCCATCGAGACTGACGCACAGGGCAATGTTGTTGCGATCCATGAGTTGTACGAACTCGGCCAATTGCTGAGGGTCGTGTCGCAGGCGAATCCAAAAGTGGGCATGGACATCGACCACTGGAAATTTCGCATGGGTCAATTCTGTTTGGGTCACTTTCAACTGTGGTTCAGGAAAAAAATCAGAAAGTCTAAGTTCGCCTGAAGCGGAAGCAGACGCAGTTGGCTCAGTGCTTTGCGCATGGGAGTCCCTTCCGCATAGTGAGACGAACAACCAGCAACTCAGCCAAATCGTGATCCGCATTGCGTAGTGCCCCATTGAGTTGGACTTTCTTTGAAATGAAGTGTCGAACAATTGTCCCAAATTGTTCGGATTTTTTGACACTTCTCGCTGATCGCCGGTAAGGCCGGACGTAAGTCACCCTCCCGCCGAAAGTTGCGTCTTTCTGACGCGACTTTCGGAAGGGAGGGTCGGAGCCCCAGCGACGGGGAGGGCAATCCCCCCTCACCGCTCGCCGACCAACTTCGTCGGTGCCCGTCGCGACTCTTCCCGAGAGAGTTGGGGGGTACCGGCGATCAGCGAGAAGTGTCCAATTTCTTAAACCTGAACTCGAACTTAAACTCCATTTTCCAGGCTATTCGTTCAGGTTTAAGTTCGAGTTTAAGTTTAAGTTTGCAAAAACTCACAGCACCGAAGGGATACAACATGCGCAATGGCAAATTCCAGACAACTCCAACTTCTTAACAGCCCAGAATGAGCCGTGGGCTTTGCGAGCGACGCGCCAATGCCCAAGGAGCCCGCGGCTAGCGCCTGAGGCTCACTCTATGCGGTGGACAGTTAAGGTAATCTAGGAGGTTTGACTCAACTCAGAACTTATGGGATAAACCTCGCAATTCGTGCTTCAGTGGTCTCCCCCGTGTGTCACATGAACTCGTTTATTCGTGGGGCCCGCGAAAGTTGCGACACTACTCATACGCGCGATGCTGATCCATGTCACACCCTCTCCATCTAGAACTATCTGGCGCGTGGTTGGCCGAGCCAAGCGAAGCAGCGCGCGAATTGGCAACTTTGGGGCCGCTGCTAGACAAGCTTCGCGACGAAATCTGCGACCTCGATGAGAAGATGTTGACAGGGGAAATTCCCATTCCACCCTCCAAGCTCCCATTGGAAAACGGCTTTGTAGGTCTGCCCAAACGGATGTTGGCCGACTACGAATCGATGCGCGAGGCAAGCCCCGTGGGGCGGATGTTGGCCGCCACCAAACAACTCATGACCGAGGTCGATCGCGTGGTGGTGCTTGGGGATGCGCAAACTCTCAGTGGACCACAGGCACTCATGCAGGCCTGTTGCCAACCCTACTTCAACGAATTCTCGCGCGGCGAGCGCGGTAGTCGACCACGAGTGCTCTTCGTCGGTGACAGTTTCGACAACGACGCAGTGCAAGGTCTATTGCACTTGTTGGGTGCTCATCGCGGTCGCGTGGACCGCACGCTCGAAGAGCGTTGGGCGCTGGTGGTAATTGGCCCAGGAGTCAAGCCAAGCCACGTGCCATCCTTCCTAAGCCCGCTCTTAGCTGCCCTACGCACACGTGTCGGTGGCGATCAACAGTTGTTCCAGTCGCGCATCCTGCTTGTCGCCAGTGATGATGATTCGGTCCCACTTGCGACTAGTGAACTTGAGCATGTTCAACGCTTCGCGATACCGAGCGGAGTTGGCAGCAGGTTTTCAGTACTATCTATGATCGGCCTGCTCCCCGCCGCGTTGTTGGGAATCAACGTGATGAAATTACTCGAAGGAGCGCGGGGGATCAGCGATCATTTTCAACGTACTAAAGCTGTCGACAATCTCGTGTTGCGGCTGGCCGGAGTAAACCATTTAATGGAATGCAAGTCAGGTAACAAACCCCTGGCATGGTCTCTGAGTTGTCAAGCTCTGACGCACACCGGCCGCTGGTATCAACAGTTGTTGCAGCAGTGCCTGGGAAGAGAATTGTTGATCAAGGATTCTCTGACCATTGAACCATGGCTCGCACGCAATTCTTGGAATGAAAATTCGGCGAATGAAAAATCACAATGGAATCAAATGTTCGCGCAGATTTTGGCAACAGGCTTTCGATTCGATAGGCTGCCAATCGTAGAAGCCGCTCACCATCCAAGCGAGCGCGCTCTCCAGCTATTTGATAAGCCTGTGGTGAAACTTTCGCTACCACAAGTCGACGAACAGAGCGTGGGCGAATTACTGCAATCGCTCATGTTAGCCACCGTGGTAGAGGGACGTTTGGTCGGATGCAATCCCTATGCTTGAGGTTCACATCCCGACGGAACTTAATTTGTAGCCGTTCACGGGTATGAAATTGCTGGTGCGTAGAAATTGGACATTTTGTATGCTCCGTGCATGGAAAGCAAGGATGGCATTATTGCCGATCTTCGTGCGCTTGTGGAGAAGCAGGCTATGCAGCTATTCGACGATCGATCAATACTTTGATGACGTGCTGGGTGTCCCGGTTTCGCGGGGCTATCTATCAAATGGTGTGGAATCGACTAACAACCATAGCGAGCAGCAAGTTCGTCATGTGGTGATTGACCGCCGAATCA
>JBGSJT010000116.1:0-25383 GCA_041741715.1 Pirellulaceae bacterium | reverse complement strand
TCTTTCGCGGAGCGAAAGGCGACCATCAAAGCCTGCCACGAAAGTATCCGCCGGGCAACGCAAACGCTGGAATGGGTGAAAACTGCTGCCATTGACATTCTCAGCATCGCTCTGGACCACCTGACACTCGCCCGCGCATCGCTGTACCTCGCGATCCTGCAGAGTGAACCAAGCGAGCTGCCGTCGGATCTCGACCTTGAACAGAACCAGGCAGAACCCGCAGTTAGCGCCGTCGGCTCACAAGACGCAATGATCACGCAGCACCCGGATTTCCTGAACGCCACCAACGAACTCCAGCAAGCCCTCAGCGGCCTGCAACAAGCCGGAACAACACACCACGTTCCCAAAGCCCTGCTCACCGCCGCGATGCTGCACAGCCTGCAAGGCCCCAGCGGCGTGGAACAAGCCTTCGCTCATCTGGCCGAAGCCGAACAAACCGCCACCCGCGGCCCCATGCCCCTGTTCCTCGCCGACATCCACCTGACGCGAGCAAGGCTCGCTGGAAGTTTGAAGGGTGAAGGGGAAAATTTGAAAGTAGATGCGTCAACCGAACTGAAAGAAGCCCGTCGCCTCATCGAAAAACACAACTACAGCCGCCGCATCGAAGAACTCCAAGACGCCGAAGTACGGCTGTCGTCACAGCCGAATTGAGACGAAGAAACTCGAGCCTCTACCGTGAAAACCTTCATCAGCTTTTCATCGCGCGATCAAGAATCCGCAGATGAAATTGTCGAGTTGCTGCGTCTCCATTACATCGACTTCTTCTATTCACCTCGATCCATGCGGGGGAGTTACTTTCGGCCTCAAATCGTCGAGAACCTGCAACAGGCGAAGATGTTTCTGGTTCTGTTGTCGCCCGCCGCGCTCGAGTCCGAATGGGTGCGCTGGGAAGTGAAGCAGGCGATGGCGTTGCCAGCGCTATACGGCAAGGTCTATCCGATCTTGATCGAACCGACTGCCGATTGGACTTCAATGCATGAACACATCGGACGGCTGCAGTTGTTTGATCTGATTAACGACAAGGAACGAGCGCTGACCCGATTGCTGGAAGAAGAATACAGCATTCCACGCCATCGCCACGACTTCTATCGCGTGGGCGACGTGCAAGTCCAAGTACTGATCTTTGCCGGCGGCAACGGACGTACTCGTTACCAGGACGGTGATATCGTCTGCGATGGTCCGATCGATCGGCGAACTTACGCCCCTCCCGAAGACATTCGCCTTGGGCTGCCCGATCGAATTGCTCAGCTCGAAGCCGGTGCAGCAGAGAAAAGCCAAACGCTGTTCAATGGCAAGCAAGTGCGGTTGTGCGATTACCGTTACGGCGGCCCCAACGCGACCGGCGGGACAAGCGACAAACCCTTGCAACTTCGACTGGGCTGGACCGAATACTATTACACTCGATTGACCAATGGCGATCGGCATTTCAAATTGCCCTGCGGGAAATCGATCCTACAAAAGTACGGAGCCGATTTGGAGGATCTCGCCGATAGCGGAATGTCCAATCCCATCGCCGTGAACATGTCGGTCGTCACCAGCGATCGAAAAATCTACTTGTCCACGCGCAGCAAGAAAGTGTCATGGAATCCAGGTCAACTGCAGCCTGCCGTCAGCGGTGACGGACAACCCGAAGACCTCGACGAAACCGGCACCTACGACCCGTTTCACACCGCAATCCGCGAAGCCCAAGAAGAATGCGTCGGTGCTTACCCCATCGAACGAAACCAAGTGACGTTCTTTGGTCTGGCTCGCACGATGGGCACTCAGTTTCCGTTCCTGTTTGGCGAAATTCGCCTACCAATCACATCCAAGCAATTGCAAGGCTATCCACCACTGAGCCCCTTCGAAGGGCAGCCCTTCGCGATCGATTTCACAGTCGAGTCTGTCTGTGACTGGGTCCGCAAGCATCACCTCGACCACTTCGACGGCCGCCGCGGCGGCGTCATCGGCACGACGCTATTCTCGCTCCAGCAATCACTGCACTACGAATTCCCCGACCGCTGGCCGGAAGTGATCGAGCGATTGCTCAGAACTCGTTAAGTCAAGATTGGAAACTGTTGATCCAGTCGCGCCCGACCAATACGTTGAGGGTGTCTATGTCTCCTACTGTTTCCAACGCGGCGAGGGCGTCGCTGTCTGCTCCGGACTCGTCCCTAGGCCACTTCCGAAGCTGAGTATGTCGCAATCGTGCTATGATGGTTTGTCACAGGCACCGCCGTGACCTGTTGAGCACAAACCTTTTTTCTGAGTCGCCAAATTGCCCAACCTATTTGCATTTCGAACCACTGCCGTCGCAGTGATTTTGGCAATCGGACTCTCAGGTTCACTGTCCGCCGAAACGAAGTTGTTTTCGGTTTCGCAGGCCACTTACACCGCAACTGAGGTGCAAGTTCAATGTACCGCCGACTTGAAAGCAGATGACGACGCGACGCTTTCGATCACAATCCCCGCCGACCAACTTAAACCAGTCGAGGCGTCCCTTCGCTCAAATGTTCCATTCACGACGTCCATTTCTGACGCGACACCCCCCTCGAAGATAATCGAAGTTAAGGTTTCTGGTAAAGAGGGTAAGAAAGCCATCATCACTTACCTTCGTCCCCACAGAATTTCCGATGCGGTCGGCGTGCGACATGATATCGACCGAACACCAGGGCAAGCGACGCGGTTGAGTAGCTTTCTAACCGTCAAAGACGCATCGGCATCGAATGCGGAATGGTCAAAAGCCATTCTTCTTGTCAACGGCAGTGGCCTGTTGTTGGAGTTTCAGGTGACGATGCAGTCAAAGCATTCAATCACTGTTCCCATTGGCAATTTGCAAGGGTACCCGATTGAAATGTCTGAATTGGAAGATTCGATCGTCGCCACCGATGGCGTTTCTGCATATCTGGTTAGCCAACTGAACAATCCAGGTGGGCAAACCATTCCGAAAGGCGCTGTGCAGGTCATTGCGAATGAACGTCTGCTCTATACGACCGAGATTACCAATCCGATTCAACCGACTGGCAGCGCCGGCAAGGAACCAGCATTGGTTCGGTTCCGACCTGTGTCGCCCGATCAGATAAGCGTCGCTTCCGAATCAGATTCCCAGCGATGGCATGAAGTCGTCTCACTCAAGGAAGGTCGACTGACGGTACGAAAACATCAAGCGACCGTTGTCAGCGTCGAGAATCGAAAGTCATCACGGATCCAAGTTTACCTCCCCAGAAAAGCGAAAGTCGAGGACGTCGATTCTGCCGAGATACGATCGTTCGTGGTCGACTCCAAACCGAACGACTCGTTCTCCAACGCGGACCTGGCGGATCTTCAACCCGAAACTGTGAAAGAGCATGTCAAAAAGCTTGCAGAATTTGACCCACCTCTGGACAGTGAGCTGGCGAAAACACTGACCAAGATTCACACACAACTCAAGACAATTGCAACACTCGACGCTTCGATCAAAAATTTATCGGAGTCAAAAGTTGTGATTGAGTCGCGGTTGGCTGAGTTGCCAAAGGGGTCACCCGATCTGATGCTCATCACACGTCTCTATCAACGCTTGGGTGTGCTTGAGCAGGAACTCAAGTCCGAGAAGTCGAAACGGACAGCCAGTGTGCAAAAACTGCTGACGCTTTTGTTTCCAAGCCAAGAAAAATTGGTATTCCTGGGCGTTGCAGGTGCCGTTGACGGGAAAGTATCGGCGAATACGGAAATTCCCAACGATGGTGCCGTGAACTCCGGACAGCCACGCAGCTCAGAAACAGACGCTGCTAAAGCCAGATCAGGAAAGGCTGCCACCGATGGTTCACCGTCTTCAGCAGACGGTTCGCCAAACGCCCAAGAACTATCAGTCGAGACAGATCCAGCCAAGAAGGCTCCCGGCGAAGAACCGCCGGGCAATACGAACGAAAAGACGTTGGACAATGCGACCGAAAAGCCGTTGGCTGACCCGTTGCCAACTCCGACTCCGGAAAATGAGTCCGAGTAGGCCAAGTTGTATTGCCCTCGTAAAATCGCTGGGCGTACACGACCGAGCGTCGTTCCCGCCCCTCTAACCCGCACATCTTAACGAATTCGTGCGGATTGCACCGGTTTTGTCGAAGAAACTCGCCTTCTACCGGAAGCAATCCCCCCAGCAGTGACGATAAGGATAGTAGCGATTACGCCGGTCGCGAGAATGGTGCTGGCATTTCAGCGATGACGATCCCCATGTGATGAAGGCTTGGACGACCGGTCCCCAACCTGCCAAATGTCGTCACGTTCTATTTGCACTGAGTTGGTCTGGGAGGACCTGTCTGATGCGGAATGCAAATGCGATCCTTCGAGCGTTTTTGGCAGCGCTGATCCTGGGCCAAACCATCTTCGCTCCACTGGCATCAGCGGAAAATCCGCTGGCGAAATTGAAACGATTGGTGACGGAAGCGAGCTATCACGGGACAGAGCCTTCGCTTGGTCAAGATGGGGCGATGGAGTGCCTTGCCGAACACATTGACTGGGTCGAACACCACATCGACACCTACGGCTCGGTCGTCACCAAGCAGCCAGACATTTGGGGTGAGGCTCGCCTGACGAAACATCGTGACGAATACGAACGGATGATGTTCCGGGAAATCGACCAGTTTAATGAGTCGATCAACGCATCCATTTCTCAATCGGACAGCTCGTTTCTTGCCCAGGCAATCGCTCTGTCGAATGCGGCTGGCGCAACCGTCACGCCCGCAGACGCACCCGCAGGAGACACGACGACCGCGGTAGCCGAGGCCAAGCTCGCCAACGCGAAGAATTTAGAAACTGACTTCACGTCATTCGGCTTCAGGTCAGATCCCTCCGCGAAAGCACCCGGCATCTCGCTTGAACCAACCGTCCTCCTTGACCAGCGCTCTCGATACTTGGATCACTTGCACGAACTACGTCGCATCAACGAAGGCGATGACACGAGCGATTCGCCCGGCTATTCACTGAACCTGGTTCGCATCCCAGTCTCGATCCTTCCAGGCAAGCTCACCCGCGAGGGCTTCGGAGCCGAGGTGACCGTGACGGCGGAGCCCGTCATCAGTGACGATCTTTTGCCGACCACGTTTCAGAACTTGGTTGTCAACGACGTCGTCGACTTTCTAGGGTTGCCGTTGGTGCGGGTAACAGAACGACTGGACGCATTTGAGGCGAAGGTAAGTCTAGTGGCAGCTCGCAATACCGTAGCCAAGCTCAAAACCATATTCAAACAGTTTCAGCCACAGTCAAACGAGCAGTCGTTCATTCTCGAAGCAAAACCTTACATCAACGATTTTCTAGAAAATGATCTTGCAGTAGAAAAATTTCTTACTCAAGTCACACAATTTAAAGAGGTGGGTTTGACAAAACTCAGTGAACAGATAACGCAATCAGGACTCGATGCCCCCTCATTGACAACAGATTTGCAAGCATCAAAAAGGACAATTTACGGCATTCCGAACAATGAAGTAATCCCGTCAGCTTTATTGACTTTTCAGCAAAACTTGAGCGATTTGCTGCAGGAGTCATGGAAACCTGAAATAAATCCCAAAGGAGGGAAAGTAAGTTCGCCCAACGTGATTTTGTTGGAGCCCGATCAGCAAGCAATGGCTGTCGGCAGAGCAGCGAAAGCCGGACAATTAGATCTAAATCTTCCATTGAAACGTGACATCGAAGAATTTAATAAGGTTATCGAAGAAAAGTTTTTTGAAAATTTTGCGAGGGCTTTAGAAGACAAGGATGCAGAACTTGTTGGCGAGCACATCTGGATACTAGGACTTGTTGATACTAAAAACGCGAGTTACACGCTCGTCGAAGTAAGCTTGGCAGAGCTTGCCGAGGATGCTGAAGGCGTCCAGTCATCAGCACCGTCGGGGCGAACGCGTCGCGCTTTGTATCCGCTCAACCCGTCGTCGATTCAAGAAGTAATGGGCATCGACAACTTGCTGGTGGCAGCCAAGTTCTTCGACGAAGCTTACTACGGAACTCACATTCGATGGGCAGGCGGACCCAAGAGCGTCAACGACAAACCCTGCGTTGAAAATCGCGTCGATCTTCTGGATGCACGTCGCTTTCTCAATGCGGAAGCCCAAGCGGCCTACGAACTGCTCAGCGACCCCGAACACCTGCACCTCTACGCGGAGCTCGCCTCGCCCGAATCAATGTTGGCCAGCCAAATTCGTGGCGGCCACTTTGAACGCAACTCGTCTGAAGTCCCGTCCGTCGACGCTTATCGGAGCTACTTCTTCAGCCAACTCCACCAACACGGGCACACGGCCTTCCAGCCGAACTTCGCTTCACTTGTCGCGTCGGACGGTGCGATCGTGCTGTCGCCGCTTCTTTCACAAATCGCGATGTCAGATGGAACGACGGTGGCGAATAAAAGCGTCGAGGTATTGGCCTGGGCGATCGTCGTCGAATCCGCCTTGCTCAATGAACGACTCAATCAAGACGTCCGCAAGCTGGCAAATGCTCAAGATGCCTACAGACTGCGAAGCGATCAGGAGCAGTGTTTCTTTCTTCCCGATACGGTGATGAAGCCGGAGCGTGGACTCGAAGATCTTCAAGTTCGCTTCCAGTCCGCGAACGAGGTTTTCAAAGAGTACGTGCGCGTCCGCTGGCCGATTCACGTCTTCGCCGTCGATCCCGTGGCGCAAGATCAGAATGTCGCGGATGTCTCGCAGCGTCGTCGCGAACTCCAATTCGCATTGGCGCTAGGTTTTGCGACCGGACAGATCGGTGTGAACTCGTTGACTCAGTTCTCTCGCGAGATGGAAACGCAAATTGAAACGATCTCGCTCAACCGTACCATCGTTGGATTTGGCCATGGCCGCGACACGTTCGGCTGGCGGTTTTATCCACGCGTTCAAGCACTCGAAACACCGGGAACGCTCGGGGCGCTCTGCCAAACCATCATGGGCACTTCCCGCGATGGCGACCTCAAGCATCGACGCATTGAACCGGGCCAGAGAGAATGCGTCGCGATGGTATTGATGCCATCCTTTGTGCCGTACGCCGACTTCAACGTGCGAACCAATTGGTTCAAGCTCACCAACCCGAAGAACTCGGCGTTGACGATGAAGGATAGTCTGAAGCTCAGTCGCGCGATCACGGCGATGCGAAATTCCCGTGCAAACTGCGCTCAATGCCAACACTTGTACCGCGATGGCGAACTGGAACGCCTGCTCAAGCGAGTCGATCAACTTGATCGCGAACTGCCATTGCAAACGCAGCGGTCTCTGGTGCCCTACGAAAACACCCTCGGCGGCTTCGAGATGTTTAACACGGGCGTGACAGATCTTTCACCTGAATTGATCGGCTGGTACGGTGCCCCCGGAATCAACGTTTCATCGGATGCGGGCAACTGTTCCTGTTCGCTTGGATGCGTCAAAGGCACGGAAGGACTCGAATGCAAAGACGCGGAGACGTGCAGCAAGCTGACGACGGCCTTGGAGAATCTCAACAACTCGCTCTCCACGCCAAGTTTGGCCGCTTGCGAGGGCAAAGGCACCACTCTGTTCCTGGTCGGCGACAATTTCAGTGTGCATGACACCAAAGTGCTCGCCGGTGGACTGTGTATTCCACACGTGCGATTGATCAGCCGCGAATTGATGCAGGTAACAATCCCCCACTGCGTCAACACGGTTGAACTTTGCGAAAACGGGCAGACGCACACTTACGTTTCCGTTTATGTCGCCACGCCCTACGGGGTGACTAACCACTTGCATGTCCCGGTAATGGGAACGCAGCAACCGACCGTCGCATGTCCCCCAGCAAACGTATCCTGGACGCCAGCGACGGAGCCCAACATGATACGTCAAGCGTCGATGTTGGTCGCACAACAGCCATCACTCGATCCGCCCTCGACGACAAGCAGCGGCGACTTATCCATTATGAATGATCCAATTTCAACCAACGAAATGACGCTGGGACGACTGACAAGGATCTCGGAGCAGTTGACTGCGATGGAATTCGGACTGAGTGAACTTGTAACGGAAAGCGACGTTTCTAGTTTATTGACAGAAGTGCCATCGCAAATCAGTGTCATTGTCAACATGACGGAACCGGGATCGAGTCGAGCACGGCAAAGCGACTGCGACTTAGCTGAATTTCCCGGTTTGAAGCGACTGAGAACCGCAGTACGCGAACAATGGCGAAACTGCAAAGACCAGCTCCCATGCAACTAACCATCGCACGAACACCACATGCCGTAGGGAATCTCGCAGAGAGATTCGGTCTGCTCGATAAACTCTCGGCGACGTTTGATAACGCGATTTGTATGAAGATTTCGCTGACGCATCCCTAAAAAGCCTGTCCCAAAGAGTCCAACACACGGTCACGGAGAACTGTCGCGGGATGGCTTCCTCGCGACGCAAGTGTCGTGAGAAGCTCATTGAACGCCATGCGTAGTTCGTTGTCGATTTTGATTTCGTCGCTGTGGCGTTCCCAACATTCGTTCAAAACCGAAACCATGCTGGACTCTATGTCTCGCTCTCTCCAGAATGGGTAGTCGTCGGCTCTAGAAACGGCAAAAGCCAGCCACTTGACTCCCGAACACAAGAGTCGGGCAAACGCTGGCTGAATCAAAATCATCGCAAAGTGACTCCCGACGAGAGGAAGGTGCAACCACTTCTGGGCCACTCTTTCCCAAACGTCTGCCATGCTCGCGATTGCGTCGGCGTATTCGGCATCCTTTGCCAAGTTTCCGGCTGGGTACTTCAACCCGAGAAGGTTAAAGACAAGTTCACTCACCTCGCGTTGTCGCGACCTATCCAAATCGAAACTTGGCAGCGTGATCGCTAGCTCGATCATTTCCTTCCAGTGAGCGACGAACTGTTCAGGCGATGCCGAGAAGGCATAGCCATCGCTGAACCATGACCAAAAGAATCGCTCCGTCCAATCGTGAAGATGAACCGGCAACGTGACGATGGGTCGCCATAGTTCCCGAGCAACGGATGGCGACGCCGACAGGCAAATTGCTCGCGCTACAATGTCATACATCCAGCCGTCCACTGCGGTTGGGTGATCGCTCATTTCTGCATCCGATTCTTGGGGATCACGGGGCAAACTACCCAAAAGGAGATCGCGGATTTCTTGGACAAGCTCTAGCGATTCTCTACTTCGATCTGGTTGCCATGCCGCACGTGCCCCCAACCAGCAGAACGCTGATGAGATAACTTGCGTGTCGATGCAAATGTCGGCCCGATGAAGTTCGCGTCTGGGTTTACGCCGCGTCACGATTTCCCTGAAATCGTCTTGTGGTGATGGGGCGATTTTCGGACGCGTTTGCTCATCAATCTCCCGCTGCGCTTTAACTCCTAAACGCTGAGCTTCGGAGATACTTAACGGTTTGATTGAACGATCAACAAAGTCCTCAATGAGATCATCGCACTCGATCTGACGACGTTCCTTCTTGGCATTCAGGACATCCAATCGCACTTCATCTCCGTCTCTTTCAAATCCGCAGTCAAGGCCAGATTGAAGGTTTGATTGCAAGTACGTCGTGTGCTCAATCGTGCGACGTAGAAAAGACCATCGCATTGCAAGAGCCTGCAAAGCGTGGAAGTCGTCGCCTAACGTCTCACGATTCTCGAACACGGACAACATGGTTCGTGAGATCGTTTCGTAGTGGTATGCGACAACGCCACGCGCTGAAAGCTCACGAATCGCCGACGAGTCTCGGCCCGCTGCAAGCATCAAAACGGCTGCCTCGCAAACAAAACTCTCCCAGTTCCACTGCGACGGAGTGTCCGGGAATTCAAATTCCTCGCGGGATGGAGGCGTTTGCAAAAGCGTCTCCAATTGATTCTCGCACCATTGCATTCTCTCGCTTTCGGCCAACAGCCATGGTCTCGCGAGGTTCAGTAGCACCGCAATGCCGCCCATGACGGCCGATGCAGTTCCGCTGGTTAGCGGACTCAACACACCCGTTGCGGCAGCGAATTTTTGGGTCTGCAAAAAAACTGCTTCGGCAGTTTCGTCATCGAACGCCCGCCCCGACTCGATTGCCTTCCTGCACTGCATGGGGAACAACATCTGTGGGTATGGTTCGTTCAATCCCTCTGTTCGTTCCTGCTGTCTTTCAGTGAGCCCTTTTGGTGGTTCATGGATAAAACGTGGTTTTGCGTCAGTAGTCGATGCTGCTCGGTAATTGCCAGGGTTTAGTTGCGCAATCAAAGTAGCGAGAACTAAATCGGCGTCATTCGCTTCTGTCAGCGACTCCCACCGTGAACAGCACTGACTGAAAAACGGATGCAAGCTGTCCGATTCAGCGATCGCTGTCGTCGTCAACTCTATCAGTGGGATCATGCGATGCTCGGCAGTGTGCCACTTCCTCGCAAGGTCCGCCAACGGCTTGTCACCCAGTGACCAAGCAATCTCCCAAGTCTTCGCACCAAACGAAGCATCAATCGCGTAGCGATCCCAAAAGTACAAATCTAGGACGCCGAGAAGAGGCAGCATTGAGCTCTTCAACAACGAAGGATCTCGCTTCGCCACGCTGTTCAGGACGCCGGCAAATGCGACAGACTCGCTTCTGAGCATGATTTTCCTGACGTACGGCTCGATGTCCTGGCCAGATTCAAGAAGTTGCTCCAACCACTTCTCGATCGCCATCAACACGCAGAGAGCCAACTTCCGATTGAAGGAGCATTCCAAATGCCAACGGAACATTGAATCGTTTCCAAGCCACTGACGCTGCTTGCCTTCGATTTCAAGTTCGATTTGCGGATCGACTCGTTTTGCTGGCGTTACTCCATCTCGCTGTGATCGTATTGAGTAGTTTCTGTAACTGGTGTCGAGATAACGTTTGGTTGCGAAGTTGACTAGGCGAATCGCGTAGTCAAGACCTGCGTCGGGCTTTGAATGAAGCAGAGGTAGAAACGGCCCTCGTAAATACAGAGGTGGGTATCCGTCATCCCAGTCCTCAATTCCGCAATCGTCCCTCCATAACGATCCACCATCCCATGATTGGTACTGAGGGTCTTCGATCGAGGCAGCAAGCAATAGCTCAACCGCGATCTCTGGACGGCTTGATGCCAGTGGAATGATCGCCGACACGCTTAGGATCGCTTCCTGCAACCCATTGGGAAGTCGATCACTTGGGCCGTCTGGCCACGGCTTGCGACGCTTGCCGCGCTGGATGAACGACGGAGCCGAATTACGAACTCTGATGAGTTCCGCGTATTGCGGGTCTTTTTGACGCTCGGCCTCGTACGCGACTCTCGCCTTTCTTGCTACTGCGGCAATCTCGTTCAGCTCTTCGGACGGTGGACGCCGATGGGCAAGCTGCAACATGATCTCCGTAACATCGTCCGGAGATTCGCTTGCCGCAGCTAGCAGCGCCTCATAAGCAGTCTGAGCGATGGACTCCTCCATCCATTCGTCGCGAGCGAGCCGTCGTTGACATTCCTTAGCAATTTCTATGGCGACTCGGCCAAGTTCGCTTCGTGCGGGAAAGATGTTTCCCTTCTTTGTCATGACAGGCATCTTGGTCAGAAACAGATGGCAGACTTTTGCCGCTTCAGTTGATGCCAGACGAACAACATCGGTGACGCGCTCGTCAAGAATCATCGCCACGGCAAACCAGGTGGGGCAGTTAGGCAGCCGAAATTTCGCCTCCAATTGCGAACGGATATCGCTGGAAACAAATAGACTGACGAAACGCGGGTCAGGCACAGTGCCTACCACCAGCAAGCGATCCAATAGCCGTCGAAGCAGCCTACCGTCGTTTGCAATCAAGGTTGACCAGCACTGCTGAAGTAATGTGGCGGAATTCTCGGCCACCAGCATCGCTTCGAGCAACAGATCGCGAATGATCGCTCCATCAGGCTGATCGTCGTCGACTCTTGCGATCGCCAATCGCCATCGTTCAGCGTTATTATCGCGACTGAGCAACCAACGACCATACAGTCGCACGGCGCGATGCCACCGAGGTTCGGCCGCACATCGTCGCCGCGTTTCCCCAACCGTTGGATCATTCGTCACCAGCAACCTGAGTCTCGCCCAGTCGCCAAGTAGATCGTGCGAGAAAGAGACACGTTCATCACAAAGTCGAACGCAACTGTCCGCTTCGAGTGACTTGAGAACCTGATGCTCGGGCGTCGCCAATTGATCCAGTGGGACACCGATTGAGAACGAAGAGGCCTCCATTTCCGCAATTCGTTTCAACAAACCGGAACGCCCGATGGAGTGTTCGCCCGTTTCGATCCATGACTTCCAAAGAAAGTCGATTAGAGAGATGAGGCCGGTGACCCCGGAGGCATTCAAGTCGCAACCGCTCTTTGCAGCCAGCAATACCCAGTCAAGAATCTTAAGGTTCTGCAACAACGACTTGAGATCGTCGTTCAGGTTTTGGAACGCGAACCCCGGAGCATTGGCAGCCAAGAGTGCGACAGCTTCTTTGCTAGGAAGCGGAACAGACCGAGTACAAAAAACACCGGGGAGAACACCCGAAGCGGCGAGCGTCGCACTTATTTTGTCAAGTAAATCATCCTGAGCCGAAATCAAAAGCTTTACATGCCCACATTTCGATTTGCCGAGGATATCCGCAATCAAGCGTCCGGCCAGTCGAAGGCCTTCGTCGGTGCATTTGTCTAAAGCATCAAAGACGAGCAGGCAGTCACCGCTACACCGTTCAACGACGCCTATCAACTCATTTCGGATACCCAACTCAGATTGAGCCGTCATCAACCTCCCTGACTGCAAGACGCTTGAATGGAGTACGACGCGATGAGAGAACCGATGAAGCCCAACAATTTTTGAAATGGCAGATTTCCCTGAACCCGATGGACCAGAGAGTATGCAGCCCGGAACTCGCGAGAACTGTTCCAGTACAGCATCAACCTCAGTTGATCGAACCAAGCAACTATGCCCGCCAACATGCGTTTGAATGTCCGCGAAAAAGTCATTGGCGTGAGCGTGGATGGTCGCCCAATCTTTCCCGTCATCGGGGTAGTCAGTGAGATCGAATTTACCTCGTAGCTTGCCCAAGAGAACCGGAAGGTCAATCGTTCCGCCCTCTTCTCGCAGTTGCGACGAGATGAAGATAAGCGATTGCCAAAGATCTCTCGCATCCTGCAGCAATCCGGAACGCACGATCTGTCGGCAGTGTCCGATCGCCTCAATGGAATCTCGTGATGGCTCAGCCTTGAAGTCAAAAGTAAATAATCGGATTCGTTGCAACAATCGACATGTTGCCGCTGGTCCGGTGTTCTTGCCGTCGTTGACGTGGTCTGGGCAATGAAGACTTTCGAGTAGAGTTCGCTGCAGTTTCGATGCCTGAACACCTTCGCTTCTCGATCCGCCGACGATTCGCTCCAGCAACCGTTCGGATTGCGTTCCCGTTGCGATTGCCTGTTTGAGTAACCGCTCAAAGGCTTCAGCAACGCTGTCAGCCAGATTCTTGGTGACTAGAACAAAGAAATCATTGCCTCGGTCGAAAGCACGCAAGCCGTTTCCAAGCCACTGCTCCCAAACTGCTTCCACGAAGTCGGGTGGTAAGCCGTTTCGGGTAACCTGACGCTTCATCTTCACGGAGCATTCGGCGACGTGCGGTGTCGCGTCCAGGCTGAATGTGATGACAAGATCGTCCAGCAGTCGCCGCATGTCCTTTGCTTGCCAGTCAACTCGCTGAACGTGCCCGACCTCAGCGCCAAATGACGGAATCCCCAGCAACATATCGACAAGGAACTTGGCAGCGACGTAGTCCTCGTAGCCGAATCCCTTTCCACCAGAAAGCGATGTGGGTGACTTTTTCTTGCTCATACAGTAGTCAGCGTTTAGGTGGAAATCTACGATCAAACGAGTAGCGAGGCACTTCGGACACGCACCCGCCAAAGTTCGCCGGAACTTCGGGGAATTGATCCGTTACGATTTTGACGAATCCACATTGAGTACCGCGTGAACAACAACTGACGGTTTCAAAGGATAGGGGTAGGGGAGTCCGGCTCAACCGGACTTCCCTACCCCTATCGCCATGGTTGTTCACGCGATGCGCAGTGGCGGGCAGGCACGACGTTCGATTGACCAAGAATGTAGCAAAACGCGGCCACTTTTCGCGGCAGTCTGGGACTCGGAGGCCGAAAGCGTCCGGCTGACACCTTCGATTGCAAATCAAATCACCGATCGACTACACTAGGAAGGCCAGGCCCCTCGGAAACCAATTTGCACAGCGATCGCATGTCCATCCAAATTACCCCGAGACCCGAGCAGATAAGCACGCTCGAACATTTGGCGAAGTTGGATCGTGAAAAACTGGCTTCTGCGGTCGCTTTCATCGGATCTGCCCGACCGATCCCTTTGACCCCTGGGGAACTGCTTCAGGCGATCGCTCGCGCGAAGATTGCCGACGAAGATGTAGAAAGGATTGCCGAACAGGCCGTCTCGCTGCACGGTTTGATGCACAGCAGCGGAGTCGAAGCGGGGGAGATAATCGCAGCACTGCGAATGGCGGTTGCCGATTCGGACAAGTCGCCGCAGTGGTGGGACGATCAATTTAGCTCTCTGTTGACTCGACTGATCTCGATGCCTGGAGTTCGTGCGGTGTCAAAGGCTGCATCGCTCGCCTATGAACACATGCACTTGTTTCGCTCGGCACGGCTTGTAACCGATGTTCGGCCCGTTTTTGATGACGACGTAGACGACATCGACGGCGCGATCATTTCGCACAATCTTCGGCTGGAATACTTTGGCCGCGGTGGAGCCAACTCTCTGAGCGTCACCCTGGACACGCCAGACTTGCTGCAGTTGTTCAATCAGTGTGAACGCGCACTGAGAAAAGCGAATTTAACCAAGCAGATTCTAATGGAAGGAAAACCAATCAATGCAACCATCCTTGGCGGTGATCCCGAAGACCAAGAGACAGACCTTCCGTCACCTCCAAACGAGTTGATGTCGGATGGTTAAGCGACCGCAAACTAAGATTCAGTATGGTGCAGATAAAGTCGCCGTTTCCGTATACGAATTGAAAACGAAGAAACCATCAGGCGCAATCGTTGTCCAGGACCGAAAGCATATCGCAGCAAGTACATTGGCTCTTCGCAAATGCAAATTGTCGTCCTCACAATACCGCAGCGTTGGCGATGTTGTTTCACCAGGCTCGTTGTCCATGAGAATTTTGACTGGCATGGACGATTTCAAAATGCCCGAGGACCAGTCTTTTCTGATTGGACCTCAGGGTGATGTCATTGATCTGCAAGGTTTAGATACCAGCTATCCTGGACTGCGTCTCACTCCCGCGATGCATGTAGGAGTGTCGAAGTCGCATCTTGTCGGGCTTAATCCCGCAAGCGAAACAAGCATTGCCGATTCAATTGGCGTTCAATTCATACGTGCCGCGCATCATGGAACGAAGGGGCGGCCTGCGATCAGCCCAAGTCGCCGTCCAGCAGTGGAAGCAATGCACACGTTCTCCGCAGAGTTCGTGCAGTATGAAGATAATGAAGTTGTCGTGTACCTCGCTGATGCGGCGACCGACTGGAGCGAACAACTCCGATTCAAAGAGTCTGATATGCCTCGCCGCGATATGCAGCCTGGCGATCAAATGGACTACCAAATCTTCAAGATCGGCGGCGTCATCGACGCTAAGTTCCAAGATCGTTTATCGCCACCGGTATCCCAAGCTGAATTAGACGAGATCGACGCTCACGTCGACGCCTTGCTCGGCGAGCATTTCTGCGAACCTGACGTCACGCAGTGATCTGATGCTGAAAATTCATATTTTCGGTGGTTCCAAGGGTGAAAGCATTTTGGTCGGCATGCCCGACGGTCTGTGGGGGATGATCGACTGCTATGCTAACGATGGAAAGGACCCGGCGACGAATCATGCGTTGCAGTTCGCGATCGCATCGGGCGTCAAATCGCTCGACTTCCTTTGCATGACTCATCCGCACGACGACCACTATGCGGGGTTACATCACGTCTTCGATGCGCTTCCGATCCGCGAATTCTGGAGCCCTGCTGTTTGTGGCGCAAACATGATGAAGTCAATGTTGAAGGCTAAGCATCTTGCGACGAAAAAAGGAACGCTACCCAAGCAAGACATCCGGTCGTTGGATCAACTGGCAGTCAAAGTCCGAGAATTCTGCGACAGGCCGAGGAATGCGAGAGCGCGAACCGAGTGGTTGAAGCTGAATATCGACACTACCGTTGGACGACCGACGCCCTGGCCTAAGGGTTTTACAATCGTCGGATTTGGCCCCTCATCGAACCAAGCTCGCGCTTATGAAAGGCGTCTAGAAAATTGTTTCGATGACCAGCGCCGTTTTATCGGCACACATCAAGATCACAATCTTTGCTCGATTGGCTTGGCGATCAACTGGAACCAGACTCGTGTCATCCTTGGCGGCGACATCGAACAACCAGGGTGGCAAGATGCGATGGAACGTTGTGGGGCAAAGTTGTCCGATGCAACACTCGTCAAACTTGCACACCATGGATCGAAGAATGGACGTGCTGACAGACTTTGGCAGATGTTTGGCCGTCCGAAGGCTGCCGTCGTGACGGCCTACGCTTCTTCCTCGTTGCCGCAACGGGAAATCTTGGAAGAGGCTGGTCGTTTTGCAGACTCGATTTTCTTAACAAGCACACTGGCGTCTCCCCAGCTTCCGGGTCCAACCAGTCCGCAAAGCGTTTTGCTTCGTCATTCAGCAAGGATCAGTAGCTTTGGCACACTTTCCGAATTCGGTCGATGCTCTTTTGAAATGGATGATAATGGTGATATCGTGAAGGTAGAGACAGTGGGAACAGCTCGGGCGATTTGAGTTCTTGGTCTATGGCGCGACGCTATCACCCATCCAAATGGAACTCGGTCGATTGAATCACGTCGTCTTCATCGGCGGTCAAGAAAACAAGCAGTTGTCGAGTACTCGGAATTACGAAGAGATGCTCAGTAAAAACAAATTTCAAATTGTCGCCTGAAATCCAAAGAGATGCACTGCTTTCACCGACTCCTTCTCGGTGCACCCCGAAACTGTCGTCCGCTCGGATAAACGCCAGCGTAGTTCGAGACGTGATCTCGTTCCCTCGCCGGACTCGATACGCCCCACAACGTTTCAAAGCTGGCGAGCAAAATCCCCATTCGATACGGTTGTCGCGAATCGAAACGACTGCACACGGGAAATCGCAAACTTCAACCCAGCGGACCAGCATACTCGTTATAGAAACCTGAAAGGCGTCGCGAGCCTGCTTGACCCATTCCAGCGTCGGTGGATTTCGGTTCACCACTTTGTTCAGTAAGAATCTTGGCATCAGTAGGCCAGCCGAAAAGCAGTCTGCTTCCCGTTCAACGACACGATTCGACTGGAATTGAGTATCCGAACCATGTGCACCACCACCGCTCATTAAATAGCTTCGGTGGCGTTCAATGAAATAGTGGCCAAGCTCATGTCCAATCGTGAAGACGACCTTTGGATGGTGGCGTCCTTGGTGCTGCCAATCATCGTATTTCGTGTTGTAAAACAGTAGGAAGCGATGTTTTCGATATTCGAGGCGACCGTCAAAGTCATCGCCGAAATCATCCCCGAACGCTTTGATACGCCCACGTTCGTTCTTGACGACCACGAATGGGTCAATCGGTGCCTCGGTAAATCCAGCTTCGGAGGCGACCTGTTCACCCAACTCAGTAGCTTTCCGCAATCTCGATTGTTCGATCTTCCAGTCAAGCGTCATCGTCGCCCACCGCGTTGTTCGGTTCCTCGTCCTCTTCCGCTTGCTGTCGATACTTCTCTAGTTTATCGCGAACCTCCTCTGACTCCACATCGCCCTCCGAGCGATGAAGCGCCAACAGCTCGTTGGATTCGTCGCACTCTTCCATTAACTTTGGATCACTATCATCGGTCTTGTAGCTTAGCGAGATCTCGCCTCTTGATTTGGCTAAGATTCGCAAAACAGTTTCAACATCCAAAGGCCCTTCGTCCATGAGGTCCAATGCTCGCTCGATTTCATCATCTGTCAGGGGACGAAATCCCGGTGGCACAAGCTTTCGGTGTAGGTAATCTTTCATGTTTTGGTCACTTGTCATCAACGTCTCCCTTTGCGGGCAACTTGTAGCCAAGTTCAGCCATTCTACTGCGGATGTTCTTCCACGCTCTGCTGCGATAGCCTCGCACCGATCCGACAGCAATTCCCAGTTCATCAGCGAGTTTTCCGGAATCGGTGACCCTGTCTTTCGCATAGGCGTCTGACATCACCACAGCACGCTCATTCACCGGAAGGGCATCCAGAACCGACCTCAGGTCGACCAGCTCTTGCTGCTGTTTCTTCTCTCGTTCTTTTTGCTTTCTCTTTGGTTCATCGACATTGGTTGTTTCTTCAGGGATTCGTTCAACTTGGTTTTCATTGCCGAGATCGACGGGCAGCAATCTGGCCTGCGACCAGCCGCTCTTAAAAATGTCTTTCGCAGTGTTGTCGGCAATTTTGAAAAGGTATGGTCTCAGCGCACCATCGTTCTCGTCGTACTGGTGCCTGCGATCCCAGAGTTTGGCAACCGCGATGCTCAGCACGTCTTCGGCATCCTGGAAATTGAACGTTTTGTACTTCGCCATCAGCAGTCGAATGATGCCAGAACCATAGGCTTTCAGAATATCGTCAAGCGCAGACTCATCGGCATCCATTAGCCGAAAAGCCAATGCAAGCTGCGCCTCCGAGATGGGATCTGATGTCGAATTGCTCATGCGGTTACCTCCCTTCACTGAAGACTACGAGCCAGCGCTACAGCACCCACAAAACCGGCCAGCAACAGCTTTGCATCGCGTGAACAAGATCTTTTGGATTCCAAGTTAGCGAAAGTCGCAGAGACGTTTGTTGCCCAGGTGGACCGAATCTCTCTGCGAGATTCGCTATGCCATTTGTTGTTCACGCGATGGCTTGCGGCCCCGGGGGTTGACCGGGGCGTCGGCAAAAGGACCGAATTTTCGTTGTAACGCCTTGTCGTAGTGTTTGGTAGAGGTCGGAGCCTCCAACCAATTTTGTCCATTTTCAACACTCATGGAGGAGTCAAATGAGCGCACACCAGTCCCGATCGGCAATCAGATGGAACGTCATGCTCCTTGCGGGGCGACCGCTCGCGATTTGCGGGATCGCAATTGCGGGGTTCGGTACATTCGCTGTGGCGGAGTACGGCACTGCTTTGCTGGCGATGGGTGCGCTGCTCTACACAAGCGGATTCGTTGTTGGCTGGACTGGAAAGATTGGAAAAGCATTGTTTTACGAATAAATCCGACACGAACCGGAGATGCCCTATGCACAAATTGACGTTTTTCCCACTCGGCACGAACCAAAACGCCGACACCACGCTGATCGACTTGGACAACGGCAAGAAATTGCTGTTCGATTTCGCCGCAGTCGCGAACTTGAAGGATGATGATGAGCGAGGCATCGACCTTGCGACATCACTTGCCGACGATTTGGACCAGGACGAAAAGTCGGGTTACGACATCACGGCGTTCACTCATTTGGACGACGACCACACTCGCGGAGCGGACGAGTTTTTTCACTTCGAGCACAGTCCCAAGCACCAATCCGATGATCGCTATGAGCTTGGAACGCTTTGGGTTCCGGCCAATGTGATCACGGAGAGCGGAGACGATCTTACCCCGAGTGCGAAACTGATTCAGGCGGAGGCCCGCTACCGCCTGAAGAACAATGGTGAGGTGCGAGTCTTCTCGCGTCCGAAAAAACTGAAGGACTGGTTGAAGTCGCATGGTCTAACGCTGGAGTCTCGCAAGCACCTCATCACGGACGCTGGACAGCTCGCTCCAGAGCTCACCCTCGCCGACGACGGTGTAGAGTTTTTTGTCCACGCGCCGTTTGCTTGGCGTCAGGATGAAAACACGCTGATTGATCGCAATGGTGACTCGCTTGTCATGCAGGCGACCCTCGCCTTCAATTCTGAATTGACCCGATTTTTCGTCGGGTCCGATGTTGCTCACCAGGCGCTCTCGGAAATTGTTCAAATCTCGAAGGCTCGCGGGAATGGTGATCGTCTGCTGTGGGATGTTATGGGGCTTCCGCACCATTGCAGCTACAAAACAATTGGACCCGATCGTGGAACGGATAAGACCGCTCCCGTCGCGGACCTAGCGTGGTTGTTCGAGACTCAAGGTCAAGAGGGTTGCATCATCGTATCAAGTAGCAAGATCATTCCAGCGAATGGTACCCCAGCCGATGAAGATGTACAGCCACCTCATCGCCAAGCTGCCAACTACTATCGCGGAGTCGCAAGCGACAAAGACGGTGAATTCGTTGTCACGATGGAACACCCCAAGAAGTCTGCTCCGAAACCTGTCGTGGTCGAGATATCGGGCTTGGGGGCGAAGGTGAAAAAGCCGCAAGCCGTTGGCTCGGCCGCCGTCACCTCGACCGTCGCGCCCCGGGCCGGTTTGCGAGCAGGTTAGGACATGCCAGAGAACAGAAACCGAAACGATTTCTTATCTGCGAATGGCGATATTGTCGCGGCCGAATCGCTGACGATCCCGCGTTGCCGATCGCTAGTTCGGCAAATCGAATCCGATCGTTTGTCGTTTGTTAAGTTGATTGAATGTCGGCGGACTGTCGAAGAAGCAAACGATGTCAAGGAAACGGTCGTCTTTGATGCGGAAATCGAACGCCCACAACGACGAGTGCATGATATTCGCCGTGTCGAGCGCATCGCGGTGACTTTTTCGCAGGCCGACAACTGGTACCCGGAAGTGCTGGCGCTGCGTGTCGATTTTCCGGAAGTGCCACATCTCAATTTGCGGGACACGGAGCTACCGAGAAGTCTTTGCCTTTATGATGAGTCATGGCCGGCGGTGGCCATGCGATGGACGCCCGTTCGCTTTGTGGAGCGAATTCGACTCTGGTTGGCGGAAACGGCGCAGGGCACACTTCACCAAGCAGATCAACCGCTCGAACCCGTCCTGCTCGGTAACCTACTGACGGTCGTCTTACCGCCCGACTTGTTTCGCGATTGGACGGATTCCAAGCCGAAACGTTTGCAAATTGGACCGGCTTTCAAAGGCGACGATTGCCGAACTTACGACACGAACACCGACCCGGATGCCGGCGGCGCATACATGGTTGCAGTGTGCGTCAAGACGGAACCGCGTCGCCGAACCGCAATCAACCGGCAACCGGGCAATCTGTCGGAGCTTTGTGAACTGGTTGCGACAAGCGGATGCGACCTTCGGCGAGAACTTGCAAATGCGTTCAATGATGTTGACGAAAATGACCGGTGGAAACGCAAGCTGTTGATCATCGTTGGTTTTCCGCTGATACGCGACGATAGTGCTTCCATAGAAATCACTGATACTTGGGCGTTCCTGATACCGAAGTCGATCGCGGAGGTCGGAATCGCGATCGGCTTGTGGATGCAGATGCCCGGCGAGAAACAACTTGGGCTCTCGCTCAATGGTCTTTGCGGAGCAGACGATGAGTCCGTTCCGGTCGTCGTGATGTCGCCACAGTTTGGGCTGTCACGGCAGTCGGCGGCTGCCTCATCTGCGACCCAGTCCGACGTGACCAAGACGATTGCCATTGGTGCTGGGGCGCTTGGTTCGCAGGTGATTGAGCTACTTACAAAGTCAGGGTTTGGCAACTGGACGATCGTGGACAACGACGACTTGGCACCCCACAACATCGCCAGGCATGCCCTGTCGTCGATGTGGATTGGCTGGCCAAAATCACGAGCGTTGGCGATCGAGCTTTCGACGCTCTACCATTCTGATCCGACGCCGCGACCGCATGTCGGTGATTTCGTTCGCGATTCAACAGGCGATCAGCAGCTCGCCGTCGCGGTCGGTGCGGCGGAACTTATTCTTGATTTGTCCGCTTCGGTTCCAGTCGCACGGCATGTCGCAAACGATCTGACGACGCAGGCGAGACGGTGCTCGATTTTCTTGAATCCAAGCGGCAGCGACCTGGTAGTATTTTTTGAAGATTCAGACAGAAAGCTTCCGTTGGACTGTATCGAGATCCAGTACTATCGGGCAATCGCCTTTCAGGATGGACTGGACGATCATCTTCAGCCGCCCGATGGTCGAGGTCGCTATGCGCGTTCATGCCGAGATGTATCGTCGAGCATTCCGACGAACCAAGTTGCACTTCTTGCGTCCATCGCAGCGGGCGAAGTTCGTCCTGGGATTTCATCACCATTGGCATTGGCGTGTTTGTGGAGGACAAGACAATCACCGACGCGGCTCGACACAATTCCGATCGAGTTGTCAGCCGTCGAGCGAACGTCCGTTGGTGAATGGACCTTGGTGGTCAGTCGACACGTCGTTGATCGTTTGAGCGAGCTGCGATCAGCGAAGCTTCCGAACGAAACGGGTGGGGTCTTGGTTGGCAGCTATGATCTTGGTCGAAAGATTGTCTACGTTGTGGAAACGATCGAATCGCCGCCGGATAGCCAAGAATGGCCGACGTTGTACATTCGCGGAAGCCGAGGTTTAGCCGCAGAGATGGAGCGGGTGGGACAGATCACGAACGGTCAACTCGAGTACATCGGAGAATGGCATTCGCACCCGGATGGCTGCTCATGCCGCCCGAGTGACGATGATTTCAATGTGTTTGCGTGGCTGACCGAGAACATGGATGACGCAGGCTTGCCAGCGCTAATGGCAATTGCCGGTCAATTGAGCACGGCGTGGTTTGTGGGAGAGATATCAGAGACTGGCGGATGGGAGACTGACAACTATGAGTGAGGACCAACGGAGCATGGGGAGTGCAATTCAATCAAATCCTGATCGACCGATCGGATTGTGTCTATCGGGCGGTGGCTCGCGTGCGATCGCTTTCCACCTCGGTTGCCTTCGTTCGCTTCATGCAACAGGTTCGCTAGATAAAGTTGATGTCATTTCAACTGTGTCTGGCGGATCCGTGATCGGGGCGATGTACGCCTACAGTAGCGACTCGTTCGATGAATTCGACGCTCGCATCCAAGAGGTATTGCGACGTGGATTCATCAAGAGCATAACGCGACAGATGTTTCTTTCACCGATTGGACTTCAAGTGGCTGGTACAAATTTAATTGCCGGCTCGATGGCACTGGCTACTTCCCTGGTACGACACGGTATATCAAGCGTCGAACGGTTCATCCCAAGATCCAGTCGGGCTCACGCTCGCCTGTCCAGCAAGATCCAACCACCCTTGCGTCGTTGGGCAAGTCGAACGACGGCATTTGAGGCGGCGTTGGCTTCAAGGCTGTTCGGTGAAGTTGGCGTTGCTTCGCCCAGGAGAGGTGACATCAACACAGTCATCAACGCATGTGAGTTACGAACGGGAACGGCGTTTCGTTTTGGAAGCCGCGAAACCGGCAGTTGGCGTTTCGGGACACTGAAAAAGAACGATGTGACGTTGGCACTCGCTGTCGCGGCTTCGGCTGCCTATCCCGCATTGTTGCCAGCAATCGACCGTCGCTTTAGCTTTCATCCGATGGGCAGCGATGATACAAGAGAGCACCGGGTCATCCTCACCGATGGCGGTGTATACGACAATCTGGGCGTCACCTGCATGGAGCCTGGCAAAGACTCCAAGTATTCGACAAACCTCTATGCTCCCCAGTACATCATCTGCTGCGATGCTGGCCCTGGGCAATTTGATGAAACGCCACATCCTTATGGTTGGGGAACACGAATGTCGAGATCCTTTGGTGCGACTTTTCGCCAAGTGCAAAGCGGTACTCAGTCACGACTACATCAATGGCGTGAGCACGATCGAATCAAAGGGTTCGTTTATGCTTATCTTGGCCAACAAGACCATCGCCTGCCGCGTCTCCCAAACGACTTTGTGCCCAGAGAACGCGTGGTAAACTACCCCACCGACTTTTCGCCCATGCCGGAATCTGACATTCAGATGCTGTCCAGAAGAGGCGAACAACTGACGCATATCTTGACGGAGTTATACCTCCCGAAATAGTAGCCCATCACGCGTTACAGTTTGCAGAAGTGATTTCTCTATTCGCAGGCCGCCTCCAAGGTTTGCTTTGAACAGCCACCTGCTGCAGGTGATTCGGTGGCATTGGCTGTTGGGAAATACCCTGTTTTTGTGCTCGCCCGCTGATAGCTAAAAAAAGGAACGCCGAGCCCGCCCTGAAGGGCGGTCGCGACGTTCCGGTGGTCAGCGGCGATGTTGGTTGCTGCGTTTGCTGCGGCTGCGTCCAACGTTGTAGCCTTTGCGGCTGCCTGTGCGTTTGCCGGTTTTGTAGAACCACCATGCGACAAAACCGATGATGATCCATCCTGCGAGAGCGTCCATTTTTTCCTCCTTACGAAAACGAGTGGGGCGGGATGCCTTGGTGAAAGCTCGTGCCCTGTTCGTTTCGCTACGGAGTGTCGTGGACGGTCCATTCGCCGGACAACAGATTGACGCTGGTGTCGGTGTCGGTCGGGATGTCGCGGAGCCAGCGAGTGAACTGGTGGACCATCAAGCCCGCAGCGATACCGGCGGCGTAGATCGTGCTTCGTGAAGTACACGTTCCTTGCTGAGCTTCAGATGCAGCGAACAACGTCGAGTCGTAATGAGTTGAGGTCGCGCCGTCAGAAACGGTGAGAACCCGTAGCACTTCTCCCAACATGCGACCATCGGACCAGAAAGCTGCTCGACCTCGGACGGATTTCCAAATCGCTGAACGCGCCGCGATGGAATCAACGCAGCACAACACTACGTTGCCGATCTCTTGGCGCGGGCGAAAACGGTCCTCTATCCGAATGACTTCGATCGACGAGTCGATTTCATCAATCGCCTGCGAACACGCAAACGGCTTTGCCTGTCCAATCTCGTGTTTGCGATAACCCTGGGTTGTCGTGTTGGACAAGTCAACGTTATCGAAGTCGATCAATTGGATTCGTTGTGTCCCGATCGATGCGAGCTGGATCGCAACTTGACGACCTATGGCGCCGACGCCGATCACGGTCGCTGTGACGTTAGCCAACCGATCCATCGGGACGAGTTGGCTTTGACGCTCGAAGCGGTTTGAGACGGCATTCACCGGCCCGCCTCCAGCAAACGATCACTCCAACGATCGGCGACCGATGGAGCGTGCTCCCACCAATCCGCTTCGTAATAGGTATCGGTCAATAGGTGACTCGATGCGAAGGGATCGTAAACCGTCACGTTGTCGCAGTACTCCATGAACCACTCTTCGTGGTCGGAGGCTTGGAACTCGCTGTCGAAAACCGTTCGGCAACGCAGGCGTCGCTCCGTGCCGGGGCCAACATTGAATGCGGCCCGCGTGTAGGTGTTGCCACCTTCGGCAATGATGTGCATCACCGCCCAATCGACAAAACCAAAACAACGCTTGAACGTTTCTTCGTCGGTGCCACTCGGGGACGGTGATGTCCCTGGATGCGTGTGGATCCAGATTCTCGCGAACTGCTCCGGCTGTCGCCCGGCGTCCACTTGCTTGTCGAAGAAGTCGGCAACACTGTCGTCGTCAAATTC
>JBGSJT010000115.1:0-3973 GCA_041741715.1 Pirellulaceae bacterium | reverse complement strand
TATCAACTATGAAGAATCGATCAACAACAGCGCTCCGCTAACGCTTTTTCAAAAATTGTTTTGAAAAACGACATTTCGCGGTGCGCAAAGATGGTGCAAAAATTATTTTAAAATGGAACTTGACAGTGCTAGAAGAGCTCGTCGAGGAAGGCGAGTTGCGGGAAGCGCTCCGAGAGAAAGGGCTGGGTACTCCGGCAACGCGTGCGGCCATCATCGAAACACTATTGAAGCGCCAATACATCCTTCGAGAGAAGAAGAACCTCGTCGCGACAGAACTTGGCCGCTACCTCGTGGCGATTGTGCAGGATCACAACCTCAAGTCACCCGAGCTCACCGGAGAATGGGAGTCAAAACTCAATAGGATTGAAGCCGGCCAGGCAGCCCCCGAACGATTCATGCAGGAGATTGCTGAGTATACGCGTGGAATCATTCAGTCCAGCGACAACAAGGCGATCGACGAAACAAAACTTGGTGAATGCCCACAATGCGGACAACCCATCATTGAAGGCAAGCAGGCCTTTGGCTGTTCCGGTTGGCGCACAGGGTGCCGATTCGTACTGCAGCCGATCTACTGCGATCATCAACTAGACATCAGTCAAATTCGCGAACTGTTGCAGCCTGGCGTACTCAGTGAGCCAGTTAAAATTGGCGGCAGTCAACAATGCCTATTGAGTCTACTGAGCTCGGGCGAGTTAGTTGAGATCCCGGTGCCTCAAGTCAACGAACAGAACGGTGCAAAGGCTGCAGGTCGACCAACGAGAACACGCAGCACGCCAGGAGAAACACAAAGTGCGGAGAGTTCGAGTCGACCGACAACTCAGAAGCCCTCGACGGATCTTGGCTCCTGTCCACTTTGCGGGGCGACCGTCGTAGAGCAGTCAAAATCGTTCAGCTGCAGTCGCTGGCGAGAAGGTTGCGGCTTGACGATCTGGAAGTCCGTTTCGGGCAAACGGATTTCGGCCCGCACAGCTAAGACACTCCTCCGCGACGGCAAGACCGGAGTGTTAAAAGGCTTCAAATCAAAATCAGTTCAGCCATTTAGTGGCCGCCTGAAGTTGATCGATGGAAAAGTGAGTTTAGATTTCGACAATTGACCGCATCACAAGTCCATTTACTATTGGTTCGTTTGCTGCCAGCAGTCGCTCGGGTTATTGGCCAAGACTGAGCCGGAAACCCCAATGTACGCAATGATCGAAACTATTGGCAGAGCAACGAAAAATAGCAGCATGACAGCTAGCGAGAGGTACTCCATGGCTGGAGTCATTCGACCACCATTCCCTGTTAGCGCAATCAACATCGCCGTTCCACCTAGTAGACCGGGTACCACGAGACTTGTCCCCAAGATGAAAACGCCGTGGTTGAGCCGCTGTGGTTGAAAGGCAAGTCGAGAAAGCTTTTCCTCAACGCCGCCCGTCCATTGATGGGTTTTGGGGTGGATCCAAACTCGGATGGAATGACGCCAAGCCTGGAACGCTGCGTAGAGTCCGATGAGGGTCGTCAGAACTACGCCGCTCGCAATCGTCAACATGGCTGTCGCAAACTTGGTCATGTCAGGCTGGATACCAATTCGAGTGTTGATGACAATCAAGATCACAACGGTGGCGAATGCTGAGGCCGCAGCCAGCCAAAGGGCATCGGCCAGATAAAAATACCACAGCGCATTGGCACGCATCCGGTAGCCTAGACTCAGTTCATAGGCGCGAAGCCACCAGCCTGTTCTCAACGCGGGGAACGCCGCGATTACCGACGGAATCAGCGTTGCTACGAAGACACTGGATGTCAACCAGTAAATGAGCAGCAATATGGGCAATACGGCGGGCCATAGCCAAACTGTCTTCCCCAAGCCATCGTCGCGCTGCGAAGCATCTTGGTAGTCTCTATGTAACATTTATTAGGAAAGCCTCCTCTGCCGTGAACTAGCTCCTCTTCCTGAAAATTGACCGATTAACAATCTGCTCGCGTCAACAGCTTTCGAAACAAGATCAAGTGGCCCAGCAAGGCACCGGCTACCGCTATCGAAACAATCCAACTGAATGGGAAATGGTAGACCAATCGAACTTGCGGCTCGTTCATGTACTGCCGGAACGGGAAAGGGCTGGACGTGAGCGCAATCATTACGACGATAGCTAGCAGACCCATTCCTACCAAGTTAAATAGCCAGACGGCCGCTGGTGGGATCTGACCGAGCATGGCCCATGTTCCTACGACTATGGCCAGAATGCCCGTCGCAATGTCAAAATTGTGGCCTTCGTAAGTCATCTGAACTGGCAGCGTCCCACCCTTGTACCAATTGTGCAGAATTACCTCCAATGGCAGCCGAAAAGCATGAAAACCAATCAAGGCGGCTAGAGGCAGCCGGGCTAGTCGCAAGCCAGTGGATGAAAACGCGATAAATACGGTTAAGAGAAAGCTCGCTCCTAAAAGAAACATGGGAGGCGGAGGAAGTATCTTCGTTTCCAGAATACCCGACAACGGGATAACTGCACCGCACACTAGCCAGACAGACATGCAAATCGCAGCACCAATTCCCCAGCGCCTCTTTGCATCAACTAGTTCGCCGGTCGGGCTGCCGCGCCAAATCCCAGCTACGATCGCGATTGATACGAACGCGATGACTGATACGAAGGCTAAGCTTGAGCCAAGCGACGGACTCACCATGTCGGGAATATCTGGGATCATGGGTAGTTGATTTGACCGGAAGCGATGCGTGTACAAACAACCTGGGAAGGTGGATGGAACTGCACGCAACTGGCCAAGCAGTTTCAACCACGTTCATTATTATTACAGTGGGGGGAACGGCTCACACTGCCAGGAATGCCAAAAGCCCACTATTCCCCGCCGATCGCGCGGGCCACCAATGCCGTCTGAATGAGGACATTGGGGCTCGAGAGATCCTTGGGTATATAAGCTTGTTGCCAATTTAAAACCAATTGCCACGCATCGCTTCCTCGATGGTTTTTGATCGAGCAAGAATGCGAAATAGAACTACTCAGGTCAGTAAGCTGTAGAGAACAGGCGAGAATGTGAGAGGCGATCGGTGGTTATGGTAAACCTTCCAAAAACCTACTCGGGTACAGATCCAGTGGCTTGGTGCTCAAGGGTGAATCCTTCGACATTGGCGGGCTGAAGAACAGTCGTTGGAGCGCCCGGGAGCTCCACAACTTAGTCGCTCATCTTTTCTGGATCGAAACTGGCGTTGCCGCCTGAGTTTTCGAAGATCCAAGAATGAGCTTGATCGACGACTTTGGCGACCAGCGGCAAGTCATCGCGACCAAACGACGTCGAGTCCTTCCACTGTTCGCCATCGCGATACAGCCGAGAAATCGTGACGTTGTGTCGCGAACCGTTTTGGGTTTCATTTTCCCAAATGGCCGCTTTGATCCGACCCAAGCGAACTTCGTGCACGGGGCGAACAACTTGTTTGGTAGCCATAGAGGCACCTCCTTCAGGTAACAGAAAGAAACTGGCTGACTCACGTGAGACAACCAACGAAAAAGAACAGAACTCAGCAAGATGTCATTCGCTTGCGCGGCAGACAGGGCAGATTCCAAGAAAGCTTTCGCCTTTGCCGGCTGGGTAGTACTCGATGCGAGACCAGCCCATTTGCGTGGCTTCGTCGAACGACTTGGGACCTTCGTCCAGGCACTTGGCACAAACCAAGCTGAAAGGAACATCGACAGGAATGCCATGCTCGTTATCAAGCACTTGACGGCTACGACAAAGTGCAAAGCCACAAGCGGCCAAGGCAACGGCCGCGTCCCAGTCTGCGCCAAGTTCTTTGGGGTAGTTGGTCTCAGGTGGAAAGCCACCTTTGGCCAGCCAACCAAGCAGCGATTCGCTCAACTCGGCAACTTCGTCCCAATGTCGCTTGCTCCAAGCTTGAAGCAGCATGTCCCAGGTTGCTTGTGGATCCATGATTACACCGCCAGGGCAAGAAGGCTGCCAATTTTCATGTCGAGCTCCGCACGGTCGC
>JBGSJT010000114.1:0-15581 GCA_041741715.1 Pirellulaceae bacterium | reverse complement strand
CTCCACAGGAAAGCGAGATCATTGTGCACACTCTTGCAATTGGAAAACCAAGCCCTGGTTTTTGATTATAGAGTTGCGGATACGCCGCTTGATTCTCAGGTGTATCAGGCATCGTGACGGTTGTTCCATCGAACATGTATATCGATCGACCTTTCCATAGCCAGCCGCGGTCTGTAGTATTATCAAGTGCTCTCCCAACATCGCGAGCAACAGTAGAAAAGAACTTCTCTGGTAATCGTTTCCTAGCTTGGCAGTATGCGCTGGTCTCTGAAGAGCAGGGGCGTAGCTTAGTCGCAACGCGGTGCGCTAATAAACGCGCAACAGCCGCGCGACACGAGTGATCAGCATGTCATTTCCGATTAGGAATTGAGCCACTTTGGCGGTTTGGCTGGGCTGGTTGTCGGTAAGCGGTTTGCGGTTTTGGAAGTCGGATTAGGATAGATTCCGGTTTGCTTCCATCTGGCTGGACGCAGGTTTCAAAATCGCCTCATTGCAGAGCTAGAACTCTGCAATGAGACTTGACCTCGTAGAGCTCGCAGCTCTCTTTGGCCCAACTAAATCTTGCTCCCACTACCGATATTTCTCAAGGCCATTCTTTCCGAATTGGTCCTCGTTTGTGCTTAAACAAACGTTGCGAACGGAGTTTTCATCCCACTCATCACCTCGATCGGTACTGTGGGCCAGAGTGCTTGGCGGCGGCTCGGCGATGGCAACTTCGATTCGCCAACCAAAATTATCGCCGTTCCGCAAACGGAAAGCTGCGGCGAAAAGAGCAATGTCACCGTTATCGGCAGCAGGCTAAAGAGCGTAAGGCGCTGGAGATTGCACCGCAAACGCTGCCAGAACCACCCCAACCGACTACTGCCAGTGAGTCAGACCAGGCTGGCGAGGGCTATACGAAAGACACCGCCCACGAAAAATGTGCCTGTCATCGCCCGGGTTGTTATCGACGCTTCACGCCGCCGCCCCAATCGCCACTGAAAAGATTCTGTAGTGCCCGTTGCCGCAAGGCTTTACGACGCGTGATCCTGCGAGAGCGCAGGTGGCTTGCTCGGCTCAGTGCTGGGTTCAAACATGCTCGTGATGGCCCTCATACGAAGGCTTCTTGAGGCTTTTTTGGAGTGACGCATCTAGGGCTTGGGCCACCTTGGTGCTTATCTTTTATTCCCAGTCATCGGATCAGGAAGTCATTGGCACTTGCTTGGTTCGAATTACGGGTTCCAAAACGCGAGAGGCCATCGGCGATGCCTAATTCATCTCAGTTGCCAGACCAAGACGACTCGGATTTAAACCGAGTTCTCGGTGACTCCGTTCGACTACTTGCCATCAGTCAGATCGATGAGCGGCTGGGCCGCTATCGGCTGGCGCAGCCGAAGCTTGAGCAGCAGATGCTCAAGAGCCTGCGCGACTATGGTCAGTTGTCACCGGTGGTCGTCTGTCAACTCGATGGACAAACGGTACTCGTCGATGGCTTCAAGCGTCTTCGTGCGGCTCGGACTCTCAAGGGGCAAGGCGAGCTAGTGGCTCGATTCCTTGAGACGGATGAACAAGGAGCCAAAGCGGCGATCTTCAATCTCAACCGAATCACCGGTCGTCCGGTGGAGCTGGAAGAAGCTTGGATCATCTATGCGTTGGTGATCGACGATGGGCTTGAGCAAATTGAAGTAGCTCAAATGCTTGGTCGTCACAAGAGTTGGGTCAACCGACGACTGGCCCTGATCGAGCGGTTGTGTAATGAAGCTCGCGAGTCACTCAGGCTAGGGCTGATCAATCCGACGCAAGCTCGGCATTTGACCCGGTTGCCGCGCGGCAACCAGAATTCGGCCATGCAAACAGCCACCCATGCGGCGCTGACTTCACGAGAACTCTCGGGTATGGTCGACCTACTGTTAGCCAGCAGTACCCAACAGCAGACGCAATTCGTCTTGGAAAAACCTCGCCAGGCTATTGCGCAATCACTAGATCACCACATTCATCAATGGGATCCTCGGCTCAGTGCAGCCGGAAATCGCGTTGCCAAACGGCTGAGCTTCTTGCTCGATTCTCTATCGAAGATGAACATCTGGATGCGATGGGAAGGACGAGGACAACTTCAAGCTTGCGATCGAGGGGTATTGCTGTGTGGCTTTAAGAAGCTTCAGCAAGAAGCGGCACTGCTGATTGAGGCGGGCGATGACTTCATCAAGGAGCTCCAGTTGCCATGAGTGACCGACCGCCGAATGATAGGAGACTGACCGAAGAAGAGTTTCGCAATGAAGTCATTCATCGTTGCAATCTGGGTGAATCGCAGCGGCACATCGCCATGCAACTAGGTGTAAGTCGCTGGTTGGTGGCGAAGGTCATTGATCAGATTCGAAAGAGTCGTGGCTTGGAAGAAGCAAATGCGCCATCTTCGCCGCAGCCAATGGATTCAGCCGATACGATACCAGGGAGCCTTGGACGGCCCATCCAAAAGCGAGCTAGCAAGCTTGACGCACTGGAGCCGCAACTGAGACAACTACTGGAGCGTTATCCACGGATCACCGTGGTTCGACTTCACGAGGAGTTGCAAGTTGCCGGTTACACGGGCGGTTACTCGATCTTATCCCAGCGGGTCAGAGAGCTTCGCGCCGGACCGGCCAAGCCGCTGACGGTTCGCTTTGAAACTGGTCCTGGTGCTCAGGCTCAGATGGACTGGGCGACTTACGATATCGACTTTACGCAAGAGGGGCGGCGCAAGGTTCAGCTCTTCAGCTACATTCTTGGCTACTCGCGCAGGCAGTACATCCACTTTACCGCGCGACAAGACTTTGAAACGACCATTCGTCAGCACATCGAAGCCTTCAAGCATCTTGGCGGTGTTGCAGCGACATGCCTCTACGACAACATGAAAGTCGTCGTGACGCGTTGGGAAGACGATTCTCCGATCTACAACACTCGCTTCTTAGCCTTCGCCACGCACTATGGCTACCGACCATGGGCCTGCCAAATCCGGCGACCCCAAACAAAAGGCAAAGTGGAACGACCGTTTCACTATATCGAAATAAATCTGCTGGGCGGTCGCCAGTTCCGTTCGCTCGAACATCTCAATGAAACTGCCCGTTGGTGGTTGGCTGAAGTGGCCGACAAGCGGATTCATGGAACGACCAAGAAAACGCCGCTGGAGTTGCATGCTCAAGAGGTGCCCCATCTGCTACCGCTGCCTGCGTTGCAGTTCGACACGGCTCAAGTTGTTTATCGCGTGGTGGATACCGAAGGAACGATTCAAGTTGCCAGCAACCGTTACTCGGTTCCTTGGCAGCGCGTGGCCGATCTGCTACCGGTTCGGATCCTCGAGCAAGAGCTGGTGGTTTACAACCAAGGGCTAATGGAGATCGCACGACACGTTCTGCTTCTTGGTCAAACTGGGCAGCGTCGCATCGATCCCAGCCATCTTCCCCCGCGGGATCACGCAGCTCAAATGGAATCGCTTCGTGAACGTTATACCACGCTTGGCGAAGCCGCCGTCGAGTTCCTCGATGGTCTGCTGGCCAGGGCTCGATACTCGAAACATCACGCTCAGAAAATTCTCACCTTGCTCAATGTCTATCCCAAGAGCGATGTATTGGCCGCCATGCAACGAGCCGTCATGTATCGCGCGTTTGGCTACAGCGAATTGGAACGCATTCTGGCTCATCAAGGCACCCCCAAACCATCGTGGCAGCAGTTAAGCGAAAGTGAACAGGAGACAATCGACAAGCTTACTGATTCGAAACCGATTCCAGCTCGCCATAGCCAAGAGTATCAAGACTTGCTCTACGGCAAGAGCGAGACACCATCGGAGCTTAGTTCACCCGAGACACCTCCCCAGAGACCACCGCATGAGCCCCAAGAAAACAACGACGAAAACCAATCCACAGGGAGCCCCACGTCAAGCGACCGATCACCGAGCGATGATTCTCACGAGCCTCCAGACGCTCAGGATCAAGCTCGAGGCACAGGAACTTGATGACCTTGTGCGTGAGGCGACAGAGACCGGGATGTCTCCTTGGGAATTGCTCCATCGCTTCCTGTCAGCCCCAGCCAGCCAAAGCATCCAGCGGTCCATTGAGCGTCGCATCAAGAATGCTGGGCTGCCAACATCGGCCACGCTAGAGGCATTCGATTGGGCGTTCAATGCCCAGACGATTAACAAAGCATCGATGCTGGAACTTGCTAGCGGTGAGTTCGTCCAGCGCGGGGACAACTTGGCGTTCGTCGGCCAATCGGGATTAGGGAAGTCTCACTTGATCCAAGGTATCGCCAGAGCCTGCTGTGTGCTGGGCCATCGAGTTCGGTACGAAACCAGCGCCACATTGCTAGAGGAACTGATGCGCGCCGCAGGAGCCAAGACACTACCATCGGCGCTGCGCTACTATCGGTCGTTCGACTTGTTGATCATCGATGAATTCGGGTTCGATAAGTTGGAGCGTCGCGAATATCCTGAATCGCCGAGCATGCTGTACAAGGTTATCGACGGACGTCATGGTCGAGGTTCCACAGCCATCTTAACGAACGTGGACTTCGGTGACTGGACGGAATATCTTGGAGATCCGGCGTTGGTGATGGCCCTCTTGGATCGTGTGTCAGACGCTATCGTGTTCCGATTCGAAGGGGAATCGTATCGGAAGAATCGTGCGAGAAAGGGGCAATAAAGCCACTGACAACCGTTACCGGCGAAAACATCTCGGGCTGCATTACTTCAAGTTGTACGATCTCGCCCTGCAAAACTTCTCCACATCCTTGACTCATATTGAGTATCGCCGTGCCCTGGGTTGACTACGCTGAACTTCGCCAACGCCTGGAAATCGTTGACGTCTTGGCCTGGATGAATTGGGAGGCTCAAGAGCGAAACAATGAGTCTCTTCGAGGTCGTTGCCCGTTCTGCGATGCAACCAATCCGTCAACAGCCATAAATTCTGCAAACAGCCGCAGCTTCGTAGTGAACACAACTCGCAAGCTGTTCAAGTGCTTCCGCTGCCACGAAGGTGGAAATGTCCTCGATCTTTGGACTCGCTACCGCAAGACAGACCTAAACACTGCCGCAAACGAACTGACAAGGCTCTCTATCGACCACCCAAAGCCAAATTCAAGCAACCGCTAAACTCAAACATCGCAGCCACAGATCTAGCAACCACTCTGCCAGCCAGACCGCCGAAGTGGCTCAATTCCTAATCGGAAATGACAGATCAGCACTTAAGACTTGCCCAAGGAATACCCACAAAGTTACAAGCGGAGTATAGATTCGATCGTTCCATACGACCTCAATCTCATCCAAAGCTTTAGTGATAATCTTGCTTGTCAAAACATCAGTGAATTGAAGATCTACATCCTGTAAAAACCGACTCTTGAGAAAGTCGAATTGTCGACGCAAGCGTCCTTCATTAAAACAACGCATAACAGGCCTCCTTGCCATTGATGGGTCGTGATAATCCATCTAGGCAAGAGAGGCCCTTTTTGTCTATGCCATTTCATGGCAATTACTTACGTCAGTTCTACGTGCCATTCGTTTGGGTGACCGGTGCGAGTTGGTGGCCTGATTTCGAGGTCACTTGGACGGAGAGCTCGATGCAATCGATGCGTCGACGAGATCTAGCCGTCCAGCTTCAGCGTGTCACACTACCGCAGATAGCGTTTTGCCCAAACCTGCTGAGGTTGCCGCCACCTACGCAACTAACCCGCTTGGGAGTTTCACTCCGACGCAGGTTCCGGTCCCCCGCATTCGTGCTCATGACACGCCCTCGAATGCTGCGTAGATCTGCGCAACCAACTGCCTATAAAGTACTTGCGGAATGCAAACTAATCGCCCCAAACAAGCCATGCTGGGTCTTCCTTGGGAATCGCTTAGGCAATGTTCAGGAGCAGTTTCCGGCCCCCGGTTTGCAATACGGAAAGTACGAACAGAAAAGCGGAGTTGCTAGTACTAAATCTAGCAGGGCATCGGTCCTGTTCACCACACTCGGTAGCAGCAATCCAGAACTACGTGCCATTCGACACGCCCTCATGTGTAATCGAATGCAATTTGAAGCTGGGAAAGCAAATCGCGATCTCCTAGCTCGGCAATCCCCCTAACAACCAGCGAATCTGGGCCCAGGCCCACTTCGGAATCTTATTTCGAAATGATTCGATACGATTGCGATGGAACTGAAATACTTGAGCAAATTCTTCTGCGTCACTTCTTTCAACAAGCTGTTGCACTGAACGTGGTACTCCGCCAATAACTGAGCTGCAAACGCATGCGTCTGCTAGATGGAGTCTCCGTTCATCTCTAATCGGAAGTTGATTGAGCCATGTAAGAAAAACGTAAGGCAACTCAAATACCCACCGCTCTCCGTCTTTGCTTGAATCAACCAGTTGTCCAGGCATTTCTCGAAACATGACCTGAATGCTCATCAAAACGTCTACCAATTGGACGATCTGCTGCGGATCAAAGCAATCGGCTAGTCTCTCACAGAAATCCGTAGAAGATAGCTTGCGAAAAAGGGTCTCAGTATCCAGCTGACGATTCCAGTGCGCCAATCGAAGATGATCGATCCAGTGTGAAGTCTCCTCGCTGTTCAAGTTTGGGAGGGAGTCAATGCTTTCGTGTATGTAATCTGCTTCCGCAAAGCGGGTCGACTCCCGAATTTTCGTCAGCGACTCGCGAACCTCTGCATCATCTGCTGGCTCGTTGAGTCTTCGAACCTCAGACAACCAGCACTCCGTCAGGTCTGCGGTTTCTTCCTTGTAGGAATCGAACACGATGCTTTCGCTATCACGTCTGCCAACGAGACCGTACATCGCATTTACTACTATCCATTTGATCGTCTTTTGGGTTGCCTCAGGCTCGAGACTCGGCAAAATCTCGGGCAGGTGTTCACGCATGGATATAACCAACCCCGCTAAGAATGGACCGCCTAGCCGATCTAGTGTGCTCAGGACGGCAAATGGAGTTGAGCACGTGCTATTCTTGATATATCTGTTGGCCTCCTTCGAAAACACAAAAGACGGCATGACCGTCTGCTCAAGACGGTGCAAGAAACAAGCTTGCTTATCTTCGAAGCACTCCACTTCCTCCATCAACTCGAACGTTAGTCTGTGAGCAAGCGACCAGGCGAGGCTCGCAGAGTTATCCTCACCAATCTCAGGTCCAAACAAAGGCATCCAATTCATGAAATGCATGGTGAGTAATCGCAGACAGTGTAGGAACCGGTGCCGATAGTCATGCAGTAAAGGTTCATCACCTTCTTGCATAGAGAGAACTACAAAAGCCGAGATCGATTGGCAGGCTCGTGTCCGATCGTTAGCGTCAAGGCGTCCCCAAAGTGCAAGGAGGCCCATGCATCCATGATATGCGCGGAGGTAATCCTCGCCCTCAGATAGTTTTTGCAGCAACTCGATAAGTCTTGATCGGCCTTCTACATCGCGTGGTAAGAGGCTCGCCAATGAATGTTTGCCAGTAAGCGGTAGATGCACAAACTCGCCTAGATACATTTCTACCTTTTGTTCAACTGTAACATTCGAAGTGCGAATTCTTCCCAAGAGTTTTTCGAACTGATCGACATCGGTCACCAAAGCGAATGCGCTTGCCGATGTAGAAGCGGCGGGATGACGTAGTGGAGTGACACATCGATACCAATAATCGTTCAGATGCCGCCCGAGAACGTCGATTTTGCTTAGACATTGCCGGAAGCCGGCCAAGTTCAGCTGCCAATCATTGTCAATCTCTTGCAAGAGCAACTCTGCATTTGGATACCAGTTCACAGATCCTTTCTGAGCAATTTTCCGACGGCTTGCTGTCAGCAACTTTGCTGTTCTAGCAGACATGACATTCTTGGTTTTTGACGCCAATAGTCGAAAATACTCTACAGCTGCTCGCCTCGCACCTGCGTTCGCATACATTAACAGGTCCGTAGCCTCGAAAACGCCCGCGTGCTTCTCGTCCTTGGCCTCAACGTGAAAGAACAAAGGTCCTGGAAATTCGTTTTTCATAAAGAGGGGATGATCAATGTTTTGCATCGCTTCAAGGAGCTCTTCATCGGGGGGCGCAGCTTCTACCTTCTTTCGAAGCGTGTGTGATGCTTCAAGCAACGCGACACCGCGTGCGTCTGTTTGAAATCCACCATCTGATGCAAACTGTGCTAGAGCGTGTTTCGCGATGGACCTTCGCATTGCTCGTGAAGCCGCATTCCATTCATCGTCATCAAATTCTTCTGGCGTAGCATCTGGCTCGACTCTTACCATTTCGAATACGGCCAGCCAGAATTCGCCTTCGTCAAGACCAAGACAATCACGCAAGACCTTCATGAGCGCAGCTGATCGAGAACGGTCGGGCACACCAGCTCGCTGCCCCAGTAAATGGCAAAGGAATAGCTTGGATTGTGACGACGCAAAATTGACTTGTATGTCTGGTCGAATGCTCTTCCCGTTTGCTGGGAGCAGGCAGGTGGCGGCCCAACGGGTTAACCTCTCGGCATCCTCATTCGTGAATGAATCACCAACCCACAAGCAGTTTACGAAGCGCGCTATCGTGCGAGTCCAATGCACGTAGAGTTCCGCCGCGAGCGATCGAGCGGGTTCTACTGGCTCATCCCCACTCAATTGTCCGATATCCAATATGCAATCTTGGACGTAATGCGCCACCGCCTGAAGTCGTCTTGGAATGTCACCGGTCGTAGAAATGTGTTTCGCGAGCTCGATAAGCTCATTTTCGTCAAACAGAATGTTCCGATACCGCCAGTCGACTAGCTTAAGTTTGCAGCGCAACCGCTCTTCCATATCGATAAGCTCTCTTTCAAAGAGGCTCTCAATCAGCTCGGGCGTGCTGCAGGCAATCCCAACTTCAGGCTTGTTCTCAGAATTGATGCGCAAACAAATCAAGAGACGATCATCAGCAAGTAGCGGAAGATCTTTTTTGCATGACAACTCGTATGAGGCTGTAGCAGTACGAATCCCGCTAAGTGCGATTTCGTTTTCTTCATCGAAAGCCTCTTGCTTCCGCTGGCAACTTTCAAAGCTAATTTGCCCCGAAGAATGAACTGCACTCCAGAAACCTTCACACCGCCCCAAGAGTTCAGCTTGGTGATGGAATGCAAACTGGCTGTTCCGGATTTCTTGCGCAGTCTGAGACGAGACAAATACGCGCCCTCGAAGCTTGAGCATAAGTTCATCGAGGATGCCCAGCCGATCTAGTTTGCAAAGTGCTTCGCGAGTGACAAGGAGTTTTGCCGCATTATCCTCATCTGGCGAAATTGCAGTTGCGGCAGTCTTGAATTCAGTTGACTCTACTCCTTCGACCAATGAAGGAACTGCTACCTCTGTTTGAACCAACCAATCGCACAGGTCACCGACAAACCAGTCTCCAACTGTCTCATAGTGACATGAGACAGATCTACAATTTCTAAGCTCACTATTCTCTGCGGTGATCAATTTGCCATCAGATAACAAACGATCAAGTTTTCGGGCAACTTCCGCTTGTGAGCGCTGATGCGGTTGAAGTTTCAAATAGTCTTGGTGCTCAATTTCACGATAAGTACTCGGCACGAAAATCTTCTCGAAATAAGCCAGAGCTTTCGGAAGCAAGCCAAGCTCAAAGAGAGTTACCAACGCTGTAACGTCGGCAACAATCTGCGAATCAGAGTCTGGCCCTTTTAGCTTTGCAAGATCCTTTCCAAATTCGGTTTCAAAGGCATGAAATCCATTGGTCGCGTAGGTGTGAAGCTGGGAACGCCCCGCGACATTGACGTGCGGATTGACTGACTGTGTGCGATAGCTCCAAGCAGAATAGACGGAACGCCCGTTTTCCAATGCATCCACCGCCCATGGCACCCGCCCCCGGAGGATCCATCGATTCAGCTCATCTTTGAACTTATTGTTGCCCTCAATCATCTCGATCAAGGATTCTGAATCGACGCTGTGCAGTGAACGATCGTCATCAGACAGATGTTTTTCAAGCTCGAGTATTTGAGCCATCGCTCTGTGAGCTTCCAACTCGTTGTTCGTTTTATACCCAAGCTCCAAATAATGAAACAAAAAACCCTTATCACTCCAAAATTGCGGCTTAACTTTGTTCAGCAATTCGAACGCGCTTTCCGGTTTCCTCCATGCCTCCAACACGGTCGCATGAAGATGGAAGGCTGCTAGAAAACTTGGGTGCTGCTTATGCACGTTCCTCAGGACCGCCAAACACTCTTGGAACTGATTCAATTGGCGAAAGCAATTCGCTGCATTGTGAAGTAACTCAGGACGACTCGGAAACTTTTCAGCCAGTTCTTCGAACAGTATCGCTGCCTCCGACAACGACTCATCTGAACCTTCGCCCAACAATTCATGGGCAAGATACTCTGTTGCTCTGTCTAGCTCCGCTGTATCACATCGCAATTTCCTAAGTGTTGAGACTACATAATCCTTATGTCCTAACTTGCGTGCAAGTTCAGTCGCTCGCCACAACGCATCGGGATGTCTTGTTAACTGACACATAGCCTGCAAGTCATCCAGTGCCTCGTCCTCTTTGCCCTGTTTCTTCAAGCTGAGTGCGCGAAGATTGAGCCAGTCTGGATCTTCGAATTTGGGTCGCTCGTTAAGCAGTGTCTCTGCCTTTTGGGGATTATCAGCATCCAAAGCCCACTTGGCTTCAGCCATGCGTAAATAATAGTGATCAGACCCGCAAAGCTGCACTAATGATGAGTAAGCACGATCACGCACAGCTTGGTTCATCGATGTTGCGAGTTGCAGAAGAATCGGCGCCAATTGCTCTTTAGTTTCCTGTGAGAGACTTTTCGTCAGTATTTCATCGGCGTCATCAATGGCATCTTCGTTCGTTTCGCACTCAAAAACTCTGATAGACAGGCTTTCAACTTGGGCTGACATGACATGCTGCCAATCTTGTTTCAACCGTATACAAATCTGGTCGTTGGCTTCAACGAGCCGATTTCTTACGGCAAGGCCGATTAGTTGCGAGATCGGATTTGAGGCTAACAGCACCTCGGCAATCTTCACCGACCGATCACGGTCCCCCTCGATTAGCGCAACACGCAACGCTAAGTCGCAGGCGATCAAGTCAATGCCACACTTAATCCGTTCGCCATTTAGAGTTCGCTCCACCACACCAGAAATCAAGTCCTTCGCAAGATGAAGCGCCTTGCGATTTTCGTCGGTAAGTTGCGTCGTAAAGTAAGTATGTGGCGTGGAACTAATGACCCAACGATTGAATAATCTTTCACTTGTGAGAACGCGACAACGGTGGAGGCGTTGCCACTCAACTTCTGTACCATCAATCGCTTCGGAATGGAGTATCTGTATCGAGCGCGAAATCTGCACGATCTCGCAAGATTCCGCAAATACGAGGGCGGCCGATTCAGCGAGCCTTCCGCTCAGTTTGCGATCTCTTAAAAGTTCGAGTGCATCATCTAGTCGATCCTCTGCAAGAAGCCCTTTGATGTAGTTTGCTTGGGCGATCGCGTGTTCGTGTGTATTGAGATCCGACAGCGTTGCTTTTCCTAGTAAGTAAGCAACGGAAACTGCAAAAGCATCTATCGCTTCGTCTGCATCGCACGTTTCACTGGCTGCACGTTCAAAATACTCGAGTGCGAGGCCAGGGTGCCAATCTGGAATTCGCCTTAAGAATTGATCGCAGATCGCCGCGTTAGCCATATGCAGACACATTCGTTTCCGAGACCGCGCAGACGCGTAGCTGCCCAAGTTCATAAGCCATCGTTTCCCCGACTGAAATTCCTCCACATAGGTTTCGTGATTTAGCGAGAGTATTGCTAGGTCTATTGCGGCAACGATTCGGTCACACGATTCTTCGGCTGACAGCCTAACGAGTTGCTGGGGTCCTGGCTCTGGGTCGCCATCTTTAACTCGTGCCTCAACTCTACCCGCGGGGACCAGCGATCTAAGGAATCCCGATAGCTCGCCATACGACTCACCATAAACGAGCGGAAACACTCTTCCAATCTGCGAGGCCGAATCTGCCTTCCGGACGAGCCAGTAGTGCCGGTGCTCGACTCCAGCATCTTGTTCGATGTCCCCAAGCCACCTAAGGAAATTACCAAAGTTTGGATCTGCCAATCCTTCTTGGCCACAACCAATAAACAGAAGGCTCTTTGTCATCCCCAGTGCTTGCATGACAGCTCGGGTATGCTCATCGTTCTTCACAGATTCATATGAACGAATTCCAAGAATTACTGATTCGGGGGCATCCCAATACCCATGCAAATGAAGCACGCGTCGATCATCTCCACGGATAATCCTTGCCACATGGCGTGTATCTCTCCACGTCGCTTGCTTAAGAGCGGTCGCTCTTTGGATCAAGTCGTCATAATTTGTCGTGACCATTGGTAGATCCAACGCGTGAAGAGCATTGATAACAGAGTCATCGTCGACTTGTAGCTCTTCAAACACTTCTCGCAGCCAGCGTGCAAATTCCCCCCCTCCATCCTTGGAGAGTCTCGTGTGCACTAGCTCCGCAGCTGAAAGCAGCAAGTCGGGTTCGTTCGATTGAAGCTGTTGCATTGCAATGTCACACCAGTTCGCAGTGGCTCCCAACGCTCTGCAGTGTTCGATCCCCCTCTCGATCAGCCGCCTCCACGTAGGAGATTGACGATTTGTTGCCATCGATACGCCAGAGCCGATGATCAAAACGACCTGTCGACGATCGATCATCTCGCATAAATCTTTGTGCAATGGGTCAGAGGTTGACATCAATTCGCGATCTAAAAGGGAGGCCTTGATCTCGAGCGGTAAGACAACTGGCCACGGCGGATACTTTCCATAAGTCTGAAGACCGCGTTACCTCACCTAATTTTAGCGTAGAGATTTGCCGCGTCATGGTCTGTCAGGAATTGAGAATGAGCGGAATTCTAACTTGCACCGGTTTGGCACACCGGAGCGTGGAATGGGCAAGGGCGAATCCGTCATAGTCCAGCCGGATAGCCGTCCGAAACAGCATCGGCTTCATCGTCCGAATTGTCATCGGCGTTTCACGCCGACGCAGGTAACGGTGCCCCGCTTTCGTGCTCAGGACACGCTGCTCATGCGTGATAAAGCTTTACGGGGGCTGACCGTACGCAAAAGACGTGTTGTTGTTATCCGAAGGATCAAATCGAGTAGGACCGGTAATGCGATCATCTGTCCTGCGTTTTCGTCCTTGAAGGGTGCTGGGCACGACAGCATGTCGATCTGGAGGACCTTTAGAGATCCCGCGAAGGTCCTAGATTAGGGTCGATTCCTGGAGAGAACGCTCGACACGGAAGAACGCCGACTACTTTCCGTCTTCCGCATCCAACTCAAAAGAAAATGTGCTGTGTTGCTCCGAAACCTCGTAGCCATCTGGAGCCTCAGTATCGAACAATTTGAGAGCGATATCGGCATTGTAAGTAATATTTCTAAACTCCATCTCGCTACTAACCACGCCTTTCACGAAGCAGTTTGTTACCGTAACCACAATGGGTAAGTTTGTTTCCTTATCAACCCACCAAGTTTGCGTTGAACCACGCTGGTCAGTTGTTCGCTCATACCCGATGACGGATTTGCCGTCCATCTCGCGAGCAGGCAATTCTCGGATCCCCTGTTCTGGCACACGGATTAGTGAGAAGAAGTCAAAGCTGCGGCCACGTACCTCATTACCATTCTGATCTAGAATTGTACTCCTCTGCAGGGTCGCTTTCCGATTCACATCATCGATTGTGATTGCATTCTCTTCGCTCTGAATACTGACGGCTCTATAAGGCAACGACACTTCCGATCGCATCTTGTTAGGTGCAATGACTCTGCACCAAGCAAGAGAGACAAGCGGTGGCGAACCGTCTTCCAAGAAGGCATTAAGCAGTTTCAATTCTGATTTCAATTCACCCTCCTTCTGACCTTCCAAATCTTCAGAGGCAAGTTCTTTGCGAATTTCTGACATCCGCTGTCTGATGGCATCTCGACTCACCGGCGTTGGCGATGGTGCTGAGTCGACGCGAATTTCCTTCTTGGTTCCAATACCAACTTGTAGATACTGCACGCTCGTCAGCTCTTTCACGGACTCAATAACCTGCGCAAAGGATGGCTTGGCAGCGCCAGGTCCGGACGTAAGCAAGACAAAAAGCAAAACGCAAGCGGCACTTGCACCAAGGAAACCGAATCCACGAAACATAAGTCGTCTCCTACTGGAAGAATTTGAAACATAGTTAGGCCTCACGTCATAGGCGAGGTCCTGGCCTTGCGACAAATCGGCAAAGAGATTTTCGATTCTGGCGTCAAGACTTTGGGATGCATCCGGCCATTGAGTTCTCGATACGCGTGTTTCAATCTCGTTCATGTATGACTCCGTACAGATTCTTTAGTTCTTGGATCGCGCGTCTGTATCGTGAAGTAACCGTCGAAACGGGCTCTTTCTTTAAGTCCGCAATCTCCGCAAACGAGAGTCCAACCTTCAAATGCAGTTCAATTACCTCTCTCTTCAATAGCTGTAGCGATTCGAGCTGTACTTCCAAGCGATCGGCGGGCTCTTTCCAATCCGATGGTTCGTTCTTGTCAATATCAAATGCCAGATGTTTGTGTTCTCGCTTCTTCAAATCCAACGCTGCGTTTCGCACCGCAGCCATCATGTACCCCTTCTCGTTCTCGGGACATTCAAAGAGCCGTAGAGATCTCGCAAATGCAGCGTGAACCGCATCCTCAGCCTGCTCTTGATTGCGCAGAATCTGCCAGGCACAGCGAAATAGCTGTGTGCGGTAATCGCGGTAGGTTTTTTCGAGCCAGTGGGTCAACGCAACCATCCTCGAGGGCTAAAATTGAGTTCCTTACGATTAAAGACGTTTGCAACGCGGGAAAACGCGCATGAAACCAGAAATTTCAAAGACATTTTTCTGGTCGAATTGCTGGCTGGCCCAATCAATTCTATAAATAAGTTGTTTGCCGCCAGGGGCGTGTGCGCTAATCCACTAGATGGTTGGTGTCGTTACCAAGGACGAACCCAACATTGTGCAGCTGAGGGTCTTTCCGAAGCTGCGGCGGATTCATCGACCGAATGAGAGCCACAGGGCATAGATTCAGACGTAGCCGAACTGACGCTTTGCTCCATTGTAGCTATGATGCATCGGCAAACGGCCTTCGACAACATGGGCACTGCTCGTCGAATCCCTTGAGCAGTGCCGAGAAGGCTGAAGGTTGCGGCAGGGTATTGATTGCCCTAAAAGCCAACGGAGCACGATGGGCATAGTGTCGATAAGTAACACCGCCCACCGAGTGGCCGAGAATTTCGATTGATGATTCTGGCATGTGCTCGTCGTAGTGCGTGGCGCAGGTCTTGCGAAGGTCCTTGAGTACCCATGGCATTTGGTCTCCCGTGTCGCCATCTGCCTTTACGGCGATGTCGGCGAGATCACAGAGTTCTCGGAATCTGACATTCGGTCGCGAACCACCACCCAAGAACACGGGGTCGTTGGGGAGATTGTGTTCCGCTCGGAGGCTCTTAGTATGGGCGTGGACAACTCGATTCATCGGGCGACAAAAAGCTTTTCCGGTTTTGACCCGACGGTAAGTCAGCCAACCCCATCTCGACTGCTCTTTTACTTCGCGATTGGGCGCGGTCCTATTCCAAGACACATGCCGCCAGA
>JBGSJT010000113.1:0-4888 GCA_041741715.1 Pirellulaceae bacterium | reverse complement strand
GTGAAGACCACGTTTGCGAACTTGGACAAGTGGCTGCGGCGACGTGTTCGAGCTTGTTATTGGAAACAGTGGAGACGGTCGCAAACGCGACTGAAGAAACTGATTTCGTTGGGCGTGTCTTACCGTGTCGCTCGCGGCTTTCCGATGAGCGGCAAGGGTGCCTGGCGTCTTTCCACGACGTCAGGTGCCCAACGAGCCTTATCGATTGCGTACCTCACCGCCGAGGGCTTGTTTAGTCTTGAAGAGCGTTGGCTATCGCTTGCATCCTTGCGACGAACCGCCCAGTGCGGACCCGCATGCTGAGGTGGTGTGGCAGGGGTCCGAAGCAATGCGGCCCCTATGCCGATTCCCATGGTTCGTCGGGTTTGCTTACGCTCGACCTCGCGTCTGAGACCGCCGTTCAATCATTGAAGCATAGCCAAGCATGCCTAGAAAGCCAGAGAATCCAAAGAAACCGAAGAAGCCAGAAAGCCGGTGCAATCCTATTCCATCGAGTCCAGGAACATACGCCAGATAGCTTAGGAACCCGAGACACCCAATGTACATCGGCAGCGATAACATGATTGACATTCGAGCGACTCGAATCGCATGTTCATCTTTTAGCCCAAGCAACAGTGGAATGCCGAAAGCAAAAACGTTCATTGTCAACTCGATTCATTCTTTGGGTGCGGAAGATGTTAATGGGGTATGTTTCGTTGCGCAAATTGTGAGCTGGGAAATACTGTAAGGACGGACGACCGCGTTGACCGGGCCGCCGCCGACCAACATTGACTTCAGTAACGACGCGACCGGCGGCTCCGCGTCCAACGCTTTGTTATCCGCTCTTCGTCTTCGATCGCATTCGATTGTCCCTCGCGTTGTGTTCAAGTTCAGCGAGTCCAAGTTGCTCCAAGAGCGGAGGTACGTACATAGCGAAACGCCCACGGAAATTCTTCTTTAAGCCGTACCAGCCGCTAATTGGATTGTCTTTGGAGCGCGCCCAATGTTCGACCGTTCCCTCACTCGTTTCTTGTTTCTCGTCTTTATTACCCAACAGCATCCAATCGCCGTGGCGTTTTAACATTGCCGCGAGATCATCAATACATCGCAAGTCGTAGTGCAAAATCGTTGTTCTAACCGTGCATACGAGAATGTCGGTCCCGCCCTTTTCGTCGACGTGCATTGTGTAGCTGGAGGTCCCGGGCGGCGTTTTCAACTCCAGCGGTTTGTCCTTTGTTCCAATCTTCTTGCGATAGTCAGACATCAAGTCCTCTCCTCGGCCGCTTTCTTGAGATCGGCGGCGAATTGATTGAAGGAATCATCAAACGGCGGAATCATTCCGGCAAATAGTGGAAAGATTGGCCCGCCAATTGCCTCGGACATGGCGAACCGCGTTTCACCACTGGATTGGGTGTCGAGCGTGAAGATACGCGTCCCCATGGCATCGCCCCAGACGAGCCGTTTGTTGGGATCGAATTCCTTGACCTTCAGTTTGAACTTCCGGTCAGGCGCGAGCGTTGATCGCAATACAATCTTTTCCCTAGGAGCAATCTTCCCGGTTAGCTCAACGATCGTACTGTTCCAGGAAGGAAACGACTCCGCGTTGGTCAGCAGCTTCCAGATCTTCTCGGGCGACGCAGCAATGTCGATCGCCACGGAAGTTTGTCGACTGAAGAACTTCTTGATCGTCGTCGCTTTTCCAGTCGGCGATGAACTCGAGGTGTTCATAGGGTTGGCATTTGCATTTAGCGTGCGGAATTGCGGACAGCCGCTATGCTCAAGGAGCCACGGCAAGCAGGTGCCCTTTGTCAAACTGCTCGGCGCTGCGTCTCCGTAAGCACCACTTGGCTATCAGAAGTTCTCATATCCACACCATGGCCACCAATTGGATTAACGATGTGACGATCACCGAAACCAGCAATCAGCGGCTTGCCCGCGCCGATGGCAGCTTGAACAGAGGGCAGTTGTAAAGACGCTTGGTGGAGTCCTTCGGATTCCCAGATTTCGGTGATCCAGATTGATACATCGTCGGATGTATCAGCAGTGATAGCGTAGAGTCGGCATCCTGGCATATCGGTCGTCCCACCGAGCAAGATGGCGATCAGTTTTTCCCTGTTGCCCAGCGTCGACTTCAGTTGGCCGATGATTCCGTACATTGTGTTTCAGCGATTCGGGTTGAGAGGATGCTGGATGTTTGGTTCGATGCGAATTTCGCGGGTGGATTTCAGTCGGACGCTGGCGGTAACCGGGCCGCCGCGAGAGACTTTGAGTTCAAAACCCGCGTCACCGGCGGCTCCGGTTCACCGCTTTGTTCGGCGAATCAGTTGCGCCCATCGGGGCAGTTAGGGCGCGATCGGAGTGCCGGATACTTTCACTTCCCCGAGCAATTTGAGGAAGTCTGCTTTGCCCATGCCTCCGTCTTTTTGTTGTAGAACCTTCCCTTGCGGATCAGTGATGATCGTGCTTGGCGTGCTGCCGAAACGGTAACGACTCAACGTTTCGGCGACACTAGGATCATCCACGTCAATCGTCACGGCGACGAACCCTGCATTGACCGAAGCTGCCACCTGCTTATCTGCCCAGACATTACGCTTCATGATTCGGCAGGGTACGCACCACTCACCCGTGAAGAAAAGGATGATGGGCTTGTCAGACTGTGCAGCTTTTTCTTGAGCTGATGTGTAATTGTCAGCCCATGCGATGCTGTTGGAAGGGACGTAGAAGCAGTACCAAGCGTAGGCGAGAGAGACAACGAGGAATGAAAGCCAGAACCATCGCCAAAAATTGAACGCGCCTCGATCGGATCGTAATGCCGACTCAGTGGGTGGTGGTACTGGGGATTGTGAGTCGTTCATGTTGAACTCGTTTGTCGCTGAATGGCACCGTTCACTACGCCCCGACGGGGGACATTGATTTCAGAAACCGCGCGGCCCGCGACTCCGCGCGCAACGGTTTGTTGTCCGGTGCCAACGGTCACGCACCATCATTCTTCGGTTTCGATTTTCCGCGTTGAGTGAAATCGAAGATCGCTCCGATGGCCGTGCCTAATGCGACACACAAGGCCAAGCTTTGAACCATGCTCCCCGATGACGCTCCGTGAGCGGCCCCAAAGGCAGCGCCAAGAGCAACACCGACTCCAGTCCCGTTTCCGGAATTGCTGCTGAGTTGTTTCTCGGTCGCCATTTGTTCTTCACCACTCATTCTCAATCTCTCAAATATCGAAGGATCTGCAATTCGTGTTTCCAAAGTAACTTATCTGGCTATTCGTCAGCCAATCATGATTATTGGGAATTCTGCGGAATAGGTTAGTGGAAACTGGCAGATATTTCTTCGCCGAACGACAATGATCACCCGGTTGCCGCGAGTGACGTTGATTTCAGATTCCGCTCCGACGGCAACTCGGGTGGATCATTTGGTTATGCCGTTCTTGAACCGCTCGTCAATAATCGGGGTATCGGCGGGGAGAGGAATACGGTTTAGGTCGACGATCTCTCCATCCACAATCAGCTCGATGTAGTTGGTTGTTTCCAAGTTTCCTTTCGCATCCTTCCCGTCGGCGATCGGGACTTGACCTTTGGGTGGCGTATGGACGCAAATCCCAGCATTCTTTTCATTTTCAAACCAAAAGCTAGGACCGCGCCGCAGAACAATCGGAGCGCCCTTCGTTTTGACCTTAAGTAGGTACGGCCACGCGGCCTCAAACTCGTCCCTCGTTTTGAATGAAATGGCATAGTTCAAAAATGGCTGCTTCGGTCCTTCGAGAGTTCGCGATCTCTCGCGTAGCGTCTCTAATTCCTCGGGCCAGTCGTCGGGCCAGGTTCCTCTGTTCACCACTCCGAAATCCGCATATAGCGGACACACCGAAATGAGACCGATTGCGGCACAGATGGCGATTGCTTGTTTCATCGTGATTGTTCCTAAATGGCCCAGATTGAACGTCTTCTTCAGCGTGCATTTTTTTGTTATCCGCCCGCTACCTCGGCCTTTGGTTTTCGCGGCAGCAGCAGACTTAACGAGCGACGAACGATCAAGAAAGTGTAGCAATGGACCGCGAAGAGAAACAGCATTTGGATAGTGAGCCACGGATCGTTTCGGATCTGAGCTATGGTCTCGGCTGGATTCGCAGGAATCAATGATGCGAAAGCCATCGTCGTCGTTAGGATAAGTGGGGAGAGAATAATTGGGATCGCCAGTAGCCCGCGTCGACCCCACTTGCGTTCGCCGTACGCACAAAACGCAACAATAACGATTGCACCGATGAACAGCACAATGAAACGCAGATTATTTGCGTCCCCCAGCGTGTAGAAGCTACGAAACGCGTGAGGCAAACTAATCGCAGGCATCAGCAAAGTGAGTGCGAGTATTGCAAGTGCGCACTTTGGATACCGAGAGTAAACACGCTCGGTCCTATGGGAGTTTGGATCGAGAGGAGGCTCGTATGGGTTCATGCCGCTCAGCAAATTTTCAGTTAAGCAACTCAGTCGGATAAAGAATTCATTTCATGAAGTCCGTGGTTTGAGGCGAGTCGGCTGGATACACCTGCTGACCAGGCCGTGATCTCGATCTTTCGATCGGTCACAATCAATCGCTTCTGACACGTTGACACCCCAAACCACGGAGACTTCCTATGGTGACATGCGCCATCGACCTTGGCAAGTTTAATAGCGTCTGCTGCTTCTTCGACCCGACCACCCAGAAGCATCAGTTCGAAACCATCGCCACCAAACGCTCGCACGTCGAGCACCTGCTGGCGACTCGGCCCGACATCGATCTGATCGTCATGGAAGCCTGCGGACCGTCGGGATGGATCAACGACATTTGCCAAGAAAGACAAGTCAAAACACTCGTCTGCAACACCAACGAGGAAGCCTGGAACTGGAAAGCCACCAAGCGAAAGACCGATCGCGAC
>JBGSJT010000112.1:0-60881 GCA_041741715.1 Pirellulaceae bacterium | reverse complement strand
AACTGCTTGTACTTCGCCGAAGGGAGCTTGGATGCGCTGGTGTGTGACAACGTTTTCGGGCGTTGCTTTCCCAATGATCTGGTCTTGAAACCGCGTACTGACGTGGATGCCTTCTATCACGAGCGCAGTGATGCCTTTGGGGGAGAGCGTTATATTTGCGATGCCGTTGACGACTGTGAGCCTCGTGGCCTCGCGTTGGCTATCGCGCCAGACCGATGCTGAGTAACTGCCGGCGGGCAGATCGAGTCGCACTTTTACGTCGCGCAGTTCGCGATCAGTTTCATTCATCAGCGCAATGCAGAGCGTGTTTTCGCCGCGTGCGGCAATGTGGTTCACTTGCACGTTGTCCGTCTTCACGAGGCCGTTCGGCATCCATGGGGTCACGCTCGCTTGATCGTAGAACTTCCCCGGTGCGCCATAGACGCTGCTTTGCAAGAAGGCATAGCACTCGGCGTATTCCGTGGGGAAGTCGATGGCGCCACATGAGCGGTCGCGGGCTTCGGCCATGAGGTAATCAAGCACGAGGTTCGCCATCGGTAGGACGTGATTGTAGTGGAACGATGTCGTTGGCTTCAGCTCTTCATGAGGATGCAGCGGGAAGTCGGCTTTTTCCTGCGCCGTGGAATAGATGGTGTTGAAGTGGTAGCCAGGGAAGTTGGCGAAGCGGCCGATCATCGCGCTGCGGGCGATGTCTCGCAGGAATGGGTCATTGGTGTCTTGTGCGATCCGCAGGAAAATCGGTGCGTGCGTGGCGAGATAGATCGCGATGCGCTGCACGGTGCCGTTGCCTTCGCAAGTGAGTCCGTGCTCTGAGACTTGCCATGCGGGCACGGTTTCCTTAGCCACGGGGACGAGGCCGGGCTTATCGAGTGAGCCGCGTCTCGGTGCGAAACCGCTCTCATTCACAGTGATGTCGGCATCTGGCACCGATGGGTAGAAGAAGATGAGCTGCGCATACAGCCTCGCTCCGCGATGTGCTGCGGCGAGGTGACGAGGGTCGTGCGTGTCGCGATACAGCTCATAGAAATCCTTCCACGCGGGCAGCATGTATTCGAAGAAGGTGCCGTCGGCGGCTTCGCTGAAATCGGTGGGCACCGTGGTGAGTTCCGGTTCGGCCTTCGCGATGGCGGCATCCAGCCACTTGCGTTCGCCAGTGGCACGATATCGCCACAGGTCATTTTGCCACGCTCCTGCGGGGCTCACCCAATCCATGTTCAGCGTGCGACTGACGCCGTGCAGTCGCTCCACGCTCTCGCGAAAGTAAGGCGTGGCTCCCTTGCTGATGCGCTGCAGCGCGGCGAGTTCGGAAAGCGGCATCGCTGGGCCGTTCATGCGCATCGAGGGACGCTGGCTGCCTTTCATGCCCTCGTCGTTCAGGGCAAAGAGGAATTTCTCGCGTGAAAGCAGATACTCCATGATGGGCACGCCTTGCTCGCGGAAGAGCCGTTCATTGTCCGTGACAAAGGCGAGGTCAAGCGGATGCAGCGCGCTAACGTTCTTCACCGAGCCGGTTGAGTCGGGATAATGAAACGCTTTGTTCGCCGAGTCGAAGTTGCCCCACGGCCCGAGCAGATAATCGAGCATGTTCTCCAGTGCGGTATTTAGCGACACGAGCGTATTCTCGCGCCGGTCGCGGAAGCCACATACATCGCGCGCGATGTGCTCGAATGTATCGCTCAGCGGCTTCGGCTGCGCGATGAGCGTCAGCTCCAAGGTGTGCTTCATGCCAGGTTCGAGGCGTGATTCCTTCGTCCCCAGGAACGGCGCAAACACCAGCGTCTGCGCGTTGCCGGCGGCATTGCGCAGCGTCACGCCGAACCGCCGCGTCTGTGACGTGGGCATGGCGAAAGGAAACTGCTTCGGCTCGGCCATCACGCCTACCGTGCCGCTTTTCGTCTGCACCAGGCATCCCGGGATGGAGCAGATGTCGTCAGGAATGAGGAAGCTCTCCTCGGGCAAGCGCCGCCCATTCCACACGAGTGGTTGGAACAACTCGACGACCTCCGTCATCGGCGCAGTTGGCGCTCCGATATAGGCGACCGACCACATGCCCGGTTTTTTCACGATGAATGTGTAGCGCAGTTTTCCTGCCCGCAGTTCGGCATCGAGCTCGATAGCCTCATGCGTGAACTTCCAGTGTGTTACGTCGCCGCGGTTCTCGATAGTCGGACGAGCCAGCGTGATGACGTCGGCCACCTTGAAAATGTCTCGTTCCACCTTCCCCTCGGCGCGTTTCCATCCGACGAGATTGTAGATGGGTTTCGTCCACTTGATCGGCGTTACCGTGAGCGGTTCACGTGAGTGTATGGCGATGAATTCGGGATGGAAAGTCGGCGCAGGTTCGGCGGCGCGGACATGCAGGGCGACCAGCGAAGTGAGCAACAGGGTGGTGAGGAAGGTGACGGTGGGTTTCATGTTTGTTCCTTTCGCTTTCATCTGATTCGTCAGTTCCAACCATTGGAAGTCATCGCGCCGAAGTTTTCCAATGATTGGAAAAAACCGAGACGGAGTTTTCGAAAGCTTGGAACATCCTTGGAACACTTGCCGTTTGCTTTCATGGCTGTGCCGTTTCACTTGCTGCCAAATTCCTCCCTGATGAGCTTTTGCCAGTTCGAGTTCTTCTTCTTGAACGCCAGCAGCTCCAGGTATTCGGCCTCCGAAATCTTCCCGTCCGTGTTCTTGTCGAGCCACGCGAAGAGCCAGTCGTGGCCGGGCTTGGTTTTATTCCATTCCTCCCGCGAGTTCCATGCGCCGATCGCCGCATAGTCCTCGCGGTTGTAATTATCGGGAACAGGAACCGGCACGCGATTCGCCGGATTTTGAGTCATGCAGAGTCGATAGTTGTAACCCTGCAATTCTGCATCAGCGGCTTCGGGCGCGAGCGATTCTGAATACTCCGACTTCGTCTCGCGGCACACGCGGTATGGAACCTTCGCCGCTGCCAGCAGGTCGCCTTCGTAAGTGGCATCAATGACCAGCCGCGGCTTGACCGTGACTTTTTTTGTCTCCGGAAGCACAAAGTGCAGAGCGGTGATGGCCGAATTCTCAACGTCAACTTCGACCAGACGGTGGTTTGTGAGGACTGTGATTGTCGGCCGTTCGGCGAGCATCTGTTGAAAGATCAGCAGGTTGACAGAAGGCTCACCGTGAGTTCCCTGCCAACTATCTTTGGCTTGCGCGGAATCCTCACCATAAGTGACCTGGTAGTGCTTCAGGACTCGCTGACTGAACTGCAGAAACGGCCCGTTGAGCGCTTCGAAGCTATAGAAATCCGAATGGGAGAGACCATGAGTCATCATACCCCCGATCCGTCCGGTGGGCTCGACCATGTGCCGTAACCAAACGTCGAATCGCGGACGGCACAACGAGTGTGCCTGCTACATTGCGACTCACGCGAGAACCTCTTCGACGACTTCGCCATGCACTTCGGTCAGGCGGAAGTCGCGGCCGGCAAAACGGTAGGTCAGACGTTTGTGATCATAACCCAACAGCCGCAGCATCGTGGCATGCAGGTCATGGACGGAAACAGGGTTTTCGACTGCCTTAAAACCGAATTCATCCGTGGCGCCGTAGATGGTTCCGCCTTTGATTCCGCCGCCTGCCATCCACAGCGAATAGCCCCAGTGATTGTGGTCGCGGCCTTGTGATGCGCCAGAACCGTTCTGCCCCATCTCGACGGACGGAGTTCTGCCGAATTCGCCCGTGCACAGAATCAGCGTTTTGCTCAGCAACCCTCGTTGCTTCAGGTCGATGATCAAAGCGGCCAGCCCTTGATCACACTGCTCAGCAACTTTGCGGTGTTCGCCTTTGATGTTGGAGTGGCTGTCCCACGGCTGTCCATCCCCATGCCATGTCTGCACAAACCGCACGCCGCGTTCAACCAGCCGCCGAGCGATCAGCAATTGTCGATTTTGCGGTCCGTCGCCATACAGCTTCAGAATGTGCTCGGGTTCCTGAGTCAAGTCGAATGCTTCCGTCGCTTCGGTCTGCATGCGAAACGCCAGTTCAAAAGACTGAATGCGTGCTTCGATGGCAGCTTCTCCGGGACGTTGTTCCAGATGACGCGAGTTCATCTTTTGCAGCAGGTCAAACTGCCTGCGCTGTTGAGTACCGGTGAGACGTTCATTGCGAATGTCTTTGATCAGCTTCGATGTATCCGTGCCCGATGTGTCGACCAGCGTTCCCTGATAGACGCCTGGAAGAAATGCGCTTCGCCAGTTGCCTGCTCCGCCAACCGGCAGGCCGCCCGGACACAAGGCGACAAAGCCGGGCAGGTTCTGGTTCTCGCTGCCCATGCCCCACGTCAACCACGAACCGAAGCTGGGACGCACCAACCGTTGATCGCCACTGTTCATCAGCATCAGCGACATTTCATGGTTGGGCAGTTCGGCATGCATCGACCGAATCACGGCCATGTCGTCGACACGCTTCGATAAGTGCGGAAACAAGTCACTGACCGGAATACCGCTTTCACCATGTTGCGAAAAGGTGAACGGCGACGGCAATGCGACACCAGTTTTGCGTTCGGTTTGCAGGTTATCGAACGGCAGCATCTGGCCGCCGCGTTTGGTCAGTTCCGGTTTGGGATCGAAGGTGTCGACCTGCGACATTCCTCCGTTAAGAAACACATGAATAACGTGCTGCGCAGGCCCTTCGAAATGGGTGCGCCCCGCAGTCAGCGGTTGATCCTCCGCTCTGCCATCGTCACTCAGCAGGCCGGCGAGCGCCAGCGAACCCATGCCCATGCCACTGCGTGACAGGAATTGCCTCCGCCCAATGATCTGCGGAATATGGTTGTCTGATTCGTTCATCATCTTGCCATTGTCGGTAATGTAGTATTTCAGGACGTCCCTTCTGGGGCGTCACGCTCTTGGCTACGACGGCCCGGAAGGGCCCTCCTACGTTGCCACATGTGTCAATCAACAAATACAAATTCATTGGCTGCCAGCAGCACATGTGCTAACTGTTGCCAGCGGTCGTCTGCTTCTTCGTCTGCCTGATTGTTGACGAACTGCATCGCCGTTTCTAATTCTTCGTCCTGTGGCTCTCTTGAGTACGCCTGCCGATACATGAATCTCACGCGTTGCTCGGCATCTTCGATGTTCGCATAACCCTTAGAGAACGCAGCCGCGCGGTCCTGAATAAACACCGAATTCAGCGCGAACAGGGTTTGCTGAGGAACGGTGGTTTCAGACCGCTTCGCAGTGCACGAGGCGGCATTGGCTCCGTCGAACGTACTGGCCAAACTGGAGATGATGTCGCGATTCACGAATCCGTAGATACTGCGTCGCGGCACAACTGGTGCGGAAAGAAAATCAAATGGACGTCCGCCGATTGTGCTGTCGGCAATTCCGGTTTGACGATCGGTTCAAAGGCCCAGTGTCCCTGATACGGTGCCCCGGCTTTGATCCATTGACGCAGCAATTCAATCTGTTGGTTGTTGAGCGTCTTCCCGGATTCAACCGGCGGCATCCGTTCGTCTGGATCCTGTGATGTGATTCGGTGCATGAAGGTGCTCTTGTCCGGATCACCTGTCACAATCACGGACGCTTTCGCAGCGTCCTCCGTATCCAGCCGTAACTCCCCTTCGCGATGGCTTTCATCCGGACCATGACAATGCAGACAGTGTTCGGCCAGAATCGGACGAACGTGTTCATTGAAGCGAATCTCATCGGCAAAAAGCGACGAACCCATAAAAAGCAGCAGGCACACTCGATGCGCCGTGCCTACAAGTCGAATCGCGGACGGCACACAAAGCGTGCCTGCTAGGATGCTGTGTTTCATATCGGCACCTCAACTTCGTTGACAATGTTCTCCAGCGGCAAACCCGTGATTGCAGCCAGGGCGATGCGTGCTGAAGTCGCCCGCATTTCGTTTTTCGACTCCACGCTGCAAAAGGCGGCATGGCAGGTGACAATCAGGTTCGGTGTCGCGGCTTCGTCCGGCGTCTTCAGCGGCTCGTCCTCGACGACATCCAAACCCGCGCCGGCCAGTTGGCTATTTCGCAGGGCGTTCAGGATCGCAGTCTTCTTGATGATCGCACCGCGAGCCGTATTCACCACGAAGGCAGAGGGCTTCATGAGAGCCAAATCATCCTCCGCAATCATGTGGTGTGTTTCGTCGTTCAACGGGCAATGCACCGAAAGAACGTCGGCTTTCGCCAGCAGTTCCGGCAACGATTTCGCGCGGGCAATCCCGATTGCCTTGTCGACACCGTTGGGCAGATAAGGGTCGTAAAAACAAACCTGAAAGCCCATCGCTTTGGCTCGCAGCGCTGTGGCCGTTCCGATGCGCCCCAGTCCAATCACTGCAAACACCAGTTCACGCAGTCTGCGGAGTTTTGGCTGAACGCGAATTACCCAGCCGAGGCGTTTGGCCTCTTCATCGAGTGGAAACAATTGCCGACACAGCGCCAGTGTCAGGGCGATTGCGTGATCTGCAACTTCTTCAGTTCCATAGTCGGGAATATTGCAGACCGGAATCCCCAGTTGCCGGGCCGCATCAATGTCCACGGAATCAAAACCCACGCCGTTGCGGATCAGCGTTTTGCAGTTCCGCAGTCGATTCAGTCCAGAGGCTGTGATCGGCGTGTTGTGCCAGACGATGAGCGCATCGGCGTCGCAGATCTCATCATTGAAGTCAGAGTCACTGGAACAGAGGAATCGTTTCACTCGGGCAGCATCCCCAATCACCGCACGTTCAACTTCGGCATCGGAGTCATCCAGCGGCGAAGCGGCCCAATCAATAATGGCAATCAGTGGCATTGGTTTGTTTGTTTTACTTTGGTTTGGTTTGGGTCGAAGAATCGTTGCCGTGGTCTCAAACTTCAGGAGGAAATCCCCGGTCTACTGTTTTATTGGCAGCACGATCCGAGACGCCTTTAACGACGAGTGATAGACCGACTCCGTCGAGATCAATGTGCTGGCACCAAACGGGCCTTCGCCAGTATTTGAATTGCGATCGTACAGCGGAAACAGAGAACCGCAGATGTCGACTCGAAGTCGATGCCCTTTTGCAATCGTTGCGGCACAAGGACCGAGATCCACAGTGATCTCGTACACTTGGCCGGGTTGCAGCGGCGATGGTTCAAGCAACGAATCTCGATATCGGCCTCGAAGAATGCCGGTTGCAAAATTTTGAGCAAAACCGTCTGGTCGTACATCGACCAGCTTGACGGCCCAATCCGCATCCGGCGTGTCGGCGCTCACAAACAGTTTTGCTTCGACATTTCCCGCAAAGCTGAGCGACTCAGTCAGTACATCGCTTGTATAGACAAGCACGTCGTCTCGGTCTTCGAGAGCACTCTGATCAACTGGTCCCCATACCGCAGCTTTCATCGGACGCGTCTCCGTGACCGGGCAGGCTGGTACAGGATTCGCCGGATTTGCGCGAAACGTATCGGCGGGTTCTTCGCCAGCAGGTCCTTCGCGGTTCAACCTGCCGGCGCCGCTACGAGTGTTTGCTTTGCTGTCCGAGTGAAGGTAGAGCGATGTCGCAGAGAAGCCTTCGGGCGGCCACGTCTGCGCGTCATGCCAAAGGTTGTCCCCCATGGAAAAATATCGCACAGGCGGAAACGGCTTGGCGATCGCGACGGGATCCTGTTTGAGGTGGCGATCGAACCAGTCCAATTGAAGTGCGAAAGTATCTACTGCAGCAGTAGGACCGAAATCAACTTCGGCTACCGTCACCTTGCCAACGGTGCCGTGATCCCAAGGACCAAGGACCAGTCGTTGTTGCTTGCGCGTCTGCGGATCGCGAGCCTGCTGCATGATCATGAAGTTTCCGACGGACTCACGCGAGAAGAAGTCGTAATAGCCCACGACATGCAACGCGGGCATCTTCAAGTTGGGCAGTTCGTCTGTCAGATCCAGTCGCCTCCAAAATCCATTCGGTTCAGGATGAGTGAGGTACGCATCCAGCCATGGCATTGGCCAGCCGATCGCCTTATCGACATCGCTCAGCGGTAGCCGCAGGAGCGCTTCATTCATATCTGCCGGTTGTACACCTTCTGGCTTAGGAGTGTTGCCAGCCAGCCAGCTTGAAATCAGCGACAACCGCACGGCACCGCCCAAATACAGGTTGCGATAAAAACTGCTCCACGTTGCCTGAGGCGCGATCGCCGCTAAGCCGGGCGGCTGTTCGACTGCGGCCTGCCACTGCACGGCGCCCACATACGATCCCCCCATCATGCCCACACGACCGCTGCACCAAGGCTGGCGCGTGATCCACTCGATGGTGTCATAGCCATCTTGGCCTTCGTTATTGTAAGGAGCCATCACGCCTTCCGATTGTCGCGTACCACGACAGTCCTGAATCACAACGACATAGCCAGCCTCGGCATACTTTTCCGCGATTCCTTTCTGTCTCGACTTGTCATAAGGTGTGTGCATTAGGATGACGGGCGCCTTCGATACCGCAGAATCACGATAGATGTCTGTCGAAAGTGCTATGCCATCGCGCATGGGTAGAGAGATGGTTTCGATATGGACATCGGCCATTGCGGTGCTTGTGATTGCCGCAGTAACGAGGATAACAACGAAATGTTTCATAAAGGTGCTCTAGGACAAAATTTCCTTCACCACTGAGCCATACACATCGGTGAGCCGGAAGTCGCGGCCGAGGTGGCGCCGAGTGAGGCGGGTATGATCGAGGCCGAGCAGATACAACATGGTCGCGTGTAGATCATGAAGATGCACTTTACCGTTGATGACCTGATAGCCCGTCAGATCCATCCAGTGTCGTGCCCAACGCTCACCAAAGCCGCGAGAGTCCAGCAACCGATCAACGACGGTCTCGCAGGCGCGCGGCGAGTTGTCTCGAACGAACGCCTCAATTTCATCAGGTGTCGGAGGCAATCCCGTTAGATCGAGGCTTACTCGACGCAACCAAGTGTAGCGATCCGCGTCAGCGACCGGCTGTACCCCGACGGATTCCTGTTTGGCAAGAATAAAGCGATCAAGCGTATCGATAGGCCAAGACTCATCTTTAACCATTGGCGGCTGTGGATCAGTAACTGGCTGAAACGCCCAATGCTTGCGTCCTTCGTCTAAGTCAATCGTCCGAGCAACTGGCAATTCATCAGCTTGGCGAGGATCGGGGGCACCCATCGCAATCCACGCTTCAAAATCCTTAATGACAGCGTTCGGTAGCTTTGCCTTCGGCGGCATTTCGACATCTTCATAACGCAGGGCTGCCAATAGCGAACTTTTTTCAGCATCTCCAGGAACAATCGCCGCACTGGTATCGCCGCCTCGCAGCAAGCCATCGCGATGATCGACCCGCAGACCTCCCTGCACGATCTTCGCACCCGCTGCGTGGCACTCGTAACACTGCTCGACGAGCACGGGACGAATCTTCGTTTCAAAGAACTTTATCTGGTCGGGTGTCGCGGCTGCCTCCTGTGCATGGACTTCACCAAACAGCGCTGTGCAGAGCAACAGGCACACGCCCTGTGCCGTAGCAGAACGAAATCGGACGGTATTCGAGTTGTGCGAGCTACTTTCCTTCATGACTACCTCTCCAGTTGCTCGAGGACCGCCTGCATGTGCTTGCGCATCGCAAGTTCTGCCGCGTCGGAATCATGCTCGCGGACAGCTTTCAAGACCGCTTTGTGCAGCTTGCGTCCAAATTGATTTTCACGCTGAGTCGGTGTTGTGCGAACCATCTGGGTCAACACAAATTCGTAAATCACTTCCATCAGGTTCTGCATCAAGACATTGCCCGCGATCTCGATCAACTTTCGATGAAAGCGGAAGTCAATTTCAAGCGCCTCTGCATAAGGCAGCTCCTCATCATCTAGTTGCTTGAGCAGCGCCGTAAGTACTTCGATGTCCTCAGCAGTTGCTTTCTCAGCAGCTTGCCGAGCGGCTTGGACTTCAATTGCTGAACGCAATTCGGCATACGACAACAACTCCTGCGGCGAAATCGTCACCGCAGACTGCAGCAATCGCACACAGTTAGCCAAGCTGTTCGTATCCCCGACGAATGTGCCGCGCCCGCGCTGAATGTCGACCAAACCCAAGCTTTGAAGTCGAGCCAACGCTTCACGAAGCACTGGACGGCTGACCTGCAACTGTTCCACCAGTTCATGCTCGCCGGGAAGCCGCGAACCGGCGGCCAGCTTCTGATCTTTGATCACACGCGCAATCCGGTCCACGACCAAATCCACCGTGGTCCGTCGCTCAATCGCTTCCAACTGCATCAACTATCTCCCAACTCGAGGCCACTTGTCTCCAAGTCAACTTGTAAGACATGTTAACAGGCTGCTGGTCCTCGATCAAGCTGAGGGGGATGTGAGTCAAGAATTTGATCACGGACCAGGATTTCGAGAGCTGAAAGCAACCGTCTGCCGCGCCCGCAGCTTCAGCCTGGGTCGCAACCATTCCCGTCGCGAGAGTCATCACGAAAACCGTTGCTTCCGGTGTACTCGTCTCGTCCTGCGAACTTTAGGCTGCTCGCCAGTTCGCAGAATGAGAGATTTTCTTCCGCGACGCGTCAATCGCCAAAATCCTTAGTGTTTTGGGCATTTTTTATTTTTCGGGCCAAGCGCGCCGCGCTCTCGCTTTTCTTACCGCGAGCTGATTTTCCGAATGTTGCTTCCGTCAAAACGGAATTTTCGACCGCGAACTATCGCGCTCTCTGGTTGATAAGTGGTTGCTTGTTACAACGCCGATTGCTTTCGACCCACCAAACCGGACCTCAAACTAGCCACCGCAGGGTTAACAGCGGGGCGATATGTGGAGCTGACTGTCAAAATCCAGACGGAGAATCGCTCGTCCGATTGAGCTCGAATCATTTTGCCAGAATTGGTACATTTGTCAGTTTATCACCAAGTAGCAGAGTCGGGGGAGCAGCAAATCAAGGCTGCTGGAGATCTGCGACGCAAAAATCGTCCGCAGACTCTTACATGGAGGTCCAGAATGTCGACAACACAAGCCGCCTCCAAAGTCTTCGAGGAGATCGCGCAACTGTTTGGTTCAGGCCCGACCGATCAACAGATCTTGAATTTTCGGCCGTCTGCTGACGTCGCTCAACGAGCTTCGCAGCTTCTGTCGCTGAACCGCACTGGCCAAATGGATGACGATCTGAAGCACGAACTAGATCAATACGAGCAAGCTGAACTTTTAATGCGCATGGTGAAGGCACAGATACGTGCGCGGCAAGGAAGCTAATGGCACTTCTCTGGCAATTTGTAGTGTTTTTTCTAGTTCTAGCAACCTCGCTGCAATGCAGCGGCCAGGACGTCGCAATCCAGCCAGACGTGGTTTATGGCCAAAGATGACTTGGTTCCTATCGCACACAGTCGCAACATCGAAGCGGGCTTCAAGAAAGCGAATGCGGAGTGTGAATTGATCGAGTTTGAAAACGCAGGCCACGGCTTTGGAGGCGAGGATGCACAGTAGGCGACCGTAGCGATGCTGGATTGGTTTGTCACCCACCTCGCGAGGGACAAAACTAACTCGCGTTAGCGTACCGGTTTAGGTCGATCAATGTTGCGTTTCGATGTTCGTACCTGCCGATGAAAAACCTTTTAACATGTTCCAGTCAAGCTGGCCGCAGGGTCCCGATCTCGGAGAGTCGGTACAATGCGATACAAAGAATTTTGACTATCCTGCGAATAGAAAGACGGCGCAACCGTTCCACTCTCGTAAAGTTAATCCAAATGAACCATCGATCGAAAACCTCAATACACGCTTTGAGCGGCTTGCTGATCTCTGCCAGTTTCATCATTTGTCCGTGTGTTGCGTTCGCCGAACCGCCCCGCAGTGTTGATTGTGCGGCAACCGAATTGCTCCCCAGTTCGATCATCGCTTGTGCGGAAATTTCCGACTTGGGCGGCATGTTAGAAACCGTTTTAAGCCATCCACTGCGTGCAAAAGTCGAAGCCATTCCTGCTTACGGCGCGTTCATGCAAACAGGTGCGCCGAGGAAGTTGCTAATGGGCTTGCGTGCCTTTGAGGCGAGTATGGGAAAACCGTGGCAAGCGGCTCTTGATAAGCTCACCGATCGCGGCATTACAGTCGCATTGGATGCTTCCGGCGGCGGTGCAGTAGTCCTGATTCACTCAACGGATAGTGAACTACTAGAAAGTTTTCGCGATTTCGTGCTGGCTCTGCAGCAGTTGCAAGGTGGTACTGCTAAACGGGGTGACTACCGAGGTTTCACGGCTGATGTGTTGAGCGACAAATTGAAGATGGTGCGAATGCACGATTGGTTGTTGCTGACCAACAATTCCGAACTTGGCAAGTCGATCATTGACCATTACCTTGATCGCGACAGTGATACTCTGGCGAAGAACAAAACATATGCTGCGGCATCGAAAGACCTTGAATCAAGCACAGCGGAGCAGCGCGTTGTGTCAGCTTTCCTTGACGTCAAGAGGTTGCGTGACGCGGGCGTCGCGAAGGATGTCTTCAAGGAGAAGAACGATAACTTAGCCGCCGAAATTGTGTTGGGTGGCGTGTTGGCGAATCTTCGTCATACGCCCTATGTGACAGGCCAATTGCATCTCGGCAAAGATGGGTTGTCCGTACGATTCGCCGCGCCGCACGAGCGAGATTGGGAATCGCCGCGAGAGTACTTTTTTGGCGAACCGGACCTTGCAGTCGCTCCCCGGCTACTGAATGTACCAAACCGTCTGTTCGCACTGTCGACCCATCGCGACTTGTCCCAAATGTGGCTTCGCTCAGGTGATTTGCTCTCAGATCGAGCCAACGATCAACTGGCTGTTGCCGACACAACGCTGACCACGTTCTTCTCCGGACGCGACTTTGGCGAAGACATTCTTGGATCGTTCGCGAGTGACGTGCAGATTGTTGGTATGGAACAAGACTTTACTAATGTGCTTCCGCAACCGGCAATCAAGTTACCCGCGTTTGCGTTGCAATTTCAGATGAAGGAGCCCGAAGAGACACAACGCGAACTACGGCGTGTGTTCCAGAGCTTTATTGGCTTCTTGAACGTCACTGGTGCTCAGAACGGACAACCGCAACTTGACCTTGGGATGGATGTGGTTGGCGACGCGCAGCTCATCACGGCCAGCTACGTGCCCGATCGTGACCAGCGAGAAAGCCTGAATGCGAAGATTCAATTCAACTTCTCGCCGACAATGGCCTTCGCTGGCGAGCGAATCATTCTCGCGAGCTCCACTTCGCTCGCTCGAATGCTGATTGAGTCGAGCAGAGAAGACGAAGGGGCGGAAATTGGCGATTCGAACACGAACGGCAAGTTGGAGGCGACGACATTACGCCGTATACTGGACGCGAATCGCTCGCAATTGGTTGCCAATAACATGCTGGAAAAAGGGCACAGTAAACAAGCCGCTGAGGGTGAAATCGGCTTGTTACTGGAACTGCTCGGCTTTTTCCGCGAGCTTCGCTTGAATTTGGACGTTAGCCAGTTACAGATGGCGTTGAGTGTGGCCGTTGATGTGAAGGCAGATGCGGAGGGAGGGGAATGAGTGAGGTGCATCCCATCGACCCAGCTTGGGCTTGGCAACCGTTTGAGCCGACTCCCCAACGACCCTGGGACAGAATATCGATTGCGCATTTGTATCGTCGAGCCGGATTTGGTGCGGACTTGTCTAGTATCGACGACGCGGTCCAGCGAACACCGGCTGAAGTGGTCAGTGAACTGGTTGCAAACAACTGTGAGTCAACGGATTTTCGCACGACCGCCGACGCGCTTGCGGAAGCCACTTTGGCTGGCGGCGATCCTGTGAAGTTATCTGCTGCATGGGTCTATCGCCTGCTCTACACGCCCAACCAACTGCTCGAAAAGATGACGCTGTTTTGGCACGGGCACTTCGCTACCGGTGCGGAGAAAGTGAAAGATGCACGGATGATGTGGGATCAGAATCAGCTCTTGCGTGACCATGCATTGGGTGATTTTGGTGCCCTGGTCATGAAGATTTCGCAAGACCCCGCGATGCTGATCTACCTCGATTCAGCGATCAATCGCAAGGCTCATCCGAACGAGAACTTCGCCCGAGAATTGATGGAGCTGTTCTGTCTGGGAGAAGGCAACTACAGCGAAGCGGATGTGCTGGAGCTCGCGCGCTGTTTCACGGGCTGGGAGATCAAGAACAAGAAGTTTCGTAAGAATCGCTACCAACATGATTCTGAAGTGAAAGTGGTGCTCAAACAGCGCGGCAATTTCGACGGCGAAGATGGTGTGAGGATCGTGTTGGAACAGCCGGTAGCTCCACGGTTTATCGCTCGTAAACTATATCGGTTCTTCGTCAGCGATGAACCCAGTCCAACAGATGCGATGTTGCAACCTTTAGCAGACTTGCTGCGCGACCACGATTTGCAACTTGCTCCGGTGATAAAAAGAATTTTGGGGAGTAACGTGTTCTATTCGTCGAACTCCGTCGGTCGCAAAATCAAGTCACCAGTCGAATTTGTGATCGGTATGCTCCGAAGTCTCAGGGCCACGACCAATAGTCAATTAGTGGCCAAAGGTTTGATGAGCATCGGTCAAGGCTTGTTCTATCCTCCTAATGTGAAAGGTTGGGACGGAGGCCGGGCGTGGATCAATTCTTCGACGCTGCTGGGACGCGCGAATCTGGTCGCGGGCATTTTGGAGAACGACGCGACGCGCTTTGACGGGGAGAGTCTTTCCGGATACCTGCAGGGGCAGGGTGTGCGAACGAACGATCAAGCCATTGAGCACTTCGAAGATTGTTTGCTAGCGGAGCGATTGGACGACGCCACCAAAATTCAACTCCGCGAGACCGCTGCCTCTCATTCGGGTGACCAAGAGCGGCAAAAGCGTTCGTTATTGCATGCCATTACTTGTCTCCCCATTTGCCAACTTGCGTAATGTTGAAGGTGCATTTCTTATGCTGATTTTTTCGAACCAAAGTCGACGAAGATTCTTACGGTCTTCGATCGGCGGTGCATCCGCGATTGGTGTGGGTGCGGCACTGCCTAGGTGCTTTGCCCAGGCGGCAGCCGGTGGCGACAACTCCCATGACAGAGTTCTCGTCGTCGTGCAAATGTCGGGCGGCAACGATGGCTTGAACACCATCATTCCGTACGCTGACGATAACTATCGGTCAGCTCGTCCCAAACTGGCTATTGCGACAAGCGAAGTGTTGAAGTGCGATAACGAGGCTGGTTTTCATCCATCCATGTCAGGACTTCATGGCCTGTTGCAAAACGGGCAGTTTGCCGCCGTTCGCAGTGTGGGATATGAAAAGCCGAATCGTTCTCACTTCGAGTCGATGGACATTTGGCACACTTGCCGACGCAAAGAGGAACCGCGTCCCGATGGATGGCTCGGTCGTTTCTTAGATCTGCAACCCGCTACCGCTGGCGGAGATGTCCCTGCGCTGCATCTAGGGCAAGAACAGCAACCTGCCGCGCTTACATCGACCAGCATCCGCGTGCCTACCGTGAAGGAGCTGTCCGAGTTTCAATTGCGAGGCGATGACAAGCAATGGTTGCGTGAATTGCTGCAGAATCGCCAACCGACCAGTGCCGCCAGTGACAACGAACTGCTTAGTTTTCTGCAATCGAGCACGACATCGGCAATTGCGGCGAGCCAGCGTGTGACGGAAGCGTCTCAGGATTACCAAAGCGAAGTGAAGTATCCCGAGACAGAGTTGGGGACCAAACTGCGATTGGTGGCCCAATTAATTGACGCCGGTCTTACAACGCGAATTTACTACGTCCAACATGATGGTTTTGATACGCACGCCCAGCAATCACAAACGCACGGTGTTTTGCTTCGACAATGGAGTGATGCGGTCAGTGCGTTGGTTCGCGACTTGGAAGCCCACGACCACGGCCAGCGAGTCTGCGTGATGACATATAGTGAATTTGGACGGCGCGTTTCCGAAAACGCCAGCGAAGGAACCGACCATGGTGCTGCCGGGCCGATGTTTCTATGCGGTGGAGGTGTCAAAGCGGGCATCGTCGGCAAACATCCCAATTTGACCGATCTGCAAGAGGGTGACTTGAAGCACGAGTACGACTTCCGCCAGGTCTACGCTTCGGTGCTGAAGGATTGGCTTGGCTGCGATCCAACGCCAATTCTTGGCAAGGAATACAAAACGTTGCCACTATTCGCTTGACATTGATTCACTAATGACTGTCGCGATTGAAACGTCCCTGCGGTCGACAGACCGCAGGGAGTCTACATTATGGAGAGCTAGTGCTCCGGCAGCATTTAATTTTAGGGTAAAGAGCATCGCAATTCACCCTCCCACGCAGTTGGGATTCACCAGTTGGCAGACTACATCGTGGGAAGGTCGATGCGAGCCCTGGAGAGTCATCGGGGAGAGAAACCACGGAGCCTTTCGCCCTCCCCGCCAGCTCGCCGGGGCTCGCCGACGACCCTCCCGCGAATCAAAACTACCTGCTGTAGCAACTGTTACGCGCGGGAGGGTAAGAGACCCGCAATCCAAAAATAAAATGGTGACAAAGCACTAGTATACGAAAGCCACGTTCCGCAGGGCTAGTACGCAGTAAAACCGTATTAGGCAAACGGGCTGTACTTGCCGGGTACGGGGTGCGGGTAAGCACCGTCGGGACCGGGCTTGGTGGGTGGCTCGGTATCGAGCGTGTAGCCGTCGATGCCAGGGGCTAGTTCATGCCCCTTGGTCAACAGTTCGTCCCACTTAACGACTTTACCTGAGTAGCAAGCTTCGCGTCCGAGAATCGCGCAGAAGGTCGACTTGGCACCATATTCTCCCTCGTTGTAGATCTCGCCGCGCATCAGCGCTTCGATTAAGTCGTGTTGCTCTTGCTGGTGTCCGTTGAGCGGTTTGCCAGCGAATTTCCATGCGTTGGCCCCTTCAATCTTTCCAGATGGATCAGAGGTACCCTTCGAACCGTGCGCAAACTCGCTGACTTCCGTCCAGCCACCGGCCAAATGTCGACCTTGACTGAACATCTTGGTACCATCGGCGAAAGTGTATTCGCAGAAGGTATGATCAAAAATCTGCGACTTGGTGGCATCGCCGTCCATGCGTTGGGCGCGTCCCCCCATGCCGTTGCACTCAACCGGATATTCTCCCTTAACCCAACAACCAACATCCAAGTTGTGAATGTGCTGTTCGCAGATCTGGTCTCCAGAAAGCCAATTGAAGTGATACCAGTTGTTGCACTGGTAGGCCATCTCCGTAACTTTCTTGCCATCGGGCATCAGGTTCTGGGCTTCGTTGCGTCCCTTGTGCCAGATACCGCTACCGTTCCAATAGACGCGGAGCGCGATGATATCGCCGATGGCACCGTCATGCAGACGTTGCACTGTTTCCATGTATTGCGGTTCGTGGCGGCGCTGCAAACCGATGCCGACCATAATATTTTTCTTCTTCGATTCCTCGACGGCAGCCAGGACACGTCGCACGCCAATTGCATCCGAGGCAACTGGCTTTTCCATAAATATGTGCCGGCCTTTATTTACGGCATATTCAAACTGCTGTGGCTTAAAGCCCGGCGGCGTGGCGATGACTACTAGATCGCAATCGGTATCGATGGCAGCCTTGTAGCCATCCAGTCCGGTGAAGATGCGATCTTCAGGAACATCGACCTTGTCTGGGTATTTCTTCCGCAGCGAATCGAGTTGATTGGAAGCTTTTTTGCCAAAGGCGTCGGCAACCGCGACTAGTTTGACGTTCCCTTTGGTTTCGAAGATGTTGGCGGCGGCACCACTACCGCGACCGCCCAAACCGACAACGACGAAACGAATTTCGTCTGATCCGGCAGCGTGGGCGGTGCGCGCAATTTGCGAAGCGGCAACTAGACCGGCAGCCGAGGCGGTGGAAGACTTAATGAAGTTGCGACGCGAGGGAGGTGTCGTCGTCATGGGTGGGACTCCTGTTAATGTGATTTAAGTTGACCTTACTGTAGAACCAGAGGTCGTATTGTAAACCACGCTCGAGGAGAAAACCAGTAGCGTTGCCATCGTAGACGACTGCGATACAACTGATCATAGCCGCCAATTTCACGCCCGCCCGTGCAGCCGGAACGCAAGCCAAGGCACGCCGTACGCTTTTTTTCGAGCCATGGTTATAAATAGTCAAACTGCTTGCCGGGCTGACTGTCAAACCCGGTAGCAGCAAGAATCTCGCGACAAAAAAATGTGCGGCAAAAAAATATTGTGCTCGAAGCGCGTAAATAGAAAGCTCACGAACCAGAACCCTAGGCCAGTTTAACTATGCGGCCCGCTTGGCGACTTGGGGGCAAATCAATTCGTACAGGCGTTCGAACTCTTCTGGATTGTTGAAGTTGATCACAATCTTTCCGCGTCCGGTCTTCTGCTGGCGAATTTCGGTTTTGGTACCGAGTGACAATCGCAATTGTTGTTCAAGCGAAGCTAGATGCGGTGTGTCTCGTTTACGAGGACCACTTCGTGAAGCGTTCGGGCGGGGTTTGTTCTGTCCGTCCTGCTCCAGCAGGTGTGCAGCTACGCGGCGTTCCGTGTCGCGGACCGTCCAGCCTTCGTCCAGGATGAGCCGAGCGAATCGGAGTTGTTCTTCCTCGTGACCAAGGGGTAGCAGCGTTCGCGCGTGTCCCGACGAGAGCTTTCCGTTCTGTACGTGTTCGCGTAGTTCGTCTGGCAGTTCCAATAGACGCATGAGGTTGGCAATAGTGCTGCGGTCGATCTTCAGTCGTCTGGCTAGATCTTCTTGTGAGCATTCGTGTTCATCGATGTAGCGGCGGAACGACATCGCTTTTTCAATCGGATCGAGATCTTTGCGTTGCAAGTTTTCGACGATTGCCAATTCGGCGACTAGTCGATCATCGGCTTCACGGACTTCGGCGCGGATCTTGGTCAGTCCCGCATGAATCGTAGCGCGTAGCCTTCGTTCACCACTGATCAATTGATAACGCTCACCAACGCGGCGCACCAAAATCGGCTGCAACTGTTCGTGCTCTTGAATGCTCGCCGCCAATGAGGCGATCTCGGTTGCGTTAAACCTACGACGAGGCTGAAAGGGATTGTTTTCAATTTCGCTGACGTCGAGCTCGATGGACTGAATCGACTGCGGTTTTTTGGAATCATCCTCAGCACTGCCAACCATAACGGAGCTGGTCAGCGTGTCGCGTTTGGATGAAGCGCGACCAGATAGGGGAACGGAACCTGTCACCCCAGTAGGGCCACTCGCATCGGGGGCGTGGATCTTGAGGCTGGCACCGCGTGATCCAGCAGCGCCGCTGTAGCTGTCGTCATTTATTTTGGAGGGGTTCGCTGTAGCAGCTTCCGATGAGTTGGTTCGGGCATGGCTGCTGTCGGATTGAGAACCACGCACCAGGGAACTGCTGCGATTGGCGGTCCCCCCCGATGTTATACCGCTGGGAGTTTTTTCAGCCAGCGAATTACTGCCGCTGGTAGTCTTGGCGTTGCTTTCAAGGATACCTTCCTCTTCCAAAGGGGTTCCAAGCAGGGCCGCCAAACCTCTTCCTAAACGACGATCTTTAGTCACGTTCGAGTACCTCCATGCACAGTTCTAAATAGGCTCGGCAACCACGCGATCTGGGGGCGTAATCCATTACGCTTAGTCCGTGGCTGGGGGCTTCCGAAACCGCCACGTCGCGGGGGATGACGGTATCGAATACGATATCGCCAAAAAAATCCCGCACTTCCGCGTCGACTTCGTGGGTCAATTCAAGAGTTGGATCATACATGGTGAGTAGGATTCCGCCAAAGGTCAATCTTCCCTCTTTGCGCTGCATTATGTCACGAATTACGTGAATCATCTGCGTCAGACCTTCCATGGCGTAGAATTCGCATTGGATTGGCATCAGGACTTCAGTGCTAGCACTCAACGCAGCTTGGGTCAGTTGACCTAGCGAAGGAGGGCAGTCGATGAGCACATAATCGAAGCTGGCCATTCCCGCTTCCAGATGTTGCCTGAGAATGGCCGCATCGCTTTCGCTACCATGCTCCAACCGATCGACGTCGACAAACCGTCGGCTGCCGGGGAGCAATTCCAAATTCTCCCAAGGAGTTTCCAACAAGCTCTGATTGAGCGGTGTTTCCAAGAGCAACGGATGACTGACGGCGGGCTGCATTCCAACACCACTAGTCGCATTGCATTGCGGATCGAGGTCTATTAGCAGAGTGCGTTCACCGGCTCGCGCCAATCCAACGGAAAGATTGACGGCGGTGGTGGTTTTCCCCACTCCCCCTTTTTGATTTGCAATGCAGATTATTCGCGCCATGCCGGATTGTGCCGAATTGCCCGGTCTGAGGGAATGCCAGTTTGTGGTTGATTGTCAGACATGCCGAATCATTGAGATGAGACACCTCACCGCTACGGTTCGTACCTTTACCTCCATACCATCTTTTTGCCGCACATTTTTTTGTCTGTTGTATTCAGTCCTGGCCGCCTACTGAGTCCGATTGTACCTGCACGCCACACCCTATCAGCAACTAGTGTTTTCCGACAAAAAGATGTGCGGCAAAAAGATAATGGACTCGAATCCATATTTCGATATCTTAGGTTCCACCAACTACCACCAGAACCTTGGCTTAGAAAACTCACCAACACCAGCTGCACACGCCTAAGCATCGTGCGGAAAATTACTGTCGTAGCTACGTTCGCCAGAACGTCGACTCCCTGCCGTCTGGCGACGGCAGCTACGATTAACGCTTTAAGTCGCGACAGTTATTTTCCGCACGATGCTCAGTCGAATGCACCACGTTTTTGTGAAACCTGGGAACGGTCGGCAGACAATCTGTTGAGAGAGCTCAAAATCTGCTACAATGGAATTCCTGCCAAACACGCCAACCATCGGCGGCCATCCCACCCGCAAATCAAGAGTTCAGGTAGCGACGCGATGTTGCAGTGAGCTCACCCCCTCCCCACACTCCTTAAACATGCGAGGCCAATCCATGATCGATCGTAGAAACATGCTGCAAACAGTGGCAGCGGGCTTCGGTACCGCCTTGGGTTCAACACTAGTGCCAAGCAGCGTGCGCGGCGCGGCAACGAACGCCTCTGCACCTACGGCGTCTGGGCCGAAACGGATCATTTTCTTTTTGCAGAATCAGGGCTTTGATCCAGCCACCTGCGTCCCTGCAGGTCTCAAGGGGCAAGCCTCGCTGTCCGACGTGACGCTCCCCGAGCCGATTAGTCCGCTCGAACCGTACAAAGACAAAATTAATATCATCACCGGCTTGCATGGTCGTCACACCAGTCCCTCGCATAGCGCGTACTTCGGTGCCCTGGGTGGCTTTCGGGGAGGCATCGGCATTCCACCTAGTGGCGAGACGATCGATCATGTGATCAGCCAGGTGCTACCACAAACGATCTTGCCACATCTTTGTATCGGGATGGATGCACTGGAAAACATGGTGTCGCGTCCCACACTGGCAACGCTCTCTGCCACGGGACCTGGCAAACCGTTGTTTATGCACTCCAATCCTCAAGACCTTTATCAGTTGCTGTTCGGTGGGATAGCAACCGGAGATGTCAAACGTCAGTACGAAGCCCGCTCCAAAGTATTTGATCGCGTCGAGCAACTGGCTGGACAAGACGGTAGGCTCCTTCCCGAAAACGATCGCGAGCGCTACGGCAGCTTCATCGATGGCTTTCGCGATATCAACGGACTGCGAGAACGGTTGGTCGGTGTGTCCGATCATCTAAAGCAGTTCGCGCCGGAGTATGGTGAAAAATTCCTGAAACCAAAATTCGAAACCGATTGGCACGATTCGCTGCTCGACATCGGAATCGCTAGCCTCAAGGCGGGGCTGACAAACGTCCTCACGATCGGTTCTGGTCGCGGAGAGATCTTCGGTTCTTGGAAAGGGCTGGGAGTTGCGCGAGCAGGACATGAGCTGGGACATATGGATCAGCCCGACAACCCGATCTGGGTCAAGATTCGACAATACAACTGTCAAATGCTGGTCAAATTGATGCAAGAGCTCGAGTCGGTGCCGGAGGGTGATGGCACGATGATGGACCACACACTCATTGTCTACACCAGCAATAACGCGGACAAGCAACACACCAACGGTGCCAACTGGCCATTCATCTTGTTGGGGAATTGCAGCGGGCGCATCAAGACCGGCTGTTACACTCAGTTAGATGGCAAGCGGCCCATCAATGATCTCTATACAACACTGCTGCATGCGATTGGTGCTCCACGCGATCGATTTAATTTGGAAAGGAACAACGCTGGCCTAGTCGATTCCAAAGCTGGTCCCATCGAAGAACTCATGGTGTAGAAACATGATCAAATCAATTGCGCTAGTCGCTGCCTGCGGGATCGCCGCGATCTTTCAATCCGTCGTTCGCGCAGAACAGCCTGCAACATTCCAATCACTGGCCAAGCCGTTTTTACACGCGCATTGTATTGACTGTCATGGAGCCGACTCGCAGGAGGGAAAAGTCGCCTTTGACGAACTGTCCGAGATTAATTCGCAAAACGCCGAGCTGTGGCAACGCGTTTGGGAACAAGTCGCGCTAAAGGAGATGCCCCCCAAGGACGAAGACAATCAGCCAACAGGCATGCTGAGACTGCAACTGGCGACGTTTATCACTAGCGAGCTCACGCGAGTGCTGCACGATCAGGGAGGCTTTCAAAAACACCAGCACCCGTCGAAGGGGAATCACCTCGATCACGACCTGTTGTTCGGCCCGCTGCCAGACGGACTCCAGCCCGCCTCCACTCCGGCTCGTATTTGGCGGATCCATCCCCAAGAGCACCTGACTCGGCTCAGCGCATTGATCAATCAAGAACCCGATTTCGATCCTGATCGACCAGGCCTCAGAGCTCGCGGTGATTTCATTCCGCCCAATGAAGATGGCGAAGTGAAGGTTTACTACGGGCTTGATCGAGTCATTGGCTGGGTTGGCGGCACAGCCGCCTACGCGGCCGCCATTACCGGCTTCCCGCCAATCTTAGCGACCGACGACAGCCACGGCCTAAGAGACTATTCCAACCTCTACTCCGTCAATGGCCCAGAGGCGACGCAAATCGCCAGAACGGCTGAAGACATTTTGCGGTTCATGGCCTTCGGCCCTAAAGCGGAACCGTATCAGTATGCTAATGATGTCAAGGACATAGACGAAAAGTACAAGGACGGAGACCTGCGTGGACTTGCGCAGAGCGTCTTCTATGCCAAGGAACCTAAACGTCCGTTGACCCCCGTTTACGATCTTGTCCAAGGTCTGGAAAACGATCCGAATGTAGTGGACGAGAAGCTGAAAGTCGCAGTCAATTTTTTGTTCCAGGCATTAAGCTGCCGCGCACCGACGGAAGAAGAGTCGCAAGCGTATGTCGACATCGCCCAGGAAGCGATCAAAGACCTTGGTACTGAAGAAGGAGCCATCCTGGGATTAATCCCAATCTTCCTCGATCGCGACGTATTGTTTCGAACCGAATTAGCCGAACATGGAACGCCCGACGAATATGGCCGAGTCATGTTGCAGGACCAGGAACTGGGTTTGGCAGTCAACGCAGCGTTCTGTTACCTCCCTCCCGACGAAACGTTACAACATGCGATCGAGCAAGGGGGGATGAAGACGCGCGACGATGTGCGGCGCGAGGTTATGCGACTCCTGGCGGATGACAGCATCCGCAAGCCACGTGTGCTGCAGTTTTTTCGCGAGTACTTTGACTATGATCGGGCAGGGCGGGTTTGCAAAGATAGCACCTCACTGTTGGCGGCCGGCGGGAGCACGAAAACTCAAGATCACTATCGCGCCATGTTTGACATGACGGCCAGCACCGATCGCTTGATCGAATTGATCCTGCACGAAGACCAAGAGGTACTTCGTCAATTGTTGACCACGGACCGCGTCGTTTTCAACGCCGGCGACGATGCGCCTTATTTTGGCGAGTTTATAAGTTCCCAGAAGCCCCCCGAAGATCCGGACGCCAAGAAGAACGCGGCACAACGTCGAGTCACGATCGAGCCAATAACGCCCCCCAAGGGAGAGACGATTCACGTGCGAATTGCACAAGTCGTGAAGGTAGGCAAGACAGCACGGAGTAAAACCGAACGAACCCTGACCACGCTCCCCGCTGACCAACGGATGGGCCTCCTCACGCATCCCAGTTGGTTGGTCTCTCAGTCGGATGCTATGGACAACCACGCCATTCATCGCGGGAAGTGGATTCGCGAACGTCTCCTGGGAGGTGCGGTACCTGACGTGCCGATCACTGTGGACGCCATGCTGCCGGACGAACCTAAGGAGACATTGCGCCACCGCATGCGCGTCACCCGCGAAGAGTACTGTTGGAAGTGTCATCAAAAAATGGACCCACTCGGATTGCCATTCGAAATGTACAATCATCTCGGTCTCTATCGAGAAGTAGAACAAGAGCAGGCTGTCGATACGACTGGCGCGATCATCGATAGTGGAGATCCGGAGCTGGACGGTCCTGTCGACAACGCCTTGGATATGGTTCAGAAGCTAGCCAATAGCGAACGCGTCCAACAAGTCTTCGTGCGTCACGCCTTCCGCTTTTGGATGGGGCGCAACGAAACGATCAACGACGCGCCAGTTCTCCAGGACGCATACACCGCTTACCGCGATAGTGGTGGCAGCATGAAATCCCTGCTCACCTCACTGCTTACTTCCGATGCGTTTCTCTATCGCACGGTAGAATGCACGTCTCACTGAGTTCTTGTTGACGCGGCGGGTTAAGATATAGGATATGGAAAAGACCGTTTCGCTGGGGAGAATTTCATGCTGGAAGAATTTGAAATGGCATCGCTGATGTCACGTCCTGATTTGCCTCGAATTGCGGAGTGCATTAACACGACGCTGCGCGATGAACAGCATCGACGAGCGCAGTTTCGCGACGAATTGACTCCGAGCGTCAAAGCGGAGTTCATCGGTGGGGAAGTCGTGATGCACTCGCCCGCCAAAGCTAAACATCTCCGCGTCACCGATAATTTGGTGAGCCTACTGCGGAATTTCGTGATCGCCCATGAGCGTGGCGAAGTCTTCACCGAGAAGGCACTGGTCTGTTTAACTCGCAACGACTATGAACCCGACGTCTGTTTTTTTGGTGTTGAGAAGGCTGCGGCCTTTGAAGGTGATACGCTGGAGTTCCCGCCGCCCGATTTTGTCGTCGAAGTCCTGTCCGATTCCACCGAACATCGCGATCGCGGGGTAAAGTGGGATGACTATGGTCTGCACGGAATCAAAGAGTACTGGATCATCGATTGTGACGAACAGACGATCGAGCAGTATTTGATTCGCGGGGATGAGGAGACATATCATCTAGCTCGCAAATTGACTGACGGTGAGATCGAATCGGTTGTCGTCACTGGTTTTCGCATTCCTGTTGCCGCGCTGTTCGATTCCAAACAAAACTTGCTTGCATTGAAGAAAATCCTTAACTCAGAGTATTAGTCGAACGGTCGGAAAACGGTGGCTTTTGTCAGTCAGGCGTTTGGTTATTCGCTTGCCTTTCGCTGGAGCGATAGCTGCGTTGCCAGCACGCGTTGGAAGAGTGAATCTTTCTCGAACAACTCTTGGTCACAGGCCATGGCCAATGAGTGCATCAGTTTGTTGACTTCGCGCGGATCTTGCTTAACGCCTGGCTCCCGCAGCAGCTCGTCGACTTGTCGTGCGAGTCGATCGAGGCGCGCGATATCTAGCTTGCCCGCTAGTCTGAGCTTGTCTGTTGATGAAGCTGGCAAGCGATATTGCTCGCAGCCTTGTGTCAATTTGGCTTCAAGTCGAGCATGGAAGTAGCTGTTAACTCTAGCGCTCTGGAATTGGTCGACTGCTAGCGGCTGACCATTTTCGCGATAGGCAACCCACAGCAAGGCGGGAACTTGCGTGCCGCGAGCATCCGCGCGAAAACCTTTGTGCGGCCGCACATGATTGGCAGGCTCAAGCCAAGCGAGCTCGTGCATAGTGCGCGCGTTGGCTTGTTCAATTGGAGTCTCACGTCGTTCTGGAGCGTCGGCAGCCTGCGCACTGTCTCCGTTCAATGCGATCAAGCATGCCAATATCGAGCGCACAGCCAAAAAAACGATCCGCGACACAGACAACTCCGCAAAGGCGATCGGCAGAAATGGATTTACTTGCCGTAGCGGAAGTCACCAGACTTTAGACCAGCAATCCAATCTCTGGCGAGACCAGCTACGGTAAACGTGGTAATTGATTGAGAGTAGAACCACTGTCTCAATGGTTCATTGGTCCGGATTGCTAACCACCGTTGAAATCCTAAACAATTGGGGGCAATTGTTCTACTCTCAATCAAGCGTGAACGGTTACAAAAATTGGCTGCCGCTCCACTAAATACAAACCACAGTAAAGTACAAGCATTATAGTCATGCTTGGTCGTCTTATGGTGACGGAGCTGACAGTCAAGCCATTTCGGCTTGCACGGTTTGCCGAGTTTCCGTATTTCGTCGAAACAATACCACCAACAGCGCTAACGACATGAAGACGCTTAGCGCGATCCATTCGGGCTGATACGACCATTCGTCTCCATCTGCGGAGATTGCCCATTGTAGCGTGACCGGTAGTGGCACTTGATGGGCGGCGCACCAGGCCAACGTCAAGGAAAGAGTATTGTTGATAGCATGCACGATGATCGTGCACAGCACACCGCCAGTTCTCCAAGCGATCAAGCCGAGCAGCAATCCCATCAGGCAGGCAGCCAATGATTGTTGGAGCACGGGGTGTGTAAATCCGAAAAAGAGCGCGGAAACTACAATGGCGCGCACCGCTCCCCCTTGACGCAACAGACCGCCGAAAATGAATCCTCGGAAGGCCAGCTCTTCACAAATCGCAGGGAGTACGGCCATGAGTAGCAACAGTGTCCACAACGGCTGGGCCATCACCAAGGATTGGAAGTACATCAGCACGCTAGCGGTCTCATCGCCGATCTTATAGACCTGACTGATCCCCTTGCCGAGCGCCATGTAACTGGGATGCAGGGCGATACCAATCAGTATGGCGGCGGCCGCATGCGTGGCTTGGGGGCGATGGATGCGCAGCGCGTGCCGCATGGAACGAGTCAGGAAGATCGCCATCAGCAAGCAGGGGGTCAGAATTAAACCGATCTGTACCACCACGGTCGAGACTACGATGGCATTCCAATCTGCGATCGACGAACCAGCCAGGAACTGGGCGAAGAACATGCCAATTAGAATGATCACTCCACACAGCACCGCTTCGGTGGGGGACGCTGTCTCGCCACGATCGCGCCAGACTTGATGCAACCACAGTTTCATGCTCCAGCGATCCGCCTCGCGGAACATCACGGCTTCGCTTTCGAATTGGCGGATTGCCCAGCGAATTGAGAGTGAACAGCAACAGGCGGTTACCAACATCACGACTGGTAAGTGCACCAGGGCTTCGGTATAGCGGCCTTCGATTAATGAACGCGCCAAAAAGACCGCCCCAGAAACTGGTACCAGACTTGTTCCCAGATTGAGTTCCAAGCTCGGTAGCATGGGGAGCGCCACCAAGGGTAGCGTTACCAATAGGAGTGGCATCAAATAGTATTGCCCCTCTTTGGTGCTGCGCGCCAGCGCGGCTACCGCTAAGGCGAGAGCACTAAAAAATGCGGCCATGGGGAGCAACAATAGCACCAACCAACCGAGGGCATGGATGGGCATTGGTCCCAGGGCTTCGGCGATCTGCGCACTCCCCTGCGAGGCCAATTGCTTGACGATGATACCCGCCGTTAGATGCATACTCATCAGATTCAACAGCGCGCTACCGACACTAAAGACGCTGATCGTTAGCAGTTTGCCCCACACGATCTCACGCCGTCTGGCGGGACTGGAAAGCAGAGTTTCCAAAGTACCGCGTTCCTTCTCTCCAGCACACAAATCGATGGCAGGATAAAACGCACCGGTCAAAGCCCAGACCAACATCACAAACGGCAGCACTTTTGACCATAGCATCGCCCTTCGCACCGACGACACCGAGGTATCTGTCTCTGTCAATAGAATTGGCTCGACTAACCGAGGATTCATACCAACTGCGGACAATTGCTGAGCCACCCAGTTGGAACGCCATTGATCGAGAACCACGTTCAATCGATTCTGAGCAATCTTCGAATTGTCTCGTGCCAAATTGGCGATCAGCTCCAGACCATCTTCGTTGTCTGGTTGTGCTTGAGGAGTTTCCGCTTGCACGAGATCTGATTCGCCGGGAGTAGAGGCAGGGCTCGCGGGGAGAGCTTGACTGCTACTCGCCACACGCTGTTGCAGCAACCTTTGAAAGTCAGGTTCAACCAGTAAAACTGCATCAACTACATCCGCCATTATCGCGGTGCGCGAATTGGAGACCAGTTTCGTGCGGGCTGCTGGGGAACCATCTTGAGGCCAGGGGACTGCTTCAATTTCAACTAACCTGGTGAGCTTTTCCAAGCCCGCCAAGGGGATCAGTTGTTGCGCGTCGGTGAGTAATGGGCTCTCTGCGGGCCAATTCTCGGCCCCCACGACGCGAATCCGCACCGTGTGCTCGCGGTTGAATTGCGCGATCTGCATCATCAACATGCCCAGCAGCGGATAGAGCAGCATGGGGAGGATAGTAATAGTGAACAACGTCCGACGATCGCGGAGTTGGTCGTTCATTTCGCGCATAAAAATCAGGTGTACATGTTTCCAATTCATAGCAAGCCTGCTCCCGTGCCAGTATGTCCCGCCGCGCTGGCCATTTGTTGGTCCGATTCTTGCAACATACGGAAGAACATCTCTTCAAAGTCTTGTTCCTCGTATTGACTGGCCAGCTCGGGCAAAGTCCCCTGAGCGAGCATACGCCCGTGATACAGGATACCGACGCGATCGCACAGTCGTTCTACCTCGCGCATGATGTGCGTCGAGAAAATTATGCACTTCCCTTCATCTCGCAGACTGGAAATGATCTCCAGCAAAGCGCGGGCGACCAGTACGTCCAATCCCAATGAGGCTTCATCGAAAACCAACACGGGTGGATCATGCACAATGGCGCGAGCGATGGAGACTTTTTGTTTCATGCCGGTCGACATGCGCGCGCCGGCGATATCGCGAATGTCGTGCATCTTGAGCTGAGTGAAGACGGAGTTCATTCGATCGGCCAAGCGTTCAGGGGCCAGACCGTAAAGCTTGCCGAAATACTCGACCATTTCCCAGGCGGTCATGCGGTCGTAAATCGCAGTGTTACTAGAGACGAAACCAATGCTGTGTCGAACTTCGTAGGGATGGGTGACGACATCGAAGCCGTTGACTCGCGCGTAGCCATCGGTCGGTTTGAGGACGGTGCTCAGGATGCGCAGCGCCGTGGTCTTGCCAGCTCCGTTGGGCCCCAATAATCCGAAGATCTCGCCCGGATTAACACAGAAGCTGACATGATCCAGCGCAACGAACTGCCCTGTCTGCAAATCGGGATAGGTTTTCGTCAGATCGTGAGCTTCTACCATGGCTAACTAACTTAAACTTGAGTAGGTCTCGGGGGCAAGGTGGCTTGGGTCGACAACGGACCAGCGAAAGACTTAACGTCAAGCACAGGACGTTGCGATCGAGCGGCCTTGGCGGTGACCACGGTGGCAGTCGAACTTGTTTCGCTTGTCTCAGTTTGGCTATTCGCTCGCGACGCGGACGGAGGTTGGATCGGCTGCTGTGAAGCCCGCCATGTTTCAACTATGTGGGCTAGTTTGTCGGTCAATTGAACTGGCCGTGCCCACTCGGGGAGCTGAAGGGCAAAGCTGGGAGTTGTGTCACCCACGGGTGCCGTCTGTCCCCCCTGATCCACCGTGATCCACCGTGCGGCGACGCTCTGCCCGCATTTCGGTAGGTGCATCAGATACTTGCCTGTCGCCTTGGGGAACGAGTTGTTCTTTGTCCTGTGCGCGTCGGCCAGCGGTGCCGCTATAGTCAAAGCGACGACGACCGTAGCTCACACTCCCATCCAAGGGCGAAAGCAGAAAAACGATTCCTAGGCCGAAAAAGAGACCGCTTAAAGTGGCCCCAGCCAAAATGCTGCTGCGGCCTGGACCAATTGGCCGCTCGCCAATCATCGGTTCATCCAAACGCGTAATCAAGCTGGAGGTGAGCGCTGCGTCGCGTGAGGCTTGTGCCTGAGCCAGCTCACGTTCGGATTCTTGCAATTGGAGAACGCGGGCTCGCACCTCGCTGGCCACATTGGAGTATTCGGCGCGGATATTGGCAATGTTTCCCAAACGCGATTCCAACTGCTTCCGCTGGGTATTGAGTTTGTTCACGCGCTCGGCCGCAATCTCACTATCCTTGCGCAGTGTCTGCACCGACAGCCCCAACTCGTTGCGAAGTTGTTCACGCAGATTTAATTCGGCCTGCAAGGCGGCTTGAACCAAGGGGTGCGAGGAAGTGTACCTGCCACGCATCTGACTAGTGTTGATGGTAGCCGCCGCCAATCCGTCACGTAGCGTTTTCAGTCCTGCTTGACTGTTCACTAGCGTGCTGGGAGTCAACAGCAATTGATCTGGAGTTTCGTAGGAGTCAGTGGCTAACTGAAGGTCGGTTTTGAGCTGTTGCAGTTGCAATTCGGCTTGTCGCAGTTCCGTTTTGATGGTGTCGAGTCCGGTGCGATTACTGTTACCTCCGCTACTGGTTTCGGTCATTCCCCGCAGGTCACTCAGGTCGGCACCGGCATCAGATTCCATCCGCGTTAGCAGTTCGGTTGCCTGCCGCAATTTGTCGGCGGCCTTTTCTTTGGTAGTAAGTAGTTCGGTGACCACACCGTCGGCCCGCGCTTGACGAACTTGCTGCATGCGATTTTCGAGCGCGTCGCAGACGGCGCGATTGAGCGCCAAGGCCCCTTCGGGAGAATCTCGTTTGACGTCAATGTAGATCACTTCCGTGGTTCCCAATTCCGCACCGCGGGGTGCGCGGACGGAGACGCAACTCTTTGCTAAGCTATCTATTTCAGAAGTCGTTGGTGGTTTTTCGCCAAACAGGTACGTTCCCCAACTTGGTTTGCGTCCGATCGTCTTAAGGGCATCGCTTAAAACTTGCGAATTGCGAGCCATTTCCAAGATGGTTTCTTGTGCGGCCTTCATTTCCGTTTGACTCTGGAATCTCCCCAGTCGCATCACCGCTCCATTGGCCTCATCGCGAACAATGATCGCCTGCGACGCTACCCACAAGTCACCTTTGATGAATACCACATAAACCAGACCCAGTGTAGCAAAGACGACAGTTGTCGCCAGCCATAGCGTCCGCCACTGCCAATAGGTCGCCAAAAGTGTTAGCAATTGAGGATTGTTGATTTTCGGTAGTCGCATGTTACATCCAATTAACGAAAGTTTTCCAGCGGAGACTCCGGTCGAGCCGAATTGCTCACGGATTTCGCCAGCTATTTTCGTCTACTGTCGAACCGTAGCCCATCGCCTTACTGTAGTTGCCAGGCAGCTTTGGTTTGCTTCAGAAAAAATACCGCCTCGACCATTTTACGTCTTGGAAGTACTGGTTTTAATGAGCCTTCGGGTTGTGCGGTCACCTGTCGTCAAAACGCTCGTTGGTCGCTAGATTAGCGGGGGTTACCCACAATCAAACCATGCCGGAGCTGTTGGACCGTTGAGAACACTACTGACAGAAGAACGACTGCGCGAGGGAGTCGATGAAATGGCGCGGGGCATTAGCCTGCGGTACGGAGAATCGCCTTTAACCATCGTGGCGGTTATGACGGGGAGTTTGGTGTTACTGGCCGATTTGATCCGCCGGCTGAGCATGCCTGTGCGCGTGAGTTTGATCCAGGCAAGCAGCTATCGTGGCGGTATGCAACCCGACGCGTTGTGGATCCGCGACGATATGATGTTGGATGTGGCCGAGCGCGATGTGTTGGTGATTGATGATATCTTCGATACCGGTGCGACGCTGGCGGCGGTGCTGCAATGCGTCCGAGAGATGAAACCGAGCAGTGTGGCTAGCGCAGTACTATTGCACAAGCTGGGTCAGCAAAAGGTGGAAATGCTCCCCGATTTCGTGGCTTTCAAGATTCCCAATGAGTTCGTGGTGGGCTATGGTTTAGATTACCAAGATCTGTATCGCAACCTTCCTTACCTGGCCGTGCTGGAGCCCAGCGAGATTGGGTCCGAAACCGTCTAATATGAAATCGCATCGGCGAGTCCTAGTTATCACTCGTCATTTTTGGCCCGCCACCAACGATGACTCGTTGCGCCTGGTTCATTGGACCCAGTCCCTATGTCGGCAGTCAACCGATGTGACCGTGGCGACTCCTCGTTGGCACGCCTCTTGGCCACGGCGCATCATCTGCGATGGTGTCCGCGTAGAACGCATCGACGGTCCACCCACGCACAAGCTACGCTTGATTAGTTACACGCGGCATTTGAGCCAGTGGCTCGCGGAGAGAGTTGGCGAGTTTGATTTGATTTATTTCGATAGCCACACTGCCGACACGGGGGCTATCTTGACCCAACTCAATCAAGCTGCGGGAGCACCGGTGGTGGTTCGCTACGTCGAGCACGACAACCTGACGCAACCCAACTCCAAATCGCTCGAGACCTGCCGTCGGGCTAACTTGGTATTGACCAACAGTCCAACTGCTCAACAGCAGCTTGTGGCCGCCGGAGTGGCGCGGTGCGGTATCGTGCGTGGGTCGCAGGTCAGCGGCGCGGGCTATCAACGCACCGCCGAAACACGCCGCGCCGCGCGTCAAATACTAGCCGATGTGAATCATGACCTCTTTGCTCGGAGCCAAGATCGAGTATTGGTCTGCCCAGGTGAACTGAGTCGCGCGTGGGGTGTGCCAGAGTTGATACGCGAGCTTTCACCATTGATCGAGGAACATCGCGGGCTACGGGTATGGATCTTGGGGGACAGCTGCGAGCGACCGGAAATTTACGAAATGTTGCGCTATGACGGATTACATCGTCTCGTCGCGATGCCTGGGGTTTTTACTGATTTGCAAGAGGTCTTTCAAGCGGCCGATTTGTGCGTGTTCCCTACACCAGGGATCGGACTAGGCTGGTTGTTGCCCACTTGCATCGCCAGCTCTCTGCCAGTGCTCGTGGCGGCCAGCGCTGAAGCACAACGACTGTTGGCCGATCAAGCAGACCAACTTACCTACCGCGCCGATCAGCCTCGCGAGCTACGTGGGCGCGTGGCACAGTGGCTGCGCAACCCACTGCAATTGCCCCAGTGCATCGCCGCAGTTCGCAAGTATTCGACCATCACTTCGAGCCCCAGTTTAAACTGCGACGATCTACTTCAAATGCTCCAGACCAACGGCACGCGCCATGCGCAGTAAAATCTGTCAAATCATTCCGACGTTGGTACAGGGGGGAGCTGAAAAACAGATGGCCCTGCTGGCGACCCATTTGGATCGCGAGCGGTTCGAATCGCATGTAATCGTCTTGACCCACTCAGGACCGCTGGAGCAGCAACTGCGCGAGCAAGGGGTGCAGGTACACGTGATCGGCAAACGTGGCAAGCTCGATCCGACAGCCCTCTGGCGGTTGACTCGCAAATTGCGTGAAGTGGCTCCAGATGTAGTACACACTTGGCTCTTCGCCGCCAATAGTTATGGTCGTTGGGGAGCCGCCCGCGCACAGGTGCCAGTTATCGTGGCTGGAGAACGATGTGTAGACCCCTGGAAAAGCTGGTGGCATCACGCCATCGATCGCCGTTTGCTCAAGCTTAGCGATCGAATCATCACCAACACGTCGGCCGTGTCACAATTCTACGCGCAACACGGGATTGCCGAAGCCAACTTTACCGTGATTCCCAACGCGGTACTCCCCAACGAGCGTCCACGCATTAGTCGTCAAGAATTGTTTAAACGACTGCAAATACCCCCGCGTGGTCGAGTTGTCTTGGCGGTTGGAAGACTGTGGAAGCAAAAAAACTACCCCGAATTAGTCTGGGCGGGAGAGTTGCTACGTGTGGCTTATCAAGATGTCTATCTAATAATTGTTGGCGACGGACCAGAACGCGAACGACTGCTGGCCTTTCGTGATCGGAGTGGTTCACAGGATGCAGTGCGTTTTGTTGGTCACCGTACCGACGCCACCGAATTGATGACAGCCTGCGACGTATTGTGGAACGGAAGTCTTTATGAAGGTCAGAGCAATACAATTTTGGAAGCCATGTCGCTGGGAGTTCCCGTTGTTGCCAGCGATATTCCTGGTAATCGTGACTTGATTATTCACGGCCAGACTGGATTTCTTTATCCCTCTGAAGATTTAGGAGCGCTAACTCGCTGGACCAATTCACTGTTGTCTGATGATGCTCAACGCGCTGAGATAGGTGAACAAGCCCGCCAGCGCGCCGAGCAACATTTTTCTCTAGCACGGATGGTCACCGCGCACGAGCAGTTATACAGTCGACTGATCGAACAGAAAAAATTGAAAAAGTTAAATTGAAAAAGTTAAATTGAAAAATGAAAAGTGCAAAGTGAACTGGAATTGACCGCAGAAGAAAGAGCATTTTGCATTTTTCAATTCTCATTTTTCAATTCTCACCATCGTCCTGGATGTGAAACCGAAAGGCAAAAACCGCGTGGCGACCCACTCGCTGGCGCATCGAGCTGATATTCCCTGACGCGGCTACTCCACGTTGGAAAAAACTTCGCCCCCGGCTCGTGTTGCCATGGCTTGATAAACGCGGAGATCGATCGAATCGGAGAGGTAAGTGACCGACACGTCCGCTCGCATGAAATTAACGCCGCCGTTGTGGTAGCTGCTGAAATCCTCAAAATGCGCGTGCGGATCGTTCGGCCCGTGGTCGGCCACACCCAAGATGCGCGCGTGAGGCTCGGCAGCTTCAGAAATGTTTCCTTGCCACAAGCTCCCACCCAAGCGACTGGAACGCTCACCGACCAGCAAGGTATTGCTCAACCCGTCGGTCACATCGCGAAACTTGATGCGACTGTTGCCATAAAACATACCGTTGCCATTATAAGGGGCATCCTCTAATTCAAAGGTGCCGAACATTCCCACAAAGTTACTCTTCGAAAGCTGAAATAGCTTTTCTGGAGAATCGTCTACGCCGGCCAAGGCGTTGTGATCATGATCGTGCCCATCCCCCGCAGCTATCTCGAACACATTGGCACCGGTGTCTGTCGGACAGAGAAATGTTGGAATTACCGTTACCCGTACTTGTGCGTGGACAGCGTCTTCGATCGGCAAGCGGAAATCGATTTGATTATGCAGATTGCTCCCTTCCATGAAGGGCAACAGAGCGGCGGCCCAGCCCCAGCCCGGTTCGCCATGCACATTGCTGGCGATCCAGCCCGAAGGTAGCCGACGATTGGCCGATTCATAGTTATGCACAGCCAACCCGAGTTGCCGTAGATTGTTGGTGCATTGCATCCGTCGCGCCGCCTCTCGAGCCGCTTGCACGGCTGGGAGTAATAGACCAACTAGGATGCCTATGATGGCGATGACGACCAGGAGTTCGACGAGCGTAAATGCGCGTTGAAATTTATTTTTGTGTGACATGGTTTTTATCCGTAAGTATTGTTGTTTTAAGAATTGATTTTTCGTACGTCAGGCTTTCTTACCTGACTCTCGTACAGTACGAACTAGCATCTAGCATCTAGCATCTAGCTTCTAGCATCTAGCTTCTAGCATCTAGCTTCTAGCTTCTAGCTTCTAGCATCTAGCTTCTAGCTTCTAGCTTCTAGCTTCTAGCTTCTCAAGCAGGAAAGCCTGACGTACGGCTACGCAGGTGGTCCGCGAGGCGGGTAGAGGCCACGCTCGGTGGCAATTGAGAATTGCAAGTGAAGCAGGTCACTCGCGGTGGGAGCTAATTCACTACTGGAAATGACTGCCGTTAGTGCGGCAGAAGAGACTTGCGAAAGTTGATAGCAGATCGCACAGTCGTGATCGTGCGGCGCACTGAGCTGAAGTGTCGTACCATCAGTTGACAGTTGGCCAGTTGACAGTTGGCCAGTTGAGGAATCAACAACAGAACCGTGATCATGAGCGCAAGTTATGTGGGAATGACCACCGGTCTCCGACAGACCACCGGCTGTATGATCGTGAATGTGACAGGCTGTCGGATGGCACTGAGCATGGTGCAACCACAGCGGCAATGGCCCAGCACTGGCGATCACCAGTGTCACGAGTCCAAAGATTTTCCGCCAATTGACCATGGTTACGCTGACTTATCACTACCACTTAGGAGACATGCTGGGAACGACTGATAGGCTAACAAGTAAAATATGTCGGCTTCGTTTTTTTGGCCTATTTCTTGATTATTGGCAGGTGCAATGCTAGAAGTCAAGGGATTACGACCGTCCGCTGAGATATCCACTAGGCGAATTGGGCCGAATTGGTGAAGATTGGAGACTCCTGGAGCGCAAACCCTCGCGCAATGGACAATTTGCGCGAGCGAGAATGTGCGCGGAATTCCTCGTTACGAAAGACTTCGATGCCGTTGGACGCGATTCCCGATTGGCGAATTATAGCCACCTTGCTCGGTTACTCGGCTGCTGTAATTCTCGCATCGGTGGTGGGAGGGATGCTACCTGAATGGATTCGGTTGACCCACAACCGCATGCAGATCATGATCAGTTTCGTGGGGGGGGTGATGCTCGGCATCGCGGTCTTCCACATGATCCCGCATTCGTTGGCAACACTTGGACCAGGAAGAATTGACACGGTGATGTGGTGTGTCATGCTGGGGATGTTGGCCACGTTCTTCTTGCTCCGCTCATTTCATTTCCATCAGCATGGCCCGGCCGATTTCGGCATCTTGGCTGAAGAGCAGGCCCATGAGCATCTCGACAGTCAAGACGACAACCATGAGCATAAACACGAACATGGGAGCTGCCAACATAGCGGTCGAGGGGCGACGCGGTGGGTAGCGGTGCTGGTTGGATTGGGTCTCCATACGTTGATGGATGGAGTAGCGATGGCCAGCGGCGTCGTGGCGGAGGCGGAGCATATGGACCACGTCGCGTTACCTGGTCTAGGAATCTTCTTGGCCGTATTGTTGCACAAGCCGCTCGATGCGGTGTCGATCACTTCGCTGATGCATCCCGTCACCACACCCGCCAAGCGATTGTTGGTGAATGTCGGTTTTGCTTTGATGTGCCCGTTGGGGGCGTTCCTGTTTTGGGGAGGCGCCAGCGGTGCGGGTGCCGCGTGGGGGACAGTTTTTGCAGGCTGGGGATTGGCCTTTTCGGCGGGAGTCTTTCTGTGTATTTCGCTCAGTGATCTGTTGCCGGAAATGGAGTTTCACTCACATAGTCGCATCCAGCTTACGGCAGCCCTACTACTTGGCATCGCCGCAGCGCTGGCCATTGGACTGTTGGAGGGAGAGCACGCGCATAGCCACGGGGCGGCGGAAGCGACGGAAAGCGGCGAGGAAATTCACGACCTTGGCGCACATGTTGGACATAACCACGACTAGGCATCGTTCGGGGAATAACTATCGTAGCTACGTTCGCCAGAACGTCGACTAACTATCGTAGCTACGTTCGCCAGAACGTCGACTAACTATCGTAGTAGCTATGTTCGCCAGAACCTTGACTCCCTGCGGTCTGGCGACCGCAGCTACTATTGTAGTAGCTATGTTCGCCAGAACCTTGACTCCCTGCGGTCTGGTGACCGCAGTTACGTTTAGATCCGACACTTATTTCCCGCTCGACGCTAGCGTGGAGGATTGGGAGCGGCAGGGACATCGGAGGCGCTCCGCAATCGCTTGCGTGCTTCGTTTTCTGGGAGAAATTCGAGCTCGTTCTGCAATTGTTCGGAGCGCGTTTCGAAAATCTCCTGCAAATCCTTGGGGCCCGTGGGACGTTCGCCAGCAGGAGGCGATAGCATCCACATGCCCAGAGAATAACGACGGAGTGTCTCATCAGTGATGTTGGCGAGCAACCTAGCCGTGGTGGGTGAAAGTCGTCGATTGATGAGGTCGTCCATGTCCTCCTTGATCACCACGGAACTCTCTGGATCCCCGGAAGTTAGCTCACCAATGATTTGCGTATCGGTGAGGATGTAAAACTGTTCCATGTTTTCCTCCTTGTCGATGATTGCATTGCGCCAATCGCGGAAGGCTCTTCGATCCTCGTCATTGGGCACATAGTTCAGGGCTGACAGCACAGCCACCCGTGACTTAATGGCTTCGATCCGTTTGAGGGGTAGCAAATCTAGCAGATCGTTTTTGTTTTTCTCCCCCATGGCTTCGAGGATCGCGCGGTAAGCTCGAATGGTGTTCAGATAGTGACTAGTATCTGCGGGACTTTTCAAAATCTCCTGCGTGATGCTCTGCAATTCAGACTGGCGTTTGTCATCGGTTAGTTTTTCGTAGTCGTCCAGATGATTCCGCAAGCGCCCACGGCTATCGGCTGGAAGGTTTTCGATCCAAGTTTTGCGGTCGTCAATCTCTGAGGGAACTTGGCCATCACCGATCATCGTCCGCGTGGCATTGGTCCCCGCAGCGGCAGCCAAATTGTCAACTTGCACCAGTGCTTGTAGGAACTCTACCGAATCAATGTATTGTAGCGATGGGTAGTCGACGATGACTGGCAGGATGGTCAACGTTTTTTGTGTCTGGTAGTTAACAAGGCCGCGCGACGTTGCCGCCCCTGCCGCCAGCATCAATAATCCACTCAAGCCCAACAGCAGCAGGCGGTTGGCGACCAGCCAGCCCCACCAGGAACGCGACTCGCGCTCGATGGCTAAAGTGACAATCTCGATCGTTGATTGGGCTAGGTCCGCGCGGGGCGTGCAACTGGGGAGATCACCCAGCAGATCCCAACTAGCCTGCAGGGCAGAGACGCGTTGCCGCAAGTCAATGTTGTCGTGCAGACGCTGCTCAATATGCGTCTGCTGCTCGTATGGTAGTTCACCATCGAGATAGGCTACTAAAGTTTCATCGTCAATCGGCGTCGACATTTCTGGCGGGACCTAATTATCGGCTTGGGGAGACGCATCGGGGGTGGGCGCGTCGGGGTTGGGCAACAAACCACTTTCCACATACGGTTCGAGGAGTGTCTTAAGGTTGACCCGCGCGCGGCTCAAGAGCGACTTAACCGCTTGGACACTCAAGTCCATTGTGCGCGCAATTTCTTGGTAGCTTAGCCCTTCGAACTTGCACAACAGCAGAGCCATACGTTGGCGTTCATTGAGTGCTTCAACGGCTGTCCGTACAATCTCCGCTCGCTCGGCATGGTCGAGGCGGCGGGCTGGCATCGAACTGGTGGAGGCGGCAGCCATGTTGTCGAGGGACATTACGGCTGAAGTCCCTGGATCACCCGAAGCGACTTGAAACTCTTTTCGTCGCTTGCGATCTCGAAGTGAATTGTTGGCGACATTGTTAGCGATATGATAAATCCAGGTAGTGAATTTGGCGGTCGGTTGATAGCCTTTCCGCGCCCGCCAGACTCGCAAGAATACATCTTGCACCAGATCTTCGGCCACCGACTCCGATCCTACGATATGCTGCAGCACGCGTAAAAGCCTCGCCTGATAGCGGAGAATCAATTCTTCAAAGGCCACGGCATCCCCCTCCTTGACGCGCAGCATCAACTGCACATCGGGGTCGATCTGCGCCGACGCGGTACCTCGTTCTCTGTTTTCACTGTCGCTCAACCGATTTCCTTCAGACAACCAACGTCACACCAATGCTGACCGTCCGTAGTGCGGGGATGTACTAGCGGTCTGGGCATGCATTTAGTCTATGACCAACAGCATGTTCGATCTAGCAGGCGGGGCGAATTCTGGAGGGTAGCGGTTTTAAGCGACGGGACATATCTATTGTTCAACCCTGGCTGCTATACTAGGTTTCGCTTGACTCGGAAATGCGGCTTACCCCCATTTTCAGCTAGATTATCCCCCGATATCGCTTAGAGCCAAACCAAAAAGGTGTCTGACACTGTGGGGCCAAGCGATTTTATTAATATTAGCTTCCTTCCCGAGAGTGTCAGACACCTTTTTGGTTTGGCTCTTCAAAAGTCCAGTAATGAAAGCACATGCAACTGTTGTTCGCGGCGCGGCTACCGAGAAATCTTACGATTTGGAGGCAGCGCAACCGATACGCATTGGCCGTGGCAATGGCTGCCAAATCTGTCTGTCCGATCCGCTGAGTTCGCGGACGCACGCCATCATCAGCTACGAAGGGGGGCATTGGATCGCTTCCGATGCGGACAGTCGCAATGGGACCCTGGTCAACGAAAAGAAGATCACCCAAGTTGTCCTGGCGAGTGGTGATCGCATTCGCATCGGTTCGACGGAGTTGTTGTTCGAACTCCCCGACGAACAAATCGATACCGCCACCACTGGGCATACTATTTTGGCTGAGGCCCAAGTGTCGCGCGAAGCGAGCGGCGTGGATGCGGTTAGCCAGCTTTTCAGTCAGCAGCGCGGACAGGATATGGTCGACCTGTACCAGCTGAGCATCTGCTTGATGCGCTGCAGTTCGCCCGACGAAGTAGCCAAGGTGGGGTTGGAAATGCTGCGGGTGCGGACTCATGCCACCGCTGTCGGATTCTTGTGGATCGATGAGCAGAAAGAACTCAAACCGCAACTTATTCTTCCACCCGAGATGACCGAGCGACTACGGCTGAACCGTAAGTTAACCGATCGGGTCAGTCAGGAAGGAAACGCAATTTGGATCAAGGATGAAATCTCGACTGGTGGACGAGAAAAAGTTTTCGCCGACGCGATTTGCGTGCCGCTCATCAATGAATCTGGGGTGATTGGGGCCATTCACCTTTATCGCGAGCGAGAACGGTTCGAACAGGTCCATTTTGACTTTGCCATCTCCGCTGGCAACATGTTGGCAGTGGCGCTGGAAAGCAGTCGTGCCCAAGCTAGCTTGTCCGCCGAACATCACCGCCTAGTGCAGCGATCGGCCGATTTCTCCGAGTTGATTGGCCAGTGTCCACCGATGCTCAAGCTCAAAGACCGTATCGCTCGAGTCGCGCGGGCCAGTGGTTGTGCGTTGGTTCGCGGAGAGAGTGGCGTTGGAAAAGAGTTAGTCTCGCGGGCCATTCATCGCCTCAGCCCTCGCAAGGATCGACCACTGCTGTGTGTGAACTGCGCGGCCATTCCTGCCGAATTGATGGAGAGCCAACTCTTCGGTCATAAAAAAGGGGCTTTCACTGGTGCCGATAAGGATCACGCGGGCTGGTTTCAGCAAGCCCACACTGGGACCATTTTTCTAGACGAAGTTGGTGAATTGACCCTTGAAGGTCAAGCAAAATTGTTGCGAATTCTCGAAGGGCATCCTTTTATGCCTGTCGGCGGCACGAAAGAGATCAGCGTCGACGTGCGACTGATCGCCGCTACCAATCGCGATTTGCGTGAATACGTTCGAGACAAAAAATTTCGCGAGGATCTATACTATCGGCTGAGTGTGTTTGAACTGGAAGTCCCTCCCCTGCGCGACCGAGGGAGCGACATCGAAGTTCTGTTGTCCCATTTTTTGAATCATTTTCGCGCTCAACACGGTCGAACCAATTTGCAGCTATCCGACGAGTCGCTGAAGCGCATCCTGGCCTACCAATGGCCCGGCAACGTACGGCAGTTGCGGAATGCAATCGATAGCGCCGTGGTGCTCGCTGCCGGGAACAAAATCGAACCCAGCGATTTGTCCCTCCGCGACGTCGGGGGGGAACCTCTGGAAAGTCTCCGCCTGGATGTATGGGAAGAACGCCTAATTCGCGAATCTTTGCAGCGTACTGACAACAACATTGTCGAAGCCACCAAGCTGCTGGGGGTCAGCCGCGCCACGCTTTATCGCAAGTTGGAGCAGTATGGGATCGAGCGTTAATCTGCTAAACTAAGCTCGACGCGCCCGATTTAACGTAGCTGCTGTCGCCAGACGGCAGGCCCGATTTAACGTAGCTGCTGTCGCCAGACGGCAGGCCCGATTTAACGTAGCTGCTGTCGCCAGACGGCAGGCTGTCTGCACTTTGGCGAACGTAGCTACGACAGTTCCAATTTCTAACTGCACTGTGAGACCACAAAATGAACAACTCGGCTGTTAATCGTCGTCGATTCTTGGCTACTAGTAGCATTGCCTCCGCGAGTCTCGTGGCGTTAGCCGCCCACCCCACCTGGGCGACTCCCCTGCAGGCCTCCCCGCGACTGCAACTCGGGATTCAACTCTATTCGCTACGCGGATTTGATCTCCCCACGGCACTCAAGCATGCAGCCGATGTCGGCTTCTCCCAAGTCGAGTTTTATAGTGGTATGCTCCCCTTGGATGCCTCCGCTGAAACCATTGAAGACATCAAAAAACAAGTCGCGGATTTGGGGATGGGCATTTCGGCGCACGGTGTCAATCGCGTCGGCCAGGATCAAGCAGCGAACAAGCGGTTGTTCGAATTCGCTAAGGGACTGGGGATCAAAACGATCACCATCGACCCAGATCCCGATTCGTTCGATCAGCTCGATGAACTTGTCAAGTCGTACGATATGCGGGTAGCCATCCACAATCACGGTCCCACGCACCGCTACAATAAAGTGGTCGATGTACTGCGCGCAATCGAGGGACATGATGAGCGGATTGGGGCCTGTGCCGACCTGGGACACTTCATTCGCTCGGGTGAACAACCGACCGACGTCATTCGGGCTCTAAAAGGTCGCTTGTACGGTATCCATCTCAAAGATTTCGCGACCATGGAAGACAAGGCCGAAGGGGTCATCTTAGGCAAAGGGCATTTGGACGTGGAACGTGTCATCGATGCACTGGTGGCTGTCAATTTCCCCGCCGACGGCGCTCTGTCGTTGGAGTACGAGGAACACCCCAAGGATCCAATCTCGGACATCAAGGCTTGTTATGCGATTGCCAAATCGGCCATCAATAAAGTTAACCGCACTGCTTCCTAGTCGTGGATCGCTCCGCCGATGCGTCGTATGAAAGTCGTGGATCGCTCCGCCGATCCATGTTTTTGGCAACCAGCAATTCGTTACCGTCTACTTCACACGCGACGCAATAGCCACTGATCGGCGGAGCATTCAGCGACATTCGCGTGAACGACTTCCAAAGTTTCAAGGTATGGTGATGCCCGCATTGGTATTGGATGGCAAAGAAACCGCTCGCGAGATTCGCGAACGAATTGCGACAGAAGTCGCAGCGTGGATTAGCGGCGGTGGCCTGCAACCGACGCTCGCCGCCGTTTTGGTCGGCGATGATCCGGCGAGCCAAGTCTACGTGCGAAATAAGGAACGCGCCTGCGTGCAAGTCGGTATGGCCAGTCGCCTTATCCGACAACCTTCAGAGACCAGCACTGCGGAATTGCTGCGACTGCTGGATGAATTGAACCAAGATCCGGCAGTCAACGGGATCTTGGTGCAACTACCCTTGCCCAGCGAAATCGACTCGCAGCGCGTGCTCGACGCCGTCAGCCCCATGAAAGATGTCGATGCGTTTAGTCCCGAGAATGTTGGCCTGCTGGTGCAAGGACGTCCACGCTTTCTCCCTTGCACGCCCCACGGCGTGATTCACCTACTAGCTCGATACGACATCGAACTGGCGGGTAAACAAGTTGTCGTGGTGGGACGTAGTGACATTGTTGGCAAGCCGCTAGCCAATATGCTACTCCAACGCGACATTGGTTTTGGAGCCAGATTCGCTAACGCTACTGTCACCGTTTGTCATTCTCAAAGCGGCAACCTGGGGGCAATCACCAAGAACGCCGACGTGTTGATCGCGGCGGTAGGACGCGCTCAATTGATCACTGCCGATATGGTGAAGATGGGAGCGGTCGTTGTGGATGTGGGGATCAATCGAGTGGACGATGGATTGGTTGGCGATGTCGACTACGCGGGAGTGCGTGAAGTAGCCAGCGCTATCACGCCAGTCCCTGGCGGTGTGGGGCCATTAACGATCGCCATGTTGCTCCGCAATACGCTCACCGCATGTAAACTGCAGAACGAGCAGCGTGGATTTCCATGAGTCAGCACCGTCAGTCATTGCTTTTCGCGTTTTTCCTTTGCACTCTAGCTGGCCGCTCGATTCGAGCGGAAGAGTGGTGGCAGTTTCGTGGGGCACGTGCTGGGCATGTTACCGTACAAGGTTTTCCGACGCGGTGGGGGAGTTTCTTCGATGAACCGCTGTGGAAGACTCAACTTCCTGGCAAAGGTTGGTCCTCGCCGATTGTAGTCGGAGATCGCATTTGGCTCACCGCCGCTGAACAGGTTGCCTTGGATGCAACTCGAGTCTCCGAAAAACTGTCTGAGTTACCATTGGGCTCGCGAGATCTGATCGCGCATGCCGCTGTCAATACGATGGCCTTGGAACTGGATGCTGAGACTGGACAACTGTTGCGTCGCATTGACCTGTTCGAATGCCGCAATCCCGCTCCGATCCATACGATGAATAGCTACGCCTCGCCTACTCCTACCACCGATGGCCAACGTGTGTATTGTCACTTTGGCGCGTTGGGGACTACTTGTATCGCGATAGCGAGTGGCGAAGTGGTGTGGCGCAAACAATTGGTCGTGGATGAGCTAACCGGCGGCGGTGCATCACCCGTACTGTGGCATGACCATTTGATTCTGGCCTGTGACGGTGCCGATCAACAGTTCATCGTTGCGCTTGACAAATTGACTGGGGAAACGCGATGGCAAGCGGAGCGTCCTCCCATCACTGTTACTGACGATACGTGGCGACGTTCCTTCAGTACGCCCGTCATTGTTGATCGTCCTGAACGGTGCCAACTCATTTCGATGGCTGCCCAATGGCTGGTCTCCTACAATCCACAAGATGGCAGCCAATGGTGGCGAGCCAATGTGGGGGAGGGGTACTCGGCGGTTCCGACTCCCGTGATGGCTGGTCAGAGCGTCTTTGTCTGCACTGGGTTCACCAATCCTGAACTGGTGGCCGTGGATATCACTGGAAACGGTGACGTGACCGACACTGCGATTAAGTGGCGGGCCACACGCCAAGTTCCCGAGATATCTTCTCCGATCATCGTCGAAGATGAAATTTATTTTGCATCATCGCAAGGGGTGATAACATGTCTCGATGTCCACACCGGCGGGCAATATTGGCAACACCGTTTGGGTGGAAACTTTGCCGCCAGTCCAACTCTCGCTGACGACAAACTTTTTTTTACAAACAATTCAGGGGTCACGACAGTCATCCAACCGGGCCAGGAGTACGTTGAATTGGATGTCAACGAATTGTTTGGCGAAAGTTACGCATCGCTGGCAGTTTACAAGCAATCGTTTCTTCTGCGAACGCATCCCTATCTGTTTCGCCTGGAGAACCCGCCCGACTTCTAGTGTTAGAAACCTTAAGTTCCAATCATTTGCATTTCTGAGTGAACCTCAGGCGCTAGCCGTGGGCGGCACAGTTAGTTGTCCCCCACAGGCTACGCCAACTGTTTTCGGAATCGCGTTAGACTCAGCCCGAGAATCACAACGTTGCAAATTACCAATCCCATCACCGACCACCATAGATCGAATAAATCGGCACCCCGCAAGACAATCCCTCGCAAGATTTCTATGAAATAGGTTACCGGAATGGCAAAGGAAGCGACGTAAATCGGCAGTGGCATTTCAGCTCGCGGAAACATGAACCCAGACAGCAACACCGATGGGAGCATGATTAAGAAGGCGAACTGTAGTGCTTCAAGCTGGGTTTTGGCAATGGTCGAGACCAATAGTCCCAGCCCTAAGGAACAGACCATGAAGAGCATGGTCAGGGACAGAAGTAGTGGAAGGCTGCCATTGATCGGAACTCCAAATACGAACACCATGGCGGAGAGCACGATCAGCGTGGCGATGAATCCCAACACGGCATAGGGGACCAGTTTTCCGAGCAGCAATCCACCGCGACTGACGGGTGTTACAAAGAGTTGTTCCAATGTTCCCAACTCGCGCTCGCGAACTACGGCAAACGAAGTTAGAAAAACTGTTACCAATTGCAAGATGATCCCCACTAGTCCGGGAACAAAAAAGTGGGAACTCTCTAAATCGGGATTATAGAGCAGTCGCGGGCGGATTTCGATCGGCAACGCCGCTTGACCAAGTTCGTTACGGGCTGGAACGGTAGCCAGCGATTCCGCTTTGCGGCGCGCGATGCCAATCGACAGATTGAGCCCCAAGAGCTGCGCCGTGTTGAGCGCCGTAGTGGCAACTTGTGAGTCGCTCCCATCGACCAACAACTGCACTGAAACCTGTTCACCTTGAGTCAAGCGGTCACTATAGTCGGGGGGAATTCGCAATCCAACCTTGGCTCGTCCCGACGCCAGCGCGCGATTGAATGTGTCTTCGTCCACCGCTCGCTCAATCATGGTAAACCGCCGAGTATTGCGAAAGGAGTCGATCAACTCGCGTCCCGCTTGTCTCCCGTCTTGGTCAAAGACGACCGTCGGAATATGTTCGATTTGCGTATCTAGGGCAAAGCCGAAGATTATCGTCTGAATGAGAGGGACGGCCAACAAGAAGACCAGCGTTGAAGGCTGCCTGCGGACGTGCGCAAATTCTTTGGTCAAGATTGCCATGAATCCGCGAAAGGGGCGCTCGCGGGCGGGTGATGTGTCAGCGGGTGATGTGTCAGCGCTCGCTGGTAACGAAACCTTGGCGATAGGCTCAGCAGCCACAGACGCTTGTGGTGGTTCATCCCCCATGGCTGCCCGCTCTGCCGACTGCGTGAGAGTCACAAAGACGTCTTCCAACGATGGCAGCACCGGTCGCAACTGAGCTTGTTCCACGGGCAGTTGCAAGTGTTGCAACAATTGCTGTTCCGACAGTTCACTGGCCAGCAGCACGTGAATCGTTTCTCCAAACAGTGTTGCGTCGAGAACTCCATCTAGCCCACGAAGTTTGGCCAAGCGAGTGGCTGGTTCGGTGACGCGCATTTCGTAACGGCGCGCGCCAGTTGGGGTGACTTCTGGTAATAATTTCAGATCTTCGGGTTTCCCAAGTACCAACAGTCGCGACAAATAGATGTAGCCCACGTCGGTGCACCGTTCGGCTTCGTCCATGTAGTGCGTTGTGACAAAGAGAGTTACCCCCCGCCCCGAGAGTTCGAAGAGTAGATCCCAAAGCTGTCGTCGCGCGACGGGATCGATGCCCGCCGTAGGTTCGTCCAGAAACAACAAATCGGGTTCATGAATCAGCGCGCAGGCGAGTGCCAATCGCTGTTTCCATCCTCCCGACAAAGTATGCGCGAATTGGCCAACACGGTCTCCCAGTCCCGTAAGTTCAATCACATCACGCGCGCGCTGTTCGAGTCGAGTGGGTGTCAAACCATAGATCCGTCCATAGAAGTCGATATTCTCGCGGGCGGTAAGATCACCGTACAGGCTGAAACTTTGCGACATGTAGCCCACGCGTGGTTTGATCAACTCCGATTCGCGCCGCACGTCATACCCCAGCACGGTCGCTTCGCCATCGCTGGGAGGGAGAATGCCGAGCAGCATGCGAATGATTGTCGATTTGCCACTACCGTTTGGGCCGAGCAACCCAAAGATGGCCGCTCGACGTACATCAAAGTTGACATTCTGCACCGCGATCAATTTACCAAAGCTGCGTCCTAGGTCACGAACCGAGATGACGGGGCCGGTGATTGGGTCAGTCATCAATGACGTCCTTATGGAAGTCTTTATTGACGACCTTTTCGACTGGCGCATTGTGGCCGGTTGCTCCACCATTGACCCCACTCTGCGTTTGGCGAGGTTCCTCCAGCCACACGTCTGCTGACATGCCGGGCCGCAGGTGATCGAGCCCTTCGGTGATTAACACCTTGACGCGAAAGACTTGTTTCGATCTCTCCTCGGGGGTCTGGACGTTGCTCGGCGTAAACTCCGCGCGGCGCGCAATGAAGCTCAACTTCCCCGCAAATCGCTCAGCCGGAAAGCTATCGACGCTCAGCCAGAGTAGCTGTCCCACGCGCAAATCAAGATGATTCTCAGGAACGTAGGCGCGGACCCATAAGCGTTCGTTATTGATCAACGATAGCACTGGTGCGCCCGGTCCCACTAGATCCCCTGGTTGCAGATCAAACGCTTCCACCACACCATCGACCGGACTGCGGATGACCAATTCGTGAAGGCGTTGTTCGATGGCGGCGAGCTGCGCCCCCGCCGCATCCCGCGCTGCGGTGGCTTGCGCGATCACTTCCGATCGATAGCCCTGCCTGAGCAGATCCCAAGCGGCCTTGGCTTCGGCCAACCTTGCGCGAGCCTCATTCAATTCCTCTGGGCGAGTGCCCGACAGCAACAACTGTAGTTCGTTGTGGCGCACCACTACGGCCGCTTGCGCCGATTTCTGTTGTTCCTCGGTCGTCTCGAACTCTTGACGTGCGATGGCATTGTCACGCAGCAACTGCCGCGAGCGGTCCATGTTTCGAGTTGCCAATACTAATTCTACTTCGGCGGCGTCAGATCTCCCTCGTGCGGCATTGATCTCCTCCTGGCGTGGGCCGTTGGTTAGCATTTCCAAACGCGCGGCCACTTGTTGATAGCGGGCTTCGGCTTGTTGCACTTCTTCGACTTGATAGCCCGCAGTCAAGCGGTCCAGCTCCGCTTGACTGGCGGCTAGTTTGCTAGTCGACTCGGCTTGCAACTGCTTCAGGTCATACGGCTCCAGTCGCACTAGCTCCTGATCACGGCGCACGGCTGAGCCTTCTTCAATCAGGACTTCCGCCACGCGACCGCCGACCCGAGAACCAACTCGAATTTCATCTGCCTCTATAAACCCAGATACTTTGAGCGATTCTTCGCGTAGTTGACTATAGGCGAGAAGTCCGATCAGAGCGGCCGCAATCAAGCCGAGCAGTAGTGCGCGTTTAAGGAACAAAACGTTGCTCTCTGAAGTTTACAAGCGAACCGAGGACAGGTGCTACTATGCTAAGGGATACTGGCCAGTCCCGCAGCAATAGCTATCGTGTATTTCAATCAATCGCTGATGTTCGACCAGAGACACACCAGTGCCAACCATTGCCAGGAACTCGCACACTTTAAAGTGTTCGCTCTTAGAGGCCTTAAGCTTACTCCACACCTCAAACGCTTGACGTTGCGAATCGCTGTCAAAAGGAAACTTTTTCGTTGGCGGAGACTTCATGCCGATCCGCCAGGGCTTGGGAGTCAATCGAGCCCGAAAGCAAGACTGGGATTGGCATAGTCGCACATACAATTTGTCGCACCACAATTCGTTCATTAGTGTCACCGCCTGCTCGTCGACCTTGTCGAATGAATGACTGACCACGATGGCGCGTATCCCAGCGAAGGTGCGGTATAATCGTAGAGTGAATTCAGGATGTCGAGCCTGCCAGTCTTCAATTTTGGCAAGCGTCTGTTGTTGCGGGGGCAAAGTCTCTGCGGGAGGTTTTCGAAATAGCCGCGCAAGTAGACTTGGCCGGGGTGGACTCGGGAAGTCAATGTCAACGAACATCATCTTTCGCGCATTGAGAATTAATGAACCATAGGCATTGCGCGAAATAACAGCAAGCTCTTCCCCCTGCTCCACGATCCGCTCGATCACTTCTTCACAGATTACGCTGTCGACTTCGTATACGTAGCGTTCCAACTGATCGAAGCCACGCTGCTGGCTGAGTGCGGCGAGGATCCGTTGCAGGCGATCTTGCGCGTGAGCTGCGGCCTGCTCTTGGCTCGTTTCCGACCAACCACGCGCAGTGATGGTGCCTTGCGAGTTACTAACTCGAGTCCAATATGCTGGGAATTTCATTTTTTTAAAACTTCTAAACCTATTAAGTACGTCAGGCTTTCTTGCCTGACACAATGTAAGCTAGGCTGTCCGGCCTGACAGGCGCGTACGTCAGGCTGTCCTGCCTGACAGGAAGTAGGCTACACTGATTAGTCAAAAGCGGCAAACACGCTCCACACAGGTTGCTCCCAGCATTCACGTAATATTCGTATCACAAGTGCTTCAGTCAGGCAAGAAAGCCTGACGTACACAAAAGGAAACCAACCAATGCATATCACACGCAGAAACCTATTGCGTACTGCTGGCACACTGACAGCGACGATTCCGTTTTTGAGTGACCAACGACGTGCCAATGCAGACGAGGGGCCAGGCCGCGCACGACCACCTGCCATTCGTGTGGGGCAGATCGGCGTGGGGCATGCGCATGCCACCAAGTTGTCGGTCTACCGCGATTCACCCGACTACGAAGTGGTGGGGATCGTCGAACCCAGTGCAGAGCTACGCCAGTCCGTCAGCCAGCATCCAGCTTATCGCGATGTCCAGTGGATGAACGAGGAGCAGTTGCTGAACTCGAAAGATCTGCAAGTTGTGTTGGTCGAAACCCATGTCCGCGACTCGCTGGCCACAGCGGCACGTTGCATTGCGGCCGGAAAGCATGTCCATCTCGATAAGCCAGCGGGTGATTCGTTGTCGGCTTACCGCGAACTGCTAGCCCAAGCCGAACAACGGCGGTTGATGGTGCAAATGGGATACATGTATCGCTACAATCCGGCAGTGCTGTTGCTCCGTGAGTTTCTTAATCACAGTTGGCTGGGAGAGATCTTCGAAGTGCATACGGTGATGAGCAAAGTAGTTGGTGGCGAGGATCGAACACAATTGGCCGAATTCACAGGCGGCATGATGTTTGAACTGGGTTGCCATATCATCGATTTAGTAGTGGGAGTGCTCGGCGCGCCAGACAAGGTAACTCCTTATGCACAGCACGCCTCATTGCGCGATGATCGCCTCTTGGACAACATGCTGGCAGTCTTTGAGTATCCGCGAGCCACGGCTACGGTGAAGACGAGTGCCATGGAAGTGGAAGGTTTCTCGCGCAGGCATTTTGTCGTGTGCGGAACCAAAGGGACTTTTCATATCCAGCCGCTAGATAATCCTACGGCGCAGGTGGCGCTTAGTGAAAAACGAGGCGACTACACTGCAGCCTACCAAGAACTGACGTTTCCCAAATTCGTACGGTACGTTGCCGATGCGGCGGAGATGGCTGAGATAATTCGCGGAAAGAAAGAGACTCAGTTCAATTACGCGCACGATCTCGCTGTGCAAACCGCCGTACTTAACGCTGCGCAAATGCCAAGCTGAGTGAAAGTAACCTTTCACACGAAAGTCGCTGGCGCGTCGAGCTGTCAAATTGGCTTAATTGACCGATGAGTGCGTTTCCCCCCACTCGTCGCTTGAGAAAATCTCTTCTCCCTGTTTGATCAACACGCGTTTTGAACCGAGCAGTCCTTGTGGGTTGAGACTGTAGTAGCGGTCGAGATAATTGGGGCGCGCATAAGCTGTCGACAACAGTTCGTCGATGACGTCCGTCGTTACTAAATCGTTTTCACCGGCTGGTTCGAGTACGATCTGCAACGTGGAATGGGGATTGTCATCCAGCATTTGCTCGACTATCTGTCTCATGGTCGCCGCGTGAATAGAGAAATCTTGTGCTTCGAACCAAAGTGTCAGTGCCTGCGCACGCCGGTCGCTAGGTGGGAGCGCGGGGAGCACTTCCGTGTCCAGGTTTAGCCGCACACACTCGACCACAGTCTGCTCTGATCCAAAATCCAATTTTGGTTCGGGAAACGGATCCCAATGCGTTTCAAAAATCTCTTGAGCCTCCCCCATCAGGTCGTAGAGATCGGAAGTGGCTAGCGTGGGAGTGTCCAGCACATAATAGGGAGGACGCGGCTGATAGTTCAACCCAAGCTGTTCGGCCTCTTGGCGAAACGCAGTTCCAGGCAAAATCGCCAAGTTGAAAACTTGCATCGTCGTAAACAACTGGCTCGAGGCCAGATACTCGAAGCCGCGACGCACCGAGGCGAGTGTATCACCTGGCAAGCCGATAATGAGATCGACTTTGACGCGAATCCCCGCGTCGAGCAGTGCCGCCACGCCGCGCTCAAAAGCTTTTAGGTTATTGCGGCGGTCCATGAGCGCTTGTGTGGTCGGATCGATCGACTGCAAGCCTATTTCAACTTCCGTAAAATTGGCGGCCCGCAACAACTTGGCTGTCTCAGGCTTGATCCCCTCAGCGCGAAGCTCACCAAAGTAGTTGAACTGCTGCGCTGGGTTCTCTCGCGCCAGCAGTCGCAGGAAATCATCGAAATCGCGGCGTTGATTCAACGTCGGATCAAGTAGCACCACCTCCGTGGCTCCAGCGGCTTGTGCGTGCCGTAGATTGGCGATGATCTTCTCTTCGCTGACAAAATACAATGCATCGTAGCTTTTGGGGTAATAGCAAAATTTGCATTTAAATACGCACCCCCGAATGGTCTCCAACAACAACAGTTTTTCGTCGGCCGCATTAAGAATGCCGGTCAAATATGGGGACGAGACTTCATCCAGGTTCGCGAGTGGTTTGCGGAACAGCGGCCATTGCGGATTGCTGCTCCGCCACAGGCCAGCGATCAAGCGACCATCGTCCGCTTGTTTAGTGCTCCACATTTCGAGCAATTCAGAGAAGGTTTGCTCCCCTTCACCAATCACCGCGTAGTCGATCACACCTGACTCGAGTACCCACGCATTGTCAGCAGTAATCTCCGGACCACCCACCACCACTTTCAACTCGGGTCGTTGGCGTTTTAGTTCGGCCGCAATCCACAGCGTCCGGTCGATATTCCACAGGTAGCACGAAAAGCCAACCAGCCACGGATCGCGAGCCAGTATTTGTTCGACGATTCCGGTTTCAGAATAGTAGTTGACGATGCGCGTTGAGAGTGTTTCAAATTCAAAATGGTCGTGCAAGCCACGCAGTCGCGCGTACAGAATCAGATAACCAGCCGCCAACGGAATGTTTCCCACAATCGGCTCAGGACCCGCCGGCGGAATGGGAAGCTGTGCGAATACTACTCGACGGTTGGACATTCAATTTCTCAAATTAGACGACTTTAATCGTTGGAGTTTAGCACGAATCACGTTCATAAAGCAGTGGGCCATTCTTGCCGAGTGTGACGATCCAAGGGATTAGCCCGCTCATTATTCCCAGTATTCTCTTAACTCCTATTGTCGCAGACGTCCCACCACGCTGGATGTCGCACCCGGCAGGGGCGACCCACGGTCTCCGCCTCGGAGGGTCGGGAAAAGGTGTCCGGGGTCGGGAAAAGGTGTCCGACCCCAAACGCCGGCCCGGCCCTTCGGGTGCTTCGCACTTTTGGTGTCGGACACCTTTTCCCGGACCCAGATTTATGTGCTTTTCGTTTGACCAGGTATCGCAAAGAACTGGTCGACCGAACAACTGAATTCAGAGAGGGGACCACTCCCAGTCAGGGCTTCGTTCCCAGTGAACAACAGCGGATCGTGGCCCGACTGGCAGATGCTGACATCGCGAGACTCGGCGTCGACGACCCACACAACCTGAACGCCTAGATTTAGTAGTTGCGTAACGCGGCGCATTATATCGTTGATACGATCACTGGGCGAAACCACTTCGACCGCAAGCACCGGCGGCACAACAGCATACTTGCGTTGCATATCGTCGGCTGTCTCTTCGTCTACATAATAGGTCACGTCGGGGCCCCGCACCGAATCAGGATTACGTCCAACAATGATGCCGGAATCGTTGGTACATACGTAGCCTTTGCGGGTGGCGATCGCAAAGTCTCGCAAAATCCCAGCAATGTTCCCGCAAACGAACCCGTGATATTTGCCCGGCGGTGGCATTTCAATTATCTCTCCGTCGCGGAGTTCAAAGGTTCGACCACGATTTTTGGGAAGATGTACCCAATCGAAGAATTCCTCAGCGGTCAAGGTTTTGCTTTTGGAGGCGATCGACATGTCAGACTCAATATTTGGGGATGAAACCACCTGACCCCCATTCTACCCCAAGTCGACCTGCTGCTCCACCAATCACTTCGGATTTGAGCGCCAGCCCCCACACCACCTGAACTCGAATTGAGTGGCGCGGTAGCTCTTGTTATCATGGGCTGCATGTCAGTTGCCAACTCGAGTTACGGACCGCGTTAAAAACATCCTCCACTTTGTCCTCAAGAGTCTTGCCAGTGTTTACCTCTCCACCGTCCTTCCTTTCATTAGCGCTGCTTTTGATTGGAATGCTCCCAGCAGTTGCTGCCGAGCGTCCCAACATTGTCATCATCTTGGCTGATGACATGGGCTTCTCGGATATTGGCTGTTACGGCAGCGAGATCGAGACTCCCGTACTGGATAGCCTGTCCGAACGTGGCCTGCGGTTCACTCAGTTCTACAACATGGCGCGCTGTTGCCCGACGCGGGCCAGTTTGCTCACGGGTCTCTATCCGCATCAAGCTGGTATTGGTCACATGATGGATGACTTGGGACAGGACGGCTATCGGGGCGAACTTAACCGCCAATGCGTGACGATTGCAGAAGTACTCCAGTCGTCGGGCTATCGCACTTACATGTCGGGCAAATGGCATGTGACCCAAGCAGTCAAGGCGACGACGATCGCCGAACAGAAGAATTGGCCCAGGCAACGTGGCTTCGATCGCTTTTACGGGACCATCCATGGCGCGGGGAGTTTCTATGACCCCAACTCGTTGGCGCGTGACAATACGCTCATCTCACCGTTCAACGATCCCGAGTATCCCACTAACGAATTTTACTACACCGATGCTATCGCCGATCAGGCCGCGCGGTTCGTGCGTGAGCATCAGGCCGATCACGCTGACTCTCCCTTCTTTATGTATGTCAGTTTTACCGCGGCCCATTGGCCCATGCACGCCCGCCAGGAAGACATTGACAAGTATGTTGGCAAATACGATGCGGGCTATGAAGCAATTCGCGCAGACCGCTACCAGAAGATGATTGATCTGGGAATCATCACAGCGCACGATACTCAAAATTGGCCATTGCAGAGGTCGTGGAAGGAATCCGACTATCTCGCCTGGGACATACGCAATATGGAGGTCTACGCCGCAATGATCGATCGCATGGATCAGGGAATTGGACTGATTGTGGACAGCCTCCGACAGACGGGTCAGTTTGACAATACGCTCGTCCTTTATTTGCAAGACAATGGAGGTTGTGCCGAAAACTACGGACGCTCAGGTGAAGGTAAACCCCGCGACGATGAGCCATCGTTGGCACCGTTGTCAAATGACTATCTGCAAGTTGACATGCAACCCAAACAGACTCGCGATGGATACCCAATTCGCACAGGCAAAGGGGTTTTGGCTGGACCCGCTGATACCTACATCGGTTATGGCAAGGGGTGGGCTACCGTCTCCAATACACCCTTTCGCGAGTATAAACACTGGACGCACGAGGGGGGAATCTCTACACCACTCATCGCGCATTGGCCCGCTGGTATCCTCCGTCACGGAGAACTCGAACCGACACCCGGTCATTTGATTGATCTGATGGCGACCGCCGTCGACGTGGCTGGCGTTAGCTATCCGACCCTATTTCACGATGGCCAGACAATCAAGCCGATGGAGGGGACCAGTTTACTTCCCCTGTTTCGCGGGGAGGAAATTGTTCGCGACGTCATCTATTGGGAGCATGAAGGGAATCGCGCCGTCCGCCGAGGTGATTTCAAATTGGTGGCCAAGGACAAACAGAAATGGGAACTTTACAACATCGCTCGCGATCGCTCGGAGCAATACGACTTAGCTACTGCACAACCACATTTAGTAGCCGAACTCTCCCGGCTGTGGGACGCCTATGCCAAGAGAGCCAATGTGCTACCACTGACACCCTATCGCAGCAAGGATGACAAACTAAATAAGAACCGATTGCAATTCAACCTCAAGCAGGATGAAGACCTCAGTCGCAACGACGCACCGTATGTCGTTGATCGCGGACTGTTTTTTGAAGCTCGAATATCCGACATCCAACCTGGAGTCATCTTTGCACAAGGAGGTGCCACCAACGGTTGGGGCCTCTACATCCAAGAATCCAAACTTGTCTTCGTGATGACTCACGAAGGCCAACGACACATGGTGAGTTCATCGAACCTCTCCGGCTCCGGACGCGTGCTACTGAAACTCAGCAAAGATGGCACCGTGTTGATACGTTGGAACGGACACCAGGTCGCGCGCGGCACGGTCCCTAAGTTGTTGGGCCAACAACCGCTCGATGGCCTACAGGTGGGTAAGGATTTGCAAGGGAGCGTCGGCACGTACAGTTCCCCCTTCACCTACCCCGGCAAGATCGAAGGCGCCATGCTGCGTTTGGAGAAGTAGTGGCGTGTGTGGCGTGTGTGGAGTGGGTGGAGTGGGTGGAGTGGGTGGCACTGGCTGAGGCCAGTGTGATCGAAGTAGTCGAGTTGGAAATACCCGGCGATGTTTTAAGCGCTCGAAGTAATGAATTTGGTCTACCACGGGATCCTCCAGTGGAGAAGTTGAGAATCGGTCGGGCCTTCAGCCCTAAATAATCCAATCTTAGACTCCGATTCCTCGGCCTTCAGCCGAGGCTAGACAATCCGCCGAGCCTTCGGCCCTAAAGAGCAATAACCACACTTGGCCTAAAACCAGGAACCTAAAACCAGGAACCTTCCCCTAACCCGCTTCTTGTTTGACAAACTCGAACTCGCGACCGTGGCTGGCGAGATAATAGAGCACGCCGATGCCAGCGATGGCAACGGTGATCATGCGATAGACGGTGGCGACTAGCATACCCGAGTATTTTTCAGGCAATCGAGCGAGCTGTTGAAACAAGCCAGCCAGGGCACCTTCCTGCACGCCGATGCCGCCGGGAGCTAGGGGGAGAGTCCCGGCGGCCATTCCAGGTGGGACGATCATCAAGTGTTCCTTCAGGCTTGGATGCTCGGGATAGATGCCACTAGATATTAAGTAGATTGTCAGGGCCAAGAGCGAATGGACCAACACCGCCATCAAGGTGAGCAACGGCAGGATATACGGTCGAGTTCTCAATGCGCGGACGGCGCGGGCCATACGTGCTAAAGTTTCTCCCGCCAACGGTAGGCCGCTCCCCCAGTCGATCAAGCGATCAAACCACCGACCGGCCAAGACGGCAATCGTCAAACCGACCATAGCAAATACTGACATGATGGCTGCGCCACGGCGAATCCCTACTAACAATGGAGAGAGCGAGTCGTCAGCGAACGCCACCAGGCTGATCCAAGCCAACAATACCAATCCGAGTAGTCCCAGTGCGCGATCGAGCAATACTGAGGCCACTGCTTCTGGTCGCTTCTCGGGCTTGTCACGAGCCACCAAGATGGCCTTGAAGACATCGCCACCAACGCTGCCAAACGAGATAAAGTTCAGTAAGTACCCCAGAAACCCAAGCCGCAAGGCCTCACGCACCGTGAATGGAATGCCGAAGGCCAGCACCAACAGTCGCCAGCGCAAGAAGCTGGTGATGATCGCCAGTAACGCTATAGCTTGAGCTGCCAGGAGCAGTTCCCAACGCTTGGGCTGGTTGGCAAAGGCTCGATAGTCTTCGGCAGGAACGCTCCACAACAAATAAGCAAACAGCGCCGTTGGGAGACCAAGTTTGAGAATCGTAAGAACTATGTTCCGCAACGGCATCGACTCCATTCGCGTCGTTAGGCAAGTTTGAAATTCGCGGCGACGTGTCGTGGCTAACTATTTATCGAAAATCTTTTTGAACGCATGCACAGTCGTTTGGCGACCGGCGCGTCCAATGGAGCGAGTTAACGGAATTTCCTTAGGACAGACGGCAACACAATTCTGCGCGTTTCCACAAGCTTGAATGCCACCCGGCTCGGTTAACGCGTCGAGTCGTTCGTCCTTGATATTCTTGCCGGTAGGATTCATGTTGAACAACATCGCCTGACTAATCGCGGCCGCACCCAGAAAGCCCTGACTGTAGGCAGCTTGCTTGCGCTCTTCGAATTGATCATCGGATTCGCCTGGACGACGATGAACTTCGATCTTTAAATATTGAGGACAAGCTTCCAAGCAGCAGCCGCAACTCATGCATTCGCTCAGCGGGTAAGCCTCTTCCTGCTCGCTCCGCGTTTGTCGTGGGCCGGGTCCCATATCGTAGTAACTGTCGACGGGTACCCAGGCCTGCACGCGTTTCAGCGCGCTAAACATTCGTGAGCGGTCGATCATGAGATCGCGAATCACCGGAAATTTACTCATCGGTCGCAATTCAATCTCGTTGGCATTCTCTTCCAACAAGCGATCAACCAATGCCGAGCAGCTCTGCCTGACTCGCCCATTGATGACCATCGTGCAGGAGCCGCAGACCTCCTCCAGGCAACCACAGTCCCACGCGACCGGCGAGATTTTTTCACCTTCTACAGTGGTGGCTTGGCTGGCGATCTTTTGCAAAGCGCTGATGACGTTCATGTTCTCTTCGTACTCGACTTGGTGGCGTTCCCAATACGAAGGCTGACCAGGGCCATCTTGTCGCAAGACGCGCACATTGATCTTCTGAGGATGGCGGGTGGTGTTGCTGGCGGGTGTGTGATCGGTGGATTGCATGAGCTACTATCCGAGCATGAAAACAGTTAAAATAAAACTTGCTGGCGATTGCACTGGAAACAATCGTCGGGTTTTCCGTAGCGGTCTATGACTGGGCTTTCGCTTGGTTACTCTTCGTCTTCGCTCGCGACTTCCAGACATCTTCTATCACTTCGGCCCCCACTAGTCCATAAAGTCGTGGACGCGGAGGAATGCTCCCTGTGTCCACTTCCTCGTAAGTGATTTCTGGATGGTCACCTTTCAAAGTTGCGATCGATGACTTGAGGAACTTGGCATTGTTGATTTCGAAGCGATCGCACCACTGCTCCGCTTCGCGACGTCGGGCTGCTGGTTCTTCCTCGCTCAAACTGGGCATCGCGAATTCGGGTTTAAAGTGCGCCCCTCGACACTCGTCGCGTAGCCGAGCTCCCTTGGCAATCGCCTTGGCGATTGGGAACATATCTTGTAGGGCTTTGGTGAAGATCGCATTCTGATTGGTCCAACTCCCTGTGTCGCTCAATGAGCAGCGTTTGGAGCGTTGATGTAGATCGTCAATTTTTTGGTAAGCCTCGTCGAGCTGTGCGTTGTTGCGTACCACGGTGGCGGCACGGGTCAGCACATCCCCCAGCTCTTGATGAATCAGGTACGGGTTCTCACCACCACTTCCGCCCAGCAATTTCGAGTGGCGAGCTTCCTGCGCGGCGACCGCTTGCTGGAACAATGAAGCCGGGAGCTCACTGGCTGCTGTCTTGAGCCCCTGCATGTAAGTCTCAATGCACGGACCGACAAACAGTCCGCTGAAAATGCAGCTTAAGAGTGAATTAGCTCCAAGCCGATTAGCGCCATGGTACTGGTAATCGCATTCGCCAATCGCATACAGCCCCTGAATATTGGTCATTTGATTGGCCGGGTTAGCGGGGGTCAGACCACCTTCGGCGTTCTTCGCGTAGCCTACCCACAGTCCCCCCATCGAGTAGTGGACTGCAGGAAAGATTTTCATCGGTACTTCGCGCGGATCGACCCCTTGGAACTTTTCGTAGATCTCCAGAATTCCACCCAGCTTGCGATCGAGCTCACTGCGCTCGATGTGGGTCAAGTCGAGGTAGACGCACATTCGCCCCTGCTCGACACTCAAGCCTTCGTTGACGCAGATATTGAAGATCTCGCGCGTCGCAATATCGCGGGGAACAAGATTGCCGTACTTAGGATAGCGTTCTTCGAGGAAGTAGAAACGTTCCGACTCGGGTACTGTTTTGGCTGGCCGCGAATCATGCGGTTTGCGTGGCACCCAAACTCGGCCCCCTTCTCCCCGTGCCGATTCGCTCATTAATCGCAATTTGTCTGCGCCGGGAATGGCGGTGGGGTGGACTTGAATGAACTCAGCATTGCCGTACTTGGCACCTGCTGTCATACAGCGGCTGGCGGCACTTCCATTGCAGAAGACCGACATCGTGGAGCGACCGTAGATCAGCCCACAACCACCCGAAGCGACAATGGTTGCATCGGCGGGAAACGCGCGGATTTGCATCGACACCATGTCCTGGGCCATTGCCCCAACGCAGCGACCAGAATCGTCGGTGATGGGGCCGAGGAAATCCCAAAATTCGAACTTGCGGACCAGCCCTTCCGATTCCCAGCGGCGGACTTGCTCGTCCAGGGCATACAACAACTGTTGGCCGGTCGTGGCCCCGGCGAATGCGGTTCGTTTATACAGAGTTCCGCCAAATCGCCGTCGATCGAGAAAACCCTCTGGAGTACGATTGAAAGTCACCCCCAAGCGATCCATCAGATCGATCACTTTGGGGGCCCAGTACGACATCTCCTTGACCGGCGGCTGGTGTTGTAGGAAGTCACCTCCGTAAACGGTATCGTCGAAGTGCTTCCACTCCGAATCCCCCAGTTGCCGCGTCTGGTCGTTGCAACTATTAATACCACCTTGCGCACAGACACTGTGCGAGCGTTTCACTGGCGTGAGGCTGATCAGGTCAACTGGGATTCCTGACTCGCAGAGCTTCATCGTGGCGGCCAAACCGGCCAGACCACCACCCACCACCACTACACGTTGCGTTGCCATCGATTCGTAGCTTCCAACTATTTCTTAAGTGCTAACAAAGTTTTTTGATGGTCGGACGCTTGGGACCGACATGAATATTCTAAGCGACCTGCAAGGGGCCTCTGACCGCTTAATGGCTTGCGGTGTCAACGGCAGCGTTCTCCGCAGCCCCACTAACCTCCGCGCTAGGCTCTGCGCTAGACTCTGCGTTTTCGATTGACTCTGCTACGGGTGAAACTGCTCTTTTGTGTTCATTGGGTTCAATCTCGCGCGCAGCAACGCGGGAATTGTACATCCGATCTTCCACGGCACGCGCCTCAACTGGATCCAGCCGCATAGCAGTTACCAGTGCAGTCAGTCCGACCGTCAGCAGAAACGCACCACCGGCAGCACAGACGTAACTAGCGCGGCGCTGCGCATTGGGACTGGTCCACACGCCCCAGGTAATCCCCATCGTCCAGACGCCGTTGGCAAAGTGAAAAACGCTAGCCGTGACACCGATCAAGTAAAAAACCGGCCACACAAATCCACCCAGGGCCTGTGCCAACGTGCTGGCCGCATTGTAGGGTCGAAACTGAGCCATCCCCAATGGTTCTGCCACGCGACTTAGCCACCAATCTCCATGGAACCAACCATGTAAATGGAAAACGTGGAAGAAAATGAAGAACACCGCGATGACTCCGGTCCAACGCTGCAAGGTAT
>JBGSJT010000111.1:0-5847 GCA_041741715.1 Pirellulaceae bacterium | reverse complement strand
TCGCCAGCGAGACTTGACTCACGGGACATCCTCCCGCTTGCCCACTACCAATCCTGATCTTTCGTTAGAAGCTTCGCAAGTCACGAAGTTCAATTCTTTGTCCTGCCAGTGCTTGTGGCAGCCGTGCAATCGTAATTTTACGCCCAGTCATCCCACTGAAGTCTTCTGCAGCGAACCGTGCAGGCTGGCGGCGGTTGATTTCGAGCGGGCTGCGGCTCGGCGAGCTGCCAAGCGGAGGGCCAACCAGCGATACCGTTGAACAGTTCGCGGTAGAGCCAAGCATCGGGAGTCGTGCAAGGCCTACCGCCAACGTAAGAAAGAGCTGGCGGCAGCAGCGCAAACCGAAAATCAACAAGTCGCCAGTGAGCTTCCACCTCCCAACACAACTCAGCCCAACGCCGCGCGCGAGGGTGATACAAATCGTCCCAAACAGCGTCGCCAAGAAAAATCTTTTTGCCGACGACCTGGCTGCTCGGTCGATTGGATCGACGACCCCAAAACGCCTCACAAAAAATTCTGTAGCCCATTGTGTGTCAAGGCTTTACGTGCAGCGGCCAGTCGTGTGGAGCGATATTACAAGTCGCGTGATTCGGTGGGTGCCATCACCTCTTTTAACCGCATGAGAGTGCTGTTGGCCAAGCCAGGGTCGCGTGCGCAGCAGCGGGCTTTCGAGTCGGTGGTCTTACGCTGTTGAGCCTCAATGACCTGCGAAGAACGTGTCACAGGTCAGGACTGGTTCCAAAACGTGAGAGGCCATCGGCGATGCCACTTCCAACAACGTCTCCAGAGAGTGACTCGGTTCGCTGTTTGGAGTTGAACGATTTCGATCTGCGACTAGAGCGTTATCGCATCGTTCAACCCAAAGCCGATCTGCTACTGGCGCGTTCCATATCCAAGTACGGTCAGTTGGCTCCGGTAGTCTACTGCCACTTGGAAGGATCGTTGGTACTCGTCGATGGCTTCAAACGTCTACGCGCCGCGCGGACGCTCAAAGGGATCAACGCTCTTCACGCCCGACAACTGGAGGTCGATGAGTATGGTGCCAAAGCGGCCATCTTCAATCTCAATCGCACTGCGTCTAAGCCGAATGAACTTGAGGAATCGTGGATCATCTATGCTCTGGTTCACGACGATGGCCTGCAACAGACCGAAGTGGCTCAGATGTTGGGACGACACAAGTCGTGGATCAACCGTCGTCTGGCTCTGATCGAGCGCCTGACCGACGAGGCGCGAGATGCCTTGCGATTGGGCCTGCTGACTCCTACTCAGGCCAATCATCTGACTGGGTTGCAGCGCTGCAACCAGAACGCAGCCATGCGGTGCGCCACCGAGCATGCGCTCACTTCGCGCGAACTGTCGGAAACGGTCAAGCTGCTACAAGCTTCTAGCACTCAGCAGCAAACGCAATTCGTCTTGGAAAAGCCGCGCGAGGCCATTCGTCAGTCGCAAGACGGCTACGTTCATCAATGGGATCCACGCCTGAGCACTACAGGCAATCGAGTCGCTCGGCGGTTGGGCTTCTTGCTCGACGCGGCGACCAAGATGAATCACTGGCTCAGGCTCACTGGGCGCAGCGAACTGCAAGCCTGCGATCGTGCCATTCTCGTGCAAAGTTTTACCAAGCTCGGGCAAGAGTCTTCGCTACTATGCGAAGCGACCGGCGATTTTATCAAGGAAATGAACATCCCGTGAGCATCGATCCACTGCAAAGAAACGACATCATCTACCGCTGGAAGAACCAGCAGTCGATTCGCGCCATCGCGCGTGAGCTGAGCCTGGGGCGCGACGCTGTGGCCCGCGTCATCCGGCGACATGTGGTGCAAACTCAGTCGCCGGACGCGCCATCAACACCGGCCAGCTTGGGAACTCCTCGACACACTAGAAAATCGAAGCTCGCACCGTTCGCAGAGCAGTTGCAGCAGTTACTGGAGCGCTATCCCGACCTCACGGCGCGGCGGGCATTGGAAGAATTGCAACAAACGGGCTTCACGGGGAGCTACTCGACCGTCCGCACCTATCTGAAGTCGCATCGCATCAAGCCCAAGGCCAAGACGGTTCGCTTTGAAACCGCACCGGGCGCTCAAGCTCAGATGGACTGGTCGACCTACACGATCGACTTCACTGGGGAGGGGCGTCGCCGCGTTGAACTGTTCAGCTACATTCTCGGCTATTCGAGGCGACAGTATATCTGCTTTACTGAGCGACAAGATTTCGACACTACAGTTCGTCAGCACATCGCCGCCTTCGAACATCTAGGTGGAGCGGCCGCGGTCTGTCTGTATGACAATATGAAAGTCGTCGTCACGCGCTGGGAAGATGGCCAGCCAATTTACAACACGCGCTTCTTGTCATTCGCCACGCACTATGGATTTAAACCGTGGGCCTGCGAAATCCATCGTCCCCAAACAAAAGGAAAAGTGGAGCGGCCATTCGACTACGTAGAAAAAAATCTGCTCAATGGTCGCACGTTTCGGTCGCTAGAACATCTCAATGACGTGGCGCGTTGGTGGTTGGCCAAGATCAACGATCCTCGCGTGCATGGCACCACCAAGCGAACGCCACTAGAGCTGCATGAGGAAGAGCGGCCACATCTGCTGGAACTACCACAACTGCGATTCGATACCGCCCAGGTCGTCTATCGTATCGCCGGTGTGGAAGGCTTTATCAACTATGCCAACAATCGCTACAGCGTGCCTTGGCGAATGATCGGCCAACTATTGCCTGTGCGCATCTTGGACGAGCAACTGGAGATCTACAACGCGACGCTCGATTGCATCGCCGTTCACTGCCTACTGCGTGGGAAGAATGAAAAGCAGTTCGATCCCGCGCACAACCCACCTAGAGATAACGAAGAGCATCTCGACACGCTTCGCGGGCGCTACGCGCACTGGGGCCAGACCGGCGGTGAGTACCTGGAGGGTCTGCTGCGCAAATGTCGGTACGGAAAACGCGAAGCTCAGCGTGTGTTGGCCTTGCTTCATGGCTATCCACACCAAGATGGCTTGGCAGCCATGCAGCGCGGAATTCAGTATCACGCGTACGGTTGCCAGTCGCTGGAACGCATCTTGGCACACTTCGGAACTCCCAAAGCGGCCTGGGAACTGCTCAGCCAGCGCGAGCAGGAGACCTTGCAGAAACTCACGCAATCGACACGCGTGGAAGCTCGCCGGAGCGACGAGTATCAACAACAACTTGACAAGAAGAACGATGACCATGGCCAGCCCAACCAAAGCGAAGACCAGCAAGCAGCAACTCCCCAAGCAGCAACTTTCCAATCAACCGCCCCATCACCGCGAGAAGATCCTTCAGCACTTGGAGATACTGAAGATCAAGATGAGTGCGGAGCAGCTTGATCCGTTTATCAGTGAGTATTCCAGTGGCTCGCATTCGATCTGGGAAATCTTGGAGCGCTTCTTGGAGATGCCAGCCATAGCCAGCCGAGAAGCAGCCATCGGGTCCAGGATTAAGCGAGCCAACTTCCGTACCGAAGCCACATTGGAATCTTACGATTGGTCGCGTAATCCGGAAACGATTCGGCCTGAACGGTTCTTGGAGTTGGCCACAGGCGAGTTCATTCGTAGAACAGAAAACGTAACGTTTTTCGGGAAGAGTGGTCTTGGGAAAACGCATCTCATCGAGGGGATAGGGAGAAAATGTTGCGCCGCTGGTTATCGCGTTCGCTATGAGACCAGTGCCAGCTTGATCGAAGTCTTGAACCAAGCCCGAGCGATCAAAGGCCTGCCGTCGCGAGTCAGGAAGTACTGTTCGTATGACTTGTTGATCATCGACGAGTTCGGCTTCGAGAAGCTGGAGAGGAAGGAGGTGCCCGATGCGCTGAGCCTGCTGTACAAGGTCATCGACGGCCGCAATCGTCGTCGTTCAACGGCCGTGATCACGAATGTGAACATGTCTGACTGGACGGATTACCTAGGGGACCCACCCATGACAATGGCCCTGCTCGATCGCGTCATGGACCGCTCGGTTCAAATTCCGTTCGACGGGATAACAAATCGCACGCCGATCGATTCGTCAACCACATGAGAATCGACTACCGAGAGCTTAAGAAGCGAATTCGACTGCAGGACTTATTGCACGAGATGGGATGGCATCCTAGTGAGGGCCGAGGAGCACAACTCCGCGGCCCTTGTCCATTACCGGTCTGCCGAGTGCGTACCGACAACGATCCATCTCCACGTCGACTTCGCACCTTCTCCGTCAACACGGAGCGGAATATCTTTGGCTGCTTCTCATGCGGCCGTTCTGGCACCGTCATCGACTTCTGGGCGTACTATCGAGCCATCGACACTGACGCAGCCGCCCGTGAACGAGCCACACGCCTTACACTTGACAACAATCCACCCCACCCCAGCTCCTCACCAACCCCAAAATCGTAAACCGCTAACCAGCCACCCTGCTAAACTGGCTGGTTCTTAGTTGCGTTTGACACATCGTTTAGAGCAAATGATTCCGTGCGTGCCGTTATTGTGGGTGTAATTGTTGTCAATCAGCAGCAAATCAGAGTCGTCGTGCGGGTCCAAACCATAGGCCACATTGTAGGCAACTTCATTTCCGGTCCAAACTCCGCCTTGATGGCCGAAGGTATATACGCCAAAGTAGTTGTGGTGAATGTAGTTGTTTTGAATATCACCGTAGACATTGAGTATGTCGTAGAGAGCGCAATTTGGCCCGGGATCGCCATTTACTTTCCATGTCAGCCCATAGGCCTCGGAGCCATGATAGCCAAGATAGCCAATTTCACTGTTTCTGATGTCCATACGTGACTCGAGAGGCGTTACGCCGTCGCTGGCCATCTTCGAACGGGCTTGAATGTAAGAGCGATTAAAAGTTGCGTATTCGGTGTCTGGTCCTCCCACCGCACTGTCCCAGGAGAGAATTGTAGTTGAATCGATATCGATCGTACCGTAATCGGCTCGAATCTTGACGGTCGCATCTGGACCGGCAAAGTTTTCACTTTTAAGTCGCAACTCATTGGTATCACCGCCGATCGATGTACCGTGAATAACCAAGGTAGAACCATCTTCAATAAATAGATCTGCGTCCAATTTCCAAATCGCATTAATCGGATCCACCAGCGTCAGGGGCGCATTGGGAAGGATCATCTTGATATCAGACAGAGTGGCTGTGATTCCGTCTTCAAGATAGATCCGATTGGTACTAGAGGCGTACCGAATCGACGCGTTTTGCACGACGATCAAGTTCTGTTTACCACTCTTTCCCGAAGCGATATCTTGCACTTCGATTGAACGGTTCGAACCGGTACTAATAAGTGTTGCCAGGAAGTTCTTGACTCCTTCGTCAGCAGTGGTAAACGTGTATTTGCTTTGGCAGGCTCGAAAATTGGTTCGGTAGCACGAGTCAACCAATTCTCGGCACGCTATTTGTCGACGTGTTCGACTATTAATTTCAAAACCATGAATCTCAATGCTTGCCAGGGAGGCCGCCGAAGCAGGACCGCCCTGTACTTGAATGGCACTTCCCGCATTGGAACTAGGAAGCCCGAGCGAGAATTGCTTCTTCCAAACTTGAATGAGTCCGTGAATCCTCAATCGTTCGCCCAGCCCCAGTTAGATCGATCACAAACGGTGCAGGACTCATCAGCTTGGCGCGCTCAAAAAGTTCATTTTCGTCTCTGGTAAGGATTAGTGCCTCCGCATGATCCAGCAGTTCTGTATCCGAAGAGACCAAGTGCCAAGTCTCAACTTATTTGGCCAGTGTAATCCCGTTAAATCCCGAATTGAGAGTCCGCTTGGATTAAGGAATTAGGGGAATTGGGAGGAGAACCCGGCCGCTACCCAGCCTGTAGGGCATCTTTAAGAGAACCCCGCC
>JBGSJT010000110.1:0-12277 GCA_041741715.1 Pirellulaceae bacterium | reverse complement strand
TTGAACGCATCGATAATGAGCTTAGAGAAGTATGGTCTGCTTGGCCAACAGCTCGCGACGAGTATCGCGCTTCTCCCGACGCCTTTGAACAAAACTTCACGGAACGAGTGAACGCTTGCATCAAAGTGCAACAAGATCTTGTTCGTTTGAAAACAAATCTACGGATAGTTGAAACGGAGCTGACGGCCTCCCGAGAGCATCTCGATCGTTCTACTGCTTCGAAAGAACAAGCAGTAGAAAATGCAAGGAAGGCTTTAGAAAACATGAATGCTGTAATGTCGGCGCGTTCCAGCTTGCTGGATGGCAGAGAGGCATCAGCTGTTGAAAAAGAAATCGAGCTCAAGCTGAAGTCAGCGGAACAATCATGTGAAGATGCAGCACGGGACTATGTCGAATGCGACAAGGCTCTATCGGTGGCAAAGGAACGGCTTGACGATTCGGGGAAAATATTCGCAACCGCTTCGAGCGAACTCACTTCGGCCAACGAGCAAATGAATAAGTGGATGGAGTTGTTTTGCGAAAGGAAAGGCATCCGCATAACACTCGAAGAGATCGACCTTCGATTAGGGCGTGACCAAGATTGGCTTGATAACGAGCGATCGGAGATAGAGCGGCTCAAGCAGGATGTGCAGAAGGCGCAGGGTGCGTTTGGAGTCCATGATGCTCAAGTCGAGCAGCACCGTGCTGAATGTCCTACTGACCAAGCCTTTGAAGAAGTTCTCAAGGCTATTGAAGAACTTCAAACGCAGTTGGCCCAAGCGCGATCGATGTCGGAACTCGCTCTCGATAGGCTAAAGCAAGACGATGCGTTACGCAAAGCCAAAGCCGAGCAACTGTTGCGATTGGAACAGCTCGAATCACAAGCAATTCCATGGCGGCAACTTAATGAACTGATCGGCTCAGCCGACGGAGCGAAGTTTCGAATGATTGCACAGCGCTGCACCCTTGATCTGCTTTTGGGTTACTCAAATCATCAATTGACGCAACTTTCGGCTAGATATCGATTAGAGAGATTACCAGAGTCGCTGAACCTGGTAGTTATCGATTGTGAAATGGGAGACGAAGTTCGCTCAGTTCACTCACTCTCTGGCGGCGAGTCTTTTCTCGTTTCCCTGTCGCTCGCCTTAGGTCTGGCATCCCTGACATCTGAACGAGTCAGAGTTGAGTCATTGTTTATTGATGAGGGCTTTGGAAGTCTTGATCCCGACACATTGAATGTCGCTATGGGGGCTCTCATGCAATTGGAGTCCCAGGGAAGGAAAGTCGGCATTATCTCCCATGTCCAAGAAATGACAGACGCTATTCCCGTTCAGATCCGAGTTGAGAAGGGACGTGGTGGGGCATCGCGCGTCGTGATTCCAGGCACCGAGTCCGTTAGCCATTCGGACGATAATGGTGGCATATGCCGAGTTGACAATCCGGCGGGGGAATCTGTAATCGGAACTCACACGGGTGATCTTGCTGTGAGAATGAAGGCTGCCCTTCAGCGCGAGACCGATGCAGGAAGAACAAAGGTGTCTACCCGAGCTTTGCGAGAAGAACTTGGCTGCTCGCCCTCAGAATTCAAAGCGGCTCAGTCTGCCCTTTCCTCTGAAGTGATTCAGGAAGGCCGGTCATTACAATTGCGAGTTGAAAGGAATTGACCCTTGTTAACCAGAGCGTTCGTTGGTGAAGAGCGACTATACGCCTTTCCGAAAGGCAGAGGCGTCTGTCCTACATGCGGGGCACCCGTAATTGCCAAGTGCGGTGCTATTAAGACTCACCATTGGGCACATGAGTCAAGAGTCGATTGCGATACATGGTCCGAAAGCGTCGGCCCTTGGCACCTGGCATGGCAGCAATTAGTCGACGAAGAGCACGTGGAAGTAACCATTGGCGCTCATCGAGCAGACATCGTTGGCAACCGCGGAAAAGTTATTGAACTGCAGCACTCGTCAATTCCGCCGGACGATATTCATGCTCGCGAGAACTTCTATGGCGATATGGTTTGGGTCTTTGACGCAACCGATCGATTTCCGTGTGTACCCTGCGGCGACAAAGTCTTTTTCTCACTTGGAAGCACGAAGCACATCGAGTTTTGTAGGAAGCCAGTCTTTCTGGATTGTGGTAACTACATCGTCGAAGTAGAAGCGTTTACGATGCTCCGCGGTAACTATCAGCACAGCTCATCTTCCGATTTGCAATCGACATTGGGATGATCCCGCTGACCGGGACGACTGACGCACAGCATATGCAGCAAGACTTAGAGGCATTTATCATTCATTTGCAGCTGGACGAGATTGAGGCTATCGAGTGCATTGCTGGGTAGTGAAATCGCGTTTACTCGAATGAACTCAAGTAGGTGCGGGTATTAACGCAGGCTGCTGTCTGGCTAGACGAGCTGCAGCGGTGAGTGCTTGCTGGACACGCAGCAACGCTTCATAGCTCAGTGGTTCTGTTGTCAGAGAGAGTCGAATCAACCCGCGATCGTAAGCAGTCAGGAATACCGATTGATCAGCAAAGACCTGTTGGAGTTGGCTCGCAGGAAGCTGTCGACTATGTTTGGGAAGCTGTAAAAGCAATATACCGCTCCGCATTTCACTGTCAGGCAATTCGGCGTTCCAACCGACTTGCTCTGCGATTCGCAACACCTGCTGGGCACTACGCAGTCGAGCAGTCACAGTATCTGTTGTGGGCCGGACGCAGTTTAAAATGGCACCACTGGCCGAAAAAAGCGGACACAAGTTAACGGTCTCGGATTGAATGTTTGCACCACCTCGCAGTTGCTCGATAAAGGCTAACAATCCATCGTCAATGAACGTATTACGAAGTGCTTGCTGAAAGCAGAACTCGATAGCGGGCGAGCTGGTTGTTTGGGGGGCGAGGCCAAGACCCAACGTTGAATAACTTCCCAGCCACTTGTGAGTCCCGGCGACTAGGAAATCAGCCACTCGACAATCGTCATCCAACGGAACGTGCCCCAGCGCTTGGGCTGCGTCGATCATGATGAAACGAATCTCGCCGCCAAACCTGCGAATTGTCCGCACGATCTGAGCCACTGGAATGCGAGTTCCCAAGTGATCAACGGCAGGCAGAAACAGGCCATCACAGCCTTCAGAGCAATAAGTCAGGCACAGATTCTCGCAAAATGCCTCGACGCTCACTCCACGATCGTAAACCGGCCGACGAAAGCTCTTCACGAAAACTGAATCCGATTTTTCAGCAGAAGCTCGGTGCACTTCCTGCAAGTATCTTGGCCAACACGTATCCACGGTCATGCAGCGGCGACAAAGCCGGAAGAGCTGTTGCAATCCAAGCCGGATTAATGTGAGCGAACGGCTGGACATAAACACGCGTGAACGTACCGGGGCTTGAAACAAGCCTGCAATCGACCGTTCTAAATTCTTGATGCCTGGCCATGCCGGCAAACAATGAGTGTCTCTGTCCGTGACTTCACCCGTCCGCAGCCAGTCGATCAAACACGGATGCGTGGGAGTTGTACCGACGAAGTTTAGGAATTCAACTAAGCTTTTTCGAGCGGATGGTGCAAGCTGACCAATTCTCGCAGAATCGAGATAGAGCGGGCGTAACAAATGATAGTCCTTTCGCGCTGGAGTTGCATATTCTACGTTGACTAACGTCGCGAATCCAGCAAGTCACGATAGACGCTGGCAAAAATGCCAAGGCGCTTCCAGCGATTCTCCGCTGCTTCGACTGCTTCAAAATTGAATCGCAAAATGAAGCGAACGGTTTGACACTTATCATCCAGTATGTGCTCGCCAACCGCATGACTGCCGTAAATACCAAAGTCCCCCAGCAAGTCAGGCTCGCTGTCGATGGCCGACTCACGCACGAGTTTGATCCAACAGCCCTGTCGATGCTGCGTGTCAATCCAGCTGAGGATGGGCTCGTCAGGAAAGGGTTGGTCTGCGGGCCAAACGGATTGACGGAGGATAACGATGCGCTCGATGCTCAACTGTTGATTGTCGATTAATTCCAGATTGAGTTGCGTACTCTGCTTGCCCGGTTCGTCTTGCCAGTAGTCAGCGCTTTTGATCCAGGCAACGGAACGGTAAAGAAAAACATGTCGGCTGCGAAGCAACGCTTCATAAACGAGGCGCCAACTTTCGGTGCCGCCAAAGACTAGTGTTCCATCAGCTACTTGTTGCAACTCCGACCTGGCCGAAACAATCTTCTGCACAGCCGCTTCGCGAAACACGAGGTCAGGAATTTGGGTAATCTGTTTTAGCGCTTTCGCCAGCTCCAGGGTCTCGTCGTAGATCGGCTTGTCATGAGCGATGGTCAACAGAAGATCGATAGCACTGTCGCTCTCAATTTGTCGTCGGTCCTGCGGATGACTGACGAGCAGCCCCAAGCAGCAACTGCAAAGGGCTGCAAGATAGAGCTGAAGCCCAGTCGGGAACCAAATGAAGAGACCAATTGCTGGTAATAGCGTTCCCACAGCCACTGCCATTACACTCCGCGTAGGGTAGCCCTGATGTTTCCACCGTCGATCCATGCTGCGGCAAATACGACATACGGCGTGAAAAAGCAAGTGTTAGCTTCGGAACTACTTCGAGACCCAAGCGTTAAGAAACTCGATAACTACTGTTTCGTTATAATCCTTGCCATCTTTCAGCTCTCCAGTACCTTAGGAATGTAGAAACCTCCCGTCTTTTTCCAACTCAAGAAAATGCGGATAAGCATTGCACTTGGGGAACTGCCCGAGGAATGAAGCGGCATGGTCGCCGGGTTCAAATCAAACCAGATGGAATTTTACGTCTTATCCTAGCTCTGCCGATAACGAAGGGCTTGCGCTGGGCAGCCAGTTTGCTTCGTGGTGATCCGGCTATAGGCCAGCAGTTGAGTAGCCAGCCCGAACGAAGGGTTGTGCAGCCTGTGTTGCATCTCGGTGCAGAAGGGCTGACTTCTGCGGCTTGTCTGATTTTGTCATGGCGTCAAGGTCCGCTTTCACTGCGTGAATCCTGCGCTCTCTCCGATCGCTGCGGAACGCTGCTGCTTTCCAGCCCCACCCGTCCACCGCCGCGAGCCGTTAACGGCCCTCCCCCGGAAAGACTCCACCTTGACTTGCCATGTGGTGAATTTCAATTGGCCGCCGGAATGGCCAATGGAATTAAATCGCTTGCTGCAATTTCCGGGGTGGCAAGCTTGGGGAGATAAGCATATGAAAAAAGAAGAAGCAATCGAATTGGCCGGTAAGTGTTTAGAGGAACTCGCGCAAACCCTGAACGAACCTTGTACGGTCGAAGTACAGCGATACTTGAGCGCCATCGCTGTGTTTCATCGTTACAGTCTGAACAACATACTAATGATCCTGGCACAAGCTCCCGACGCATCCCTCGTGGCGGGCTTTCAAAGCTGGAGGAAGCTGGGGCGGTTCGTAAAATCTGGTGAAAGTGGTATTGCCATATTTGCCCCAATCGTACGTGGACGCAAACCTCGGAAGGACGAAGACGAAATTGAAAGCGACCAGGCAAAGAAAGCCGTGGGGCGCTGGCTGTCTGGCTTTAAAGTCGTGCACGTCTTTGATGTGAGCCAGACCGATGGAGCACCTTTGATCACCGATGTTGCGACGCAACACATGCAGTTCAATGCTCTGGGGTTAATGAGGGATGTGTACGGTTCGCTCGGGATCCAGTTGGCGTATGGTAATCTGCCAATCGGTGCGCGTGGAGCTTCGCTGGGAGGAAGGGTAGTGTTGCGTCAAGGTTTAAACGAAGAAACTGAGTTCAGGGTACTCGCTCATGAACTAGCCCATGAGATCCTGCATCAGGGTAACGGCGAGAAGGAGCGGACACCCACGTTGTTGGCAGAGACAGAAGCCGAGGCAGTCGCCTTTGTCGTTTGCAAGGCGAGTGGACTGGATTGCCAGGACGTAAGTAGCGGCTACATTCGCAGCTACCGTGGGGATGCTCGTTTGGTAGAACAATCGTTTGAGCGCATTCGTTCCACAGCGGGCCGAATCCTTTGCTTATTGGAAGAAGCCGAGCGTACCAGTGCTGCTGCTCAGGAAATGGCCGGATTGACAAGCATGGGATATGCCGATGAAGTTGGATATGACACGGTCATGCACGATATGAGCTACGGAGACGCCTACTACGATTTGGAGCAAAGTGAACAAGCTGTAACGCAGGTTGACATTACCGATCGGTTTATACGGGAGGTTCGAGTGCAGTACATTTCCAGTGAGTCTGTGGCCTTTCATATCAAAAAAGCTCAGGATGTAGCCGACTTTGTACGGTCAGTAATGGTCGACAATAGCCGAGAACAGTTCTTTGCCCTGTATCTGGATTCTCAGCACGCAGTAGTCAGCTATTCGCTTATCTCGATCGGCATTGCGAACTCGGCTTTGGTTCATCCTCGTGAGGTGTTTCAGCGGGCCATTCTAAGTGGCGCGATTGCGGTGGTGGTGGCGCACAACCATCCATCTGGGCGGGTTGACGCCAGCGAGGCTGATAATCAGGTTACCAAGGAGCTTCGCGCCGCAGGTAAATTGCTGGGAATTCAATTGCTAGATCATGTGATCGTAACCGAACGCTGTTGCCAGTCGCTTAGGGAAGAGCTGGGGTGGTAGTATTGGTCGGGCTGGGCGAACGGTTCAGCCCGATTCTTTCCTCGAAACGTGTAACATTTGTTCGGTAGGTACGCTCCTGGTATCAGTGGCCTGATTGGCATTCGTTTGTCGCTTAGCTCTGATCAAGGAGAACTTGCATGTACCGTTTCATCAATCTGTTCGTGGTTTTGATCGCCCTGACCTCACACGCCTCGGCTGCGGATCCAGACCGTACGGCTGGTCCGGCTCGTCACTTGGCAGTCGATCCAAGGCTTCAGATCCAGGAACCGTCCCTTCCACTGACTGACTTGATGGACAGCCTGTTTGATTACGACCTGTATGTGGCTGATCCCGCTACGGCGGCAGGCTGGTACATCGAATGGACCTATGGCGACGGCGAAGTGCAGTATTCGTTTGCGTACACTTCAGAGCAGGACGCATTTGACGTAATGATCCGGCACCTGTTTCGCGGAACGGACCCACGCAATTCACGCAGCCTTGGCCTGGCATACCCCTCTGCCAAAATTGTTGAACTGCCCAAGGAACCCGACTGGATCTGGTTCCATTCATACGATACTCAGGCTGAGGCGGCAGGTGCAGCAGACTTGTTGGAGATGGTGGGCTTATTAACGAAAGTGGAACTGCGGGATACGTTGCAGCTCCTGATGGGGCAGCAGGGCGAATAAGTCTGTGGACAGGTAGCAGTTTGGCCAGAGTGTTGTAGTGGGTAGTGGGTAGTTGGTAAAATATTGATATCAATGTAGTGGCTCGATTGAGGACAATCGTTCGACACTGGTGGCTAGCGGGCGAGCCGCGCTATGATCACGGTTATCCATAGGCCGATCAGCAGTTGGCTTGTATCTGGAAAGGCATAGGCCAACGAGGCGACAAACAAGAAGATGGGTGGGGACATTTCAGGTGCGCTCCGTGGTGGTTGCACTGCCCTCCTCGGGTATATCACCTGGATCGCTGTTGGCATACACCTTTACCGGAGCACGGCGGAGGTTCAAGACCGAGTAAGGTAGCGTTTCAAAGCCCATGGGCTTTCTTGCCTCATTGACCAGCCGAAGAATCGTGAGGAGTTGGCGGCGGATCGGGGCGTATCTGGCGAAGGGGATGGCGTTCAATTCTTTCGCGAGATTCTCAGCCGATCGGTGGCAAGCACGATCGGCAAAATGAACTTTTAGCGTCCGGTATGTGGGCTCGTCGATCCGAACATGGGTGTGCCACTTGCGAACGGAGTCATCCTTGGGGTCGACTCCCTTAGGGGTAACGCCGGAGCGGCGGTAGGAGATTGAATAGCCCTCAAAGCGGATGGGAACGCGACGGGCGTCGCGAAGTTGTTCCTTCTCGCCTCCCTGTCGGGTTGGCGATTTCAAGGGGTGGTGCCCTTCGGTCACCAGGATGATGAACCAACGGCCAAAGCGAATGTACTGGGCGTTGGCGAGTCCGTTCTTTTTGCGGCGGGTGCGTTCCCACTCGCTGACGTCGATCCCGTATTTTTCGATAAGCTTCCGGTCGATGTGGCTGGGGTCCTTGCTCTTCGGAATCGTGCCGGTCACATACCAGTAGTAGCCGTGCCGGAAGTAGCTGGCGGCAATTAACTGGACCACGGACTCGGGTGTGGCGGCTTCATATCGGTACTTCATTGTCTGATGCTCCTCTGTTTTCTCCTTGTTCAAGCCACTAAAAAGTGGGGGTTGATTACGGGCTCAACTCCCCAAAGCCGACTCTGGAACCTTGATTGGTAGAACCTCTTTGATCAGTGGCAAGGCAGCACTTCAGCAGTCGAAGGCCAGACATAGGCCTCTAAGACACTTCGGTGCTTTTCGCTCACTGCATGTAATCTGGCGCATGCTGAATGCTCAAGGCACTACATTCTTAAGTGCACTCGTGCAATTCATAGCACCCGCGCTAAAAACCTTCGGCGTTCTACCACGTCTGATGCAAGACGCACCTCGGGTGTCCGCCGTCAAAACGCTGTTTCAAGTGGCTGCTTCTCCCGAAGCTACCACCTGAAACCGCACTTGCTGCCAACCAAGGTTCGTATGTTGAGTACATCCCCGGCTGAATCCATCATGGATCCGGCACAGGGACGCACTCACACACGATTGCCCATTTGCATGGGCATCACATTCACGATCGGGCTCTCATAAGCCCCTCGGTCCTTTCGTCATCGCTACCTGGGGCATCACCCCCAAGTCATCGCGAACGGGTCATGACTGCCTTGCCATGCACGGTTCGGTTGCTGTGACGCTACCGCACCGTGTCTGATCCTTCGACCAGACCACCGCCCGACTCCCGTCGGCTCTCTACTTGGACCCCGCTCCCCCACTACGGTGTTTGAAGCACGTGAGTGACATGACTCACGCACCGAGACGCTACTCTCGGCTACCGCAGTGGCTCCGGCGTTAGTTCTTGGACTCTGTGTACTGGTTCACGTCGATAGAGGGTGTTATCCCTCGCACCATCCAAGGTATGTGTGGCCTTCCAGCCAGCCATATTTTCCAGTTCGTGCCACGCGTTCGTAACGCGGTGGCCCCGCCCTGATTTCCCCCTACGAATGTAGAAGTCTCGGGGTACCCAGCACCGACACCGTGTCGGTGGCTGCCTGGTGGTGTTGTCTCCGTTTGGCTCCGTCTCCCAGTAGACTTACTGGCAAGCCCTTGCTTACTTATTTGCTTAGGCCTTTCATCGTTGAGCTTTTCACAGTCAGGTGTTTAGCCTGATCCCCGAAGGTGTCTGCCTCCGGTACGACTTGTCGCCAAGTTCGTAGCTCCCGACGCCAGCACGGTTGAAGGAACTCTCACAGTGAAGTGAAAGCCCATCAGCCCCCGTGACGGGATTTGGCATGCATGCCTCACCCGCTTTGTCCGAGAACGGCCCACTGCACCGGCACCGATGTGCCAGTCGCAGTGGGTCTTTCCGCCTCGCCCATATTCAATTTGTGAAATAGCTACGACTCAGTTGGTCGATGCATCTGGAACTATAGGATAGAACGTCGGTATTACTCCTGGCATGTGTCCCTTCTCGCAAACAGAGCGAGCGTGGGACGGACCTGGTATTACTCCGACGAGCCTCCTTCGCACTGAGCGAACCAGTCTCCTGGTACTCAGCGCTAAGGGCAGCGGGAACTGGCTTCTGGAAAACACGTTTCAAGAAACGCAGAGGGGAGCGACCCCTCACCTCTTAGACTGGCTGATGAGACCAGTTTTACCGAGGCCCGCTTGACCCGATCGTGAACGTCAGCTCGCTTAACTTAGACTGGCTGTATCCATGCCAGTTTTACCGATAAGCCGCGTTTTTGCGTGAGCATGACGACCGGCAAGTGGAAAGACTCGCCTACAGGAGTTTCACTATCATGGATTGAGCCTGATAGGCAAGAAGTAGCAACGGGAACTACTAAGTTATAAGATGGTGGGATAGCGATCGAATCTACTATAGCCGCATTGCCGAGCCCTATCGGTTCAATGCAGCAAGTATCGCCTGGATCTCTTCGACTTCAATCTCTCGTCCATCTCGACAACATGCGTCGAATATTGCTTTTGTGCACTTTGCTGCTTCAAATTCCCAGTTGTTGGCAAAGTCTGATGCCAGACTGGATTTCTCTCGTCGAATTCGAGGCGCCAGTGCCGGACCAGTCGAATCCGCGAAGTTATGTGCGGGAAATCGCAGCCACTTTTTCTCGAGCCCCTGAGCGTCCACAACCCACTCGATAAATTCTAAACTTCCGAATTTTTCAGCGAGTTGCGCGGCAAAAGAAAAGCACTCTTTTAGCTGGCGAAGTAATGCGAAACTGTCAATCCAATCGTCGCTTGCGAGAGTAAATCCTTCACTAAGTCGCAAGGGGCTAACACCTGCATCTCGATCGCTAATTTTCAATTCGTTGTGTCCGGCAACCGAAAACGAAGTCCAGAATTGGCCGGCATACGTCAGCGTCCAAGGGTTGCCATAGGTATCGTTGTAGAGCCCCCAGTCCATCACAGCATTCCCAGTTGGATTAGGAGGATACCGCAACTTGTTTCGGCTACTAAGTTCCCGGACAAGATCTTCAAGTCTGAGTCCATCCGGCAATCGGTTTTCCCGATAGAGTTTTGGGCGTAAATAGAAGGTTACCGAAGCGGCACGGCCCTGCCCCCTGCCCGTGTTGAGACAAAATGCCTCAATTTCGGATCTGTTCCGTTCGTGCATCATAGCATCGTTGCCACCGAATCCTCCGGAAAGGCCATATTCTATTACGAGACGCAGTTGGTCACTTCGTCAATTGAAATAGGAGGTATTTGAACACATCTTCTCGCAGATCTTCGCTTAGTTGGTTCCATTTCCATAAGCCAAAGACAGCAATAAGGATAAGGATAAGGATAAGGATTGTCGTAAGCAACCGAATTAGGTGGAATCCATTAGCCCTTCTCATCATCTTATTCTGTAAACAAGTGAATTGCCTTTTGTCGGTCCACAATCGGATACTCAGCCATTCCCAAAGAGTCGGTAGCTGCTTGTTCTCACGGAGTGCGTTCCACGCAGAGGCTCGTTCAGCCAGTTTCACCTCAGCCCGCCCTTTACGGGTCTCACGTTGCTTTTGTATAAGCCAATTGCGTAGAGAGAGAACTAGATAGTCATGCGTAAGCTGGTAGAAGTGAGAAGTGCGAAGGGTGAAGGGCGAAGTTTGAAGTGAAGGATTCGAGCGGTCGGGTAATTGCTCTGATTTTAAACTTCTAACTTCATCATTTTCAATTCCCTCCGGATCGGTAGGAGTAATGACGCGCAGTTCACTGTCCAAGATCCGCAGTAACTCATCGAAGCGACGTTGGTCCGAGCCATAGCCAGAGGCTTGCCGCAGCATATCAGCCGAACGCATACCGCCTTTGATGTCCGTGCCAGACTCGGGTAACAGGGCTTTTAGTACTTGCCGGATCGCCGCTTGATGTTCGCGATGAGTCGGTGGGGCGGCTTTGCTACTGAATGTTTCTTCCAGGAACGTCACGCCGACGCCGCTAGCACCACCCATGTCGCTCAGGCTCTTGAGAGTCCACGGACGGGTCTTCATCATGTCGGCGAACAACGACAGCCGCACGCTGATGACTTTATCCTCCTCGACGAGCTCTTCGACGGCTTGGGAAACGAACTGCTCCTGCGATGTGGATAACGCGTCGTCAAGTTTGCCGTAAGCGCGACCGAAGGCGGTTAACACTTTGCACGCGTGCTGCCGGTCGAAACGATCGACCAAGGCATAGTTGCGACCTTCAACCAAAGGATCTTCTAATTCACGGAACAGCCGATTCACGCTGGCGAAGAAATCGTCGCGTACGAGCAGAACAATTTGCAATCGTCCTCCATCGCATTGACGTAGTGAACTGACCAAGGCGGTTAACGATAAATCGGTGTGCGCATGCAGCCACTGCTCGAATTGGTCGATGACCACCAGCACCTTGCGATCTCGCCCCGCTCCCAATTGCCGCAACTCAGCGCAGGCATCGGGCAGTGATATACTTTCCGGCAAGCGAGGAATGTGCTTGCGAAGTTGTTTTAAGATCCGCAGCTCAGTCTCATCCGCGGTGGCTTCCACGTAGATGGCCAGCACTTGGTCGGAAAGTCGCGGCAGCAGTCCGGCTTTGACCAACGAAGACTTCCCGCAGCCAGATGGGCCGTAGATTAAACCGACTGAAAATGTCTTGTCCGGATCGCGCTCTTCGATGCGATTCTTCCAGAATCTAATCGACTCGG
>JBGSJT010000109.1:0-4109 GCA_041741715.1 Pirellulaceae bacterium | reverse complement strand
CAGAACGAAGACTTGCCCCTGCAATGAGCTAGTCGTCTGCAGCAAACTGCCTACTTCACGGTTTGCGGCCAAGCAGGTGGAGAGCTTCGGACCGCACCAGCGAAAGACGTTCACTCAGCTCCACGAGGGCCGCTAGGCCCGTCCGATCTTGGTCGCTCAGTAGTCCCTCGTTATTCCGATCCATCAATTGCTGCAGATGTTGGTCTGCCTTCTCCGGCAACACGAGAGTAGCGACGTCTTCGACCCATCGCAGCGGTACATCGATTGTTCTTCCCATCAGCGTCCTCGATTCGTAAAAGCCTAGTTCCGATCCGGATAAGCCCCGTCGTTCGTTATGGCTTAAATCATCAGCGGTGGTCGGCCGGCAGCGCGACGGCAATCGGCAAACTGCCCCCGATGGTTCATCCAATGCATGGCTCGCATCAGGAACATGTGTCGCCACGTTCCGAAATAGAGCTCGAACTGAGGAGGTACGCCTTCAACCACTCGATCAAGTTCCTCTTCGCTCGTGCTTTCAAGCCAGGCCGTGAACTCCTCGTCCGTTGAACGCAGGCGACTTAATAGTTCCTCGTAAGACGGGTACCCAGCCGCAACGGGATCTGGTTCCGATCCTCCGCCAAACTTATCTTGGAGCGACTGGCAGGGATTCACAGTTCCCTCCATCATCTCGCGGTAACGGCCCTCGGAGAAAACCAAATGGCCCAACAGCCAATGCGAATGATTGCCCGAACCGGCAATCGGAGAAACGAGCGCTGCAGATTGCAGATCTTCAAGCAGCGGAAACACGAGCCCAGCGCATTGACGATTCGCCAGGGTAAGAATGGATTTTGACTGCACAGCTAAGCCTCCATGAAACGGTCCATTCTAGCTTTAATCGCCAATTCTGCGACGACACCGGTCGGGATGCCGACTGAGTAGCAAATGAGATCGGACCAGAGAAACTTGAACCCCAGGACCAGCCCGCCGAGAGTGGTCTGTCGGATCGAATCGATCCACGGCGCGTGGTAGAGCTGGCTAATCTCCACTAAGAAAGAGAGACCAAGGGCGATCGCCGCTCGCACCATGAGCGGCCGTCCGGCCAGTACCGCACTAACCAGCAGAAACACCATCAACGCCCACATCGTGTCGCCGGCGTACTCAGCCAAGAACGCCGGCAACTGCCCACGGTATCTGCGCGATGCTAGGCCCGCAAAGACGACAACTGTGGCAGCGATGATGGTGGCAAATCGAGTGCGAATCAATCGGCTGGTACTTTCAATTTCGGTTGAGCGGGCGGGCATTCCTTCGCACGGTTGACCGGTGCGAGTTGAGAGATTCGTAAATGCGACAATCGATCTGGAGCGTTGACGAAAAAACACAGAACCAAAAACAACTGCTCGAGCTGCATAATCAAATACGCATGCACGATCTAGTTAACTGCGCAGCCGAAAACATCATTCGGATGACTTTGCTGGAAATCACACTACGGACTGACTGCAATAAAGCGATTTCGGACCGACTCAGCAATCTTTCGCCAGGACTCCCGTTGTCTCGGATCGAGGACTTCAGCAACTTCATCCTCCATTGCCTGGAACTCGGCAAGCATCTCATTTGCGCCCTCGCGTCGGACATCTAGCATACGCGGATGCCGCCGTTCAATGATCTCTTTAAATTGCGATGACTGTTCCTCTGTCAGTGTCAGTCGGTTTCGAAGTCGTGGAATCATGTCTTTTACCAATGCATCGTCATTCTGACGATAGTATTCCAAGCGGTCATGGAGTGTTTTGGTCGCGACCATCGCCCCAACAATCCCACCGGCCACGAAAACGAGCAGCAAGACGCCCATTTGTATCCATCGCGGTAAAGCGCGACGAATCCGTGGCTCCATTATGGTTTTCGAACTCGTTGCAGTATTCTCTGTGACCATTGTTGTCTCTTTTGACTTACGGAAGGTAAGCCGTCCAGGGCTCGCTCAACGATTGCCAAGCAGGGAAGAATGCCACCAGTACGGTCGCCGCGAGGGCCAGAGCTGCGCTGGCGAACACAATCGGTGAGTAGTCCATAGGAGCAATGAAGGGAAGGCGGGTAAGTGTTCGCATTACCTGCTCACTCACTTCTACAGACGGCACGGGCTCGGATCTGGCTGCTCTTGATAAATCAGCCAAGAGTTTGTCAACGTTGTTCATCATTTGGACTCCTCAAGAAGACGCTTCAGGCGTTTGCGGGCGCGGTACGCTTGTACCTTCACCATTGTTTGCGTCCAACCGGCCAATTCTGCAGCTTCTGCAACGCTACACCCATCCCAGTAAAGTAATGTCAACACAAGTCGATCTCGAGGACCCAACACGGAGAGCAAATCTCCGAGCAAGTCACTGGCTACGATTGATGAGGTCTCTGCTTTGCTTCCAAGCAAATCGATGCCTTCATTGATCTCTGCCAGCGAGATTACTGTCTTTCTCTCTCGAGTTCGTTTCGACCAAAATCGGTAACCGACACGCACTGCGATCTTGCGTAGCCAATGGAGCAAGGGTGCCGTTGAACGGTAGGACTTTAAGCTGAGGAAAGCTTCCACGAACACATCGTGAACCAGCTCATCGATCACCAAAGGTTGCCGCGAGAATCGCTGCATCTGCTGAGCAATCTCCTCTTGATACTTCCTTACTATCAGTTGATAAGCATTCTGGTCACCATTCAGCGTCGCGTCGATTGCACCAATATCCTCAGTGCATACTGATGTTTGAACAGGTGCCTGATCGTCCTTTTCCGTCATCAGCAGTCCTGAAATTGCGCGCTGAAGCTCAATGCCGAGCAGCATCCACTTTGGTTCACGTTGGAGTATTGCTTCCATGGTTTGCAAGTATATCAAATGAGCTTGGTTCCAGACCAAAAAGCCAGGAACCAAGCCGTCGAATTAAGATTCTAAATCAACGTGATCTCTACTCTTTGCCTGCAGGTGGGCCGAATCGCAAATCGCCATCAGCAGGTGGGCCACCGCGACGTGGCGTACTCAAGATTACCATTGCGATCTCGGCTGCGTTGATACTCTCACTGCCATCGGCGTCGGCAGCAACAATCCTAGCCCAAACCGGTTCGGGGACTTCATCTACCGTCAACTCGCCATCTTCGTTGGCGTCGAAGTTTCCAACCATTTGAGCGGCTGAGTAACTGGCAACTTCAACCTGCGTTACCTTGCCGTCGTCGTCTGCATCAGCCGCTGACAGAAAAGTCCATGCCGCCGCTGGAACTTCCTCGGCTGTCAGCGCAGCGTCTCGATTGCTATCGAACAATTGAAACATGATTCTTGCTCGCATCCACGGCGGGCCGCCTCCGGGCCCGGAGGCGAAGCCGCTTTCAGGACGCTGGGCGAAAGCGTCCCCCATGAGTACTGACGTAGCCAATACTGCCAACAAACCTGCCATTCGTTTAGCCATTTCATATTTCTCCGTATCGAGTTCCAGACTTGAGCCGGTCGGAAGCGACCTTGGCTGCTCGTGAAGAAAGTGGTGATGAAGGCCCGTTCGGTTACACCTTGGCAAAACTTTTCTCAAAGCTTTTAAAAGAACAGCAGATGCGAACACTCGAAGCCGCCGTGAACCGGGACCGTCGCCGACCCATTTGTTGCCCACATATCGCAAAGTCAGGAAAGCTCCAGAAAAGTTTTCACAGCCTGTAACCTTCAACGTCGACTCGACCACTAACGTGTTGATTACAAGTTTTCGTGCCGAAAATACCGGTCATATCGTTGAGTAACTCGAGTCGAGGAATGATGTTCGATGGAATCCTGCAGAGGTCGAATCGTTGCCGTAGTTGTGGCTTTTCTTGGTTGCGTGCAGGTCAATGCACAGGATTGGCCACAGTTTCGCGGGTCGGACGGCGATGGAAAGTCATTGTCGGTCGCAACTGCGAAGTGGAGTAGCAGCAGCAATCTGAAATGGGTGGTCGAGCTTCTTGGCCAGGGAGTTAGTAGTCCGATTGTTGTCGGTGAAGAAGTTTTTGTAACTGCGTTTTCGGGAGTGGGACCGAAGGCTCAATCGTCGGGCGAGCCAGCGAAGCTTTTGCGATCCCTTGTTTGTGTGGCCCGGAAATCCGGTGAGATCAAATGGCAGCGAATGCTGGAGTCACCTGTGGCG
>JBGSJT010000108.1:0-3820 GCA_041741715.1 Pirellulaceae bacterium | reverse complement strand
GAGGTTGGACAAGTCAGAAATTCGCCTTGGTCGCTGGTGACCGTTGATCGATTGATGTGAGTCCACGGCCGCCTAGGAATGGTCCCGAAATAAATTGCGTATTTTCAGTCTTTTCATTCTCCCGCTTGCGCAAGAGTCGAGGGTCAGCGAGGAGAGGGCGACCGCGCCGGGCCCTCCCCGGCCCTGAAAGGCCGAACCTCCCGCTGCGCGGGCAGGGTGAAAGCGGGAAGTCATCTCAGAACAATGTCAGGAACAATAGTGTTCGGCACGAAATTTGCGCAGTGAATTTTTAATAAAACTTGCACGGCATTTGCGCTCGCAGGTAGACAGCATTCGAGTCTGCCATGTTGTCAGCGTTCATGTTTTTTAGTGTGCCCAAACCGCGACCCAAGTCTAAATCCTTACCCCAGCGCCGTAAGCCTCTGGCTCAATCTGCTGACGAGCTACTGGTTCAGTGCGAAGACGACAAGAAAACAAGCGGGGTTCAAAGCAAAGATATTCAAGGACTTAAGTATTTCGACATGCTGATTCCTCTGCTGGAGCGCCTGCATGACGGATAAGATTAAGGTGTCAGGTACGAATGACGTTGTCCCCGCAATTTACGTAATTTTTGAAAGCGCCGCCAAGATTGCGTGATAGATGCGCCGCGGCACCGTCATGAGCTTAAGAACTTTGGGACGACGTTGTTTTCTCGCGGTTCGGATCGGCCGGGGCGGTTACCGACAATGGCGCAGACGCCTTGTGCTTGTGCGGATGTTACCATCGCTTGGTTAACACCCACACATGCGCACAGCAGCCAGTTCGTTGCCAGTAACTGATAGGTTTCGGTAAAACTCATGCTGCGGATCTCACGTTCAGCAGCGTAGCCGCTTTGCAGCATCTTCAGGCGTACCAGGTTGTACGTCATCATCGCACTCCAGATCTCACGTTCGAGAACCTCAGGGCTTTGCCCACGCAAATGCTCCAATCCCATCGTGCATTTGACCGAACCAATATCCGGCTCCACAATCCAGCGACCTTGATACAACGAGCCAAGCCAAACACCTGCATAGGCTTCCCTGTCAAGCAATGTGGTCGCAACGGTATAGCCATCGCACCGGGACCCGACTTTTTTTATGGTGATATCACATAGTCTAATTCCAATGAATGCAGGCACCTTGCGATACTCTTTTTTCGACATCCAACTTTCACGTTGTGGACGAGCCCACTTGGCAGTTCTCTCTGTTTCATTGAATCGCTTTGCACCGATCGGATCGTTGTCTCGCTTATGATGATTCTTCATCACAACATGAACACCCATGCTCATACACATTGCGATCATCCAATAGGTGCAGTGATATGAATCGGCAACGATGATGTCTCCCTGCCGAAGCGAGAAACGTAATCGACGAAGGATGCTGGTTTCACCTGTTCCCTTGCCGCTATACGCGGCATAGCCGAGATCGATGAGCATCCCCGTGACCATCGAAATCAAACAGACGCACCGGAGAATCGGAAAGCCAAAGCCTTCGGACTGCGCGGGGTTCTGAGGATACTTCGCTTGATTCTCTGGGGTGTCAGGAGCATCAATGGTGAAACCATCCGCCATGATGATTCGACCCGTGATCGGTACCGCTCGAATCGCGGCGATCACCTGCGGGCTCAGGCGAGCTTCGGCTAGATCGTCATCGATTGCCGAAGCAGGGTCATCAAACGCTATCGCTCGCAGTTCTGCCTGTGAAGCAAGCCGAAGTGTAATCTTGCGAATGGTCCTAGTAGGAATCTTGGCCTTAGCTCGACAGAAGTTGCCTGCGTTCTGAGATACCACACGACCGGCGATTTGTGCCCATAGCGAGACGACGCGGCCAGCAGCGGCTTTGCATGATCGTCCAGTATCCTTGAATAGAAACTGAGAAACCATCGCCCACAATGTGATCGCGGGAGTGAAGACATCCTCATCGGCAATACCGAAGACGATGTTATCTTCTTCAAATGCCTGTGCGATCACAGAACTATCAAGCATCTCGCAGAGCGGCAGATAATCCGCTTGGATCATGGACCGCTTGAAAATGCCGAAGCAATGCGGCGAGTGAATTGGTAGAATAGCCATGAACCTTCCCTGGTCGAATATTGCTACACAATCACCAGAGAAGGTCCACGCCCGCGTTTAGTTTAACGACCAGTCGGTTCACGCCGGGGTCAAATCACTTACGCTGGCGAAAAGAATTCCAAATTTCGAAACGCGAGGGACCGCGTCTTTCAACGCTGCGCTGAGAGCAGAAACTTTCTTGACGAATACACGAAAACGTCGTGAACAACGCCATTCGGGTCAGGAGCCGAATCGGCAGTTTGGGCAATGCACTATCTTGCCTAGTGCATCATCCAGTCTTAATCTTGGGGTAGAGTCGAGCAAGTTTTGTTCGAGCTTCGTCGATCTGGAGTTGCCATTCGACGCCGCGTTGCTTGGCGTTAATATGATCCGCCCACGACGCAATCTCTTCCTTTAGCTCCTTCATTTCGCCAAACCGACGGTCGGCCATGCATTGACGTGTCATAGCGCTCAGTTCACATTCTGCAACGTTTAACCAACTGCCATGCTTGGGTGTGTATACGAACTGGATTCGCCTCACATATGCTCGAGCCACCGCTGGTTCAAAGGCTTCGTAGAACGCACCTTTGGTATGTGTATTTAGATTATCTAGGACCAGTGTGATTCGCGAGCATTCTGCGTAGCGGGTGTCTATTAGATCCGCTACTTCACGAGCCCAATCGGCTTTGGTTCGATGCTCTCGGGCGGTTGCACGGCGAAAACCAGATAGCGGCTCAGCGAACATAAAAATGCTGGCTGTGCCGTTGCGTTCATATTCGTAGTCGACTCGCTTGGGATGATTCATCGTCGCCTCAATGGCAACGCGTGTTTCCTTGAGCAACTGAACCGGTTGCTCATCCATGCAGATGACTGGATTCGTCGAATCGTATGGTTTTTCGTAGGTTTCGAGCACTTCTTCCATGCACGCGACGAACTCGGAGTCATTTTCCGGTGGAATGACCCAGTAGTCGATCATGCGTTTGGTCATGCGATTTTTTTTAGCGTCTGACGGACGGTTTCAGCGCAGATCGAATCCACGACCTCCAATTGTACCAGTTGATCAGCAAGCAGTTGCAGTGTCCATTTGCCAAACCCCTTGGGTGGCTTCCCCAGACGCATCGCGATAAGTTTTGCTTCCGCTTTCCCGTCCAGTTTGGGGGGTGTCGGTGGATCCTGTCGCTTTTTACCTTCGAGGCTGACATCAAAGCCCTCGATAGACAACCGCTTGCGTAAGTTTTCGATGGTCTGTACGCGGCAGTTGAAAGCTTCCGCAATCTTTATGTCGGTCCAACCGGGCCCGTTCTCGTTCTGGTCGGCTTTGAGAAGAATCTGGGCGCGACGAACTTTCTGCGATGACCCCTTCAGCTTAGCGATGACTTGTTGGCAAGTCGCTCGTTCCTCGTCCGAGAGGCGGACGATATACTTCTTGTTCATGGAAACCTCCGTGTGTTGACCACAGTTTCCACGAAAACCAAGGAAACAACCAACCCCAATTCCTAGGCTGGGCGATGCACTAGGTTGCTTCGTCGCCCTTGCCTCTTTTGACACCGTTGTTGCTTGATCGTGACTGTTGCTGCCACTGCCGTTGGATCGTTGCACGACGTGCCTCGTGTTTTGGATGCGGCCGCAGGAATCGGCGGGCGGCTGAAGCAACGCTCCGCGGTTCCTTTGGCGTTCGCTGGGGTTTGGGGCGGTGTTCGCGCGTGTCTCGCCGCGACGCTCACCCGGCACACGCCGCACGTTCTGGTGCTG
>JBGSJT010000107.1:0-12549 GCA_041741715.1 Pirellulaceae bacterium | reverse complement strand
AGCATGCCCCAAGCCGATCAAGAACTTGGCAACTACTTCGCATATTACAACCGCGAACGTAAGCACTCGGGAATCGGTTATCAAACACCCCACCAATTCGAAACCAATCACGCCGGTCGGAATTAAGGCGCAAGCGCGCCCCAGTTTTCGGCACCACCTCAGTCCACTGGGCTTTGCCAGAGGGCTCCAGAGCGGAAGGCGAGCGGGAAGCTTTGCTTCATACACTCGGCAATCTGACGTTGCTTACATCGCGTCTCAACTCAAAGGTCTCCAATGGCCCATGGAACGGAGAGGCAGGCAAGAAGCAAGCCCTCGAGGATCACTGCGTCCTATTCCTCAATCGGAAGCTTAAGGACCTAGCCGGCGACGACTGGACCGAAGCAAAGATTCGGTCTCGAACTGACACTCTGGGCAAGCTGATCACTGAGATCTGGCCGGTTCCGGAGGGGCATAAGTCCGCATTCAACGCCGAGAAGGTTCGACCAAGTCATCGCGTTGACCTAAGCGACCTAATAAGCGCTGGTTGCCTTTATGTCGGAATGACTTTGACTCCGCGCCGCAAAAAGTTCATGTCGAAAACAGCGACTCTACTCGGCGATGGCCGCGTCGATATAGAAGGCGTGGTGTATTCGTCCGTTTCAGAGGCTGCCAAGACGTTGACTGGAGCCAGCGTCAGCGGTTGGTGGTTCTTCTTGGTGGACAAGCAGGCCAAGAAGTCGCTGCGAGATGTTCGGATTGAATACCTGGAGTCGATTGCGGCGGAGCCTGATCTAGATGATGATGAAACCGATGATGACGATGATTAATATTCTGGCTAATGTGACCAATTTTCCGTTTTAGAAACCGGTGGACAGATTTGTGAATCAGTTTGATGCATGTAAATCGATCGAGGAGAAACTGACGGCTGCCAGCGGCAAGTCCGTGCTGCTTCAGCGCGATCCAAACTACTCCGGGCACGCTTCGATCAAGATTGCGTCCAACGATGATGCAGCGCACGTGCTGCGGTACAAACCAGAGTTGGAAGCCGAACCTCCGTACGTGTCTGGCTTCCAACGAGGCGCACTTGTCAGCTAATCCCATGAAGTTTTTCAGAAGCAATTCATCACAAACAACTCCACCTTCAGAATTGCCGACAAATTCCGCATTGGAACCATCAGCCGAGCTTGGCGATGCCCCCACACAACCGTCGTCCGAACCTTCCGATGACAGCGTTGATCAAACTTCGATTCCCATTGTTTCGCCAGTGTCGCCATTTCTATGGCCGGAGACGCGTGTGCTCAACCAATCACACCGTTACAACGATGCCCCTGTGTTTGATGCCGAGTTAGTCGATGCCAAGACAATTTTCGGTGTCGTTCATAACCTCACAATTAAAGGCGTTGACTGGATCGTTGAAATTCTACGCGACGATAAAGAGCGATCAGTGTGCTTAATCCTCGCAATCTATCCTGCCTGTGCGACCAATAGCGAGGTTCTGAAGTCACTCTTACAGCACTGCGACCAGTTCAGCGACAGACTAAAAGTTCGCTTGAAACCGATGCCGCGAGGTGAAGATCGAGTGACCACCAACCTTTGCATCGTTTCCGAAACCGGATCTAGCAAAATGGTCGTTTTGCCCAGTGGCAACTTTTCGCTGCGGTCGGTATCGTCTGACTTCGTGCACCTTTGCTTTGCAACCGACACCGCGCTGCACCATCAGTTTACGTCCTGGTTCGATTTTCAATGGGCAATCGGTAATCCGCTCGATGTAACCAGTGCGAACGTACCCGACTTGGTACCGGCTGTCGGTGATCCCAATGCCGATCGGCAATGGCAGGTTTACCTGACTCGGCTAAGCCAACAACAATCCACCGAAGGCAACCGGAAAACCATCACCGTCGATTCAGAAACCGGTGACATAGTGGATGCCGAAGGCAACCGGATCGAATCGGTACTGGATCAAGCCAAGGTCCCCCGTCCAAGCATTGCGATGGTGCAAGTTGGCAAAGTTCTGCACCTGGGATCGCTGGCGACGATCGACAATTCGTCACGAGTCGGGCCACTTGATTGCCCCATAAGTGCGGAGCTATTCGGTGTAGATACGGACCGTCGTACCGGAACTGTTTCGAGAGAAACCAAATTTCGCGTTTCCGCGATCGATGAGAAGACGCTTAAAAAGCTAGAGTCGTTTCGCAAACGAACTCGTGAACTTCTCAACAAAATGAGCTATCCTTTGGCAGACGGTGCGCGATGGGTACCGCATACGGCCCGTCCACTTTTGGAACAAGAACTTCAGCGTGTCAACGAGGAAGGCATGAAACTTCCGGGAGACACTGTAAGGGAAGACGTGAACGCTTTTGTTGAGCCCAAACGGCAAGATGTCGCAGCAGATGCTCAGAAGCAATATGCCGAAATGCATGCTGGCAGAACCATTCCCAAAGAAACGGTCGACAGAATCCTCGAAGAGTTGAAGAACCGCCTACGACGTGCCACCGGCGGTAAATTGCTGCCGATGCTTTCCTTCCTGGACGTGCGGATTGCTACCGCACCGGATTCCGATTGGTCGACCCAGGCGTCCCAGGCATTTCGGTTCCTGGTGCATGTCGCCAAGTACCCTCGCGATTGCTTAACGGACTCATTCTTCATGCGCGGATTACGAGTTGATCGAAAAGAACTGATGTTGGCGATGAATGTCGTTGATGATTCGCTCGTGAAGTTGTTCGCCAGCGATGGCAGCGGGATCGACTTAGCCCACGAACAGGGGCGTTTGATTGAGCGCATTCAAACTGCAGACATCGACGACATACTCAAATGCGACGCCCTGTACCGACTGATGCAGGGTGGTGATGAAAAACAAATTCAAAAAATCCTCGCTAGTCGAGAGACTACCGGAGAGACAACGAGCACGGACGAGTCTAGCTAGATGAGCACCTATCGAAGAAATTGACCGAAGTCGTGTTGCCGTACAACCGCTCAGCAAGGATTTCGCTCGCGAAAAATCCATTTACCGTGGACTTCCGTCGACGTTGTAAGTGTGGTGTGCCACCTCTCACGCCGTGCGGTTCTAGATGCCGTCACAGAAACCCGGCCATATTGAAGACATGGTTCCGCTTCCGGTGATTGATTGCTTTTCAGATTCCTTTTGACCGATTTTCGGTCCACTGAAAGAGTCGCTGCGATCTTACGTTGCGACCAGCCTAAATCGTGTAAGTGCTGTATTGACTGTGCTTTATCCATTGCCAAGCGATTGGACATGACCCGCCCTCGATGTGAACTCTTGTTGCCAAAAGATCAACATCTGACCAGACCCTTCCACCTCCATGTAGGTGGGGGATTTTCAAGCGCCAATTACTGGTCCCTTTTGAGCGCCAACTGACATTGCAGGCGAGCCATGCATCAAGAATCCAAACTTAAATCGAAATTCGCTCAACGATATTGCGAGTGACTCGACGTTGGCGGCGATCGTAGAGCCGAGTAGTTCGTGGATCAGCGTGGCCTGCTAGATTCTGCACATCCTCCAGCGGTACCCCCTGACTGAGCAAATCGGTGATGGTTGCTACTCGAAAGGAATGAGGGGATAAGCGTTTGGGCAAGCCCGCTCCCTGCATGCGTCGCTTGATCATGCGGCCCATGTCACCAGCGGTCATGGGACGATCGGTCAGTTGCTTGGTCTTGGTTTTGGTCGAGCGAAAGAATGGCGTATCCGCGTGTATTTCAGTTTGAATTGCCGCCGCGCGGTGATAGCTGAGGAGTAAGTGTTGCAGATCGTGCCTGACCGGGATCTCTCGCGACTTACCCCCTTTGTCATTGAAGCGAAGGCAAAACTGGTCACCCGTATCGTACAGGTCCTTGCACTCTAGTTTGGCGACGGCACCAACTCGGGCGGCAGTGTAAATCAGGATCGCGATGATCGACTTATCGCGCAGCCCGATAATGTCGCTGGTGTCGATCGACTGAAGAAGTGTGCGAGCCTGTTTGACGGTGATCTCGGGCGTTTTGCCTTCGATTACTTGGTAACGTTCAGCGCGAACAGAAGCGGCGGGATTGAGCACGACTGCGTGCCGCATTACGAGCCCATCAAAAAAGTGACGCAGGCCAGCTAGGACTTGCTTCTTACTCGACGTTGCCAGCGACAGCGAGTCGAGATAGTGGCCAACGTCGGCGGGGGAGATGGCGGCGAGTTTCAGTGATCGATCTTCGCACCAGGCCATGAAGCCTTTTACCGCACGGTGGTAAGCTCGGCGGGTATGGGCATTACGAATACGGCCATAGAAAAACTCCTCCCAGGCAAAGCGGGCCGCATTGCCGGAATCTGCGACAATTGCCGGAATCTCTCGCGCAGCCGGAATCTCAACCAGTCCCGCAGAACCACTTGGCCGCTTGACCGGTAAGGTGTTGGTCATCGTTGTTTGACGCTATGTCGACAGGCGACCCACCGACTCAAGAAATCCAGAGCGGTGGGGATAGTCCCATTTCTCCATCGCGATGAACAGATCAAAGGATCCGCACTGCCAGCGACAATTACGATTCCACAGCGACAACAAAAACTGCGCGGCTGCAATCGCCGCAGGTTCAGTCGCTTGTTCCGTTGCCCAGATATCCAACTTATTGGGACTCCACGGACAAACTCCTTCAGCTCGCTTCAAAGCTGGAAAGGCCAATGCCAATCGCTCAAACTCCCTATCGTTTCGCTCCATCATTCCTGAGTTCCTCCATGCTTAAATTATCAATTCCCGCAAATCTCCCCTACCGCACCATAGCGCACGATAACGTCCTTTATCAAGCAGAAAAGCAATTCTGCAAAATCGACGATTTAACTGCGGATTAGAACGGTCGTTCTACTCGACTGGTTGCGCAATTTCGCTAAATGTGATACCAACTTTGTCGGGAATTCATCTCTCTTCCTCGCTTGCAACTGAGTTGGTCCCGCGAATAGAGTGCTGGATGCGGCCAACGACCAAAACCAGTTACAGGTTTTAACCTACAGCTCTTTACCAAAAGCATTGGATGCGAATCTTTCGGGTAGACGCAAACACCTATCGATACGGCTTGGCCTTTGTGGTTGAACCGTAACCGATAGCTTGCACCAGAAAGGTTCAACCTGCGGTTTTCTGTTCCACTCCTCAGCTTGCCGTAGGAACGTAGGTGATGAAGAAAACTACCAATGGCCCGGATCGACGCGGCCGGTCATTATCGCGAAAAACAGCGCAGTTAAGCTTACAATTCGATGCGTCGACGGACATAGTCGATATGGAGAGATCAGCGAAACGTCCAGCGACTACTTCTTTGAAGGTCAACCAGGAAAATTACGCATCCGTGAAAAAGGTATCGCTTGTATTTGAAGGGTCACTGGAAGGAAGGCCATGTCTAACAAGTACGCAAGATGCATTAGCATTCTTCAAAAGCTACTGGTCGAATTACCCTGCTAGCGATCAAGAGAAGTTTGTGGTTGCTTGCCTTGATACTAAACACCGAGTTCAATGCGTTGTCGTTGTGACAGTTGGTACACTTGACGCCTCGCTGGTACATCCCCGCGAAGTATTCAAGCCAGCATTCATAGAAGGATCGTCAGCAGTGATATTATCGCACAACCATCCATCGGGAAATACGACGCCGAGTCGCGAGGATCATGAAGTCACCAAGAGATTAACGGAGGCAGGAGTGCTCCTCGGAATTGCAGTACTCGATCACATCATCTACGGCGATGGAACTGGCGATGTGGTCTCGCTGCGTGAATGTCGCTAAATGAAGGTTTTCGGGCCATCCTCACACCACTTGCAACCAATGCGAGTGGTAGGTGGATGCCGCGGAGCAAATGTCTCCTGGTTCAGTATCCTGGTGCACTATCGAGTCCATCCCAAGCATGACGGTCTCGGCGAGCACGGAATCGATCTTGAGCCGCGCGACGCCCAAACATCGAATGAAAAACTCGTGCATCAGGTAATTGCAGCGGCGGAATTCCTAGCGGATTCGTAATTGGTCACTGAAAGACGGACATCCCGCATTGGTAATGATCGGCTTGATTGCGGAATCTCTGCCAATTTAGCGCGGTGCCGAACCGTCATAGCTATTTGCCCCAAAGTTGGCAACGCGCAACCAGCCTCTCCTGGCCCTTGTCCATTTACACGCGAATAGCGATCGACGGGCACCACAAGACCCGGTTGGTTGGCAAATGACGTATTTGCGAAAATCAGAATCCGTCGGTTGAATCAGCAACGGCAATACACAGATTCCTTTTGGATGCTTACCTCCGAAGCTCGTTTGGAGCGGACTCCAGGCTTGGTAGATCCAACATGCGTCCTTCGGAAGAAGAATGGGTGGTTGCAAAACAGTATGTTCGACTGACCTTTCAATCGTCGTGCCAGGCGGGTACTGCGTAGCTGGAGTCAACCTGATGAATGCCCAATTACTCAATCCAACGAGCCGACGGCAACTGTTACGCGGTCAAATAGCGTATTTCATTTCCGCAAGTCCGGTTTTCGACGATCCGGCCGAAAACCAACTGTCCAATGGACTCGCACCCATGGCGACAAAAGGGGCCGAACACTTTGGAATCCCGACCGAGTGTGCCATCAATTGTCACAAGGTTGGTCTAGATGCCAACCCATGCCAGGCATTCTGTCTTCGAGTGAAGAAGAGGTCAATGAAAAAAATCATGCTTCTGTGATGTCCCTTGCTTCGATGACATAGAGCTCAAAGAATTTCGGCACTTTGTGAAAAACGCACTCTAACTCAGCGGTTTGTTTGACGGCCTATGCCGTCTGTGGTAGCTGTCGAGTGAGTCTCAGCGGTTCTTTACTTTCTCCTATGTCGGTTAGTTGGTCTTCGCAGCCTTGGTCGATCACCATGGCTGGTCGCGTTTTTCCTTTGGATGTGTAGGTTTATTCTTGGAGCAGTTCATCATGTTTGAGGGTTCAAAAGTAGAGCAAGAGTGCGGTGCCACGCCGATTGCGAAACAATCGTGCCAACATACACCTTGCCACAAGTCGGAAAATGGTCAGATGCAAGGAACTTGGGTCGAAATTCGCGTTGACTCGATTACCTACGTCGCCTGCAATATTTGTGGTGCTAAATTTGGGACTGTCGCCAATGCGAATGACGAGATGATACGGCAAGCGTATCTCGAACAACAACGTCGGCTAGCTTGCCCAGGATGTGGTGAATCACCGTTTCTAGGTTAGAGCCGACTTGCTGAGGCTGGTTTTATGTGGGTAAATCATCGCGGCCAGCCCAGTCTCCTACCAAGCCCGAATTTTGAGTAGTAGAACCTAAAGTCTTCCTAGGGCATCATGCCTTTGAGCGGCTTTTATAGGCTGCCTTGGCTGCTTCAAGGACCCGATGCTGATCGGTCCAGCGGATTAAAGCATTTCCTCACGGAGTGGTAGCCCAACACCACGAATCAATGGAGTGCCAAGGTATGATCGCATTCCCAGTTTTGGACCGGCATCTAGCAAGTATCTGACCTTTGCTGCAATTATAAAAACCAAGTCGATCGCTCCCAGCGCCAATTATCCCGATTCCCTCTCGAAGTTCTGTGAGTCAATACTCTCAACGCCAATCGCCTGACACCTTTTGGGTATTCTCATCGGAAAGTTCGAACCAAAAGGGCTGGACGCCCGAACAACCACCCGGCACGTATGTCCGCAGACGATCAAGTCTGGCGCACCTTGAATCAGTGCCGCAGTGTATTGATTTTCCAACATCATCGGACTAAGATCATCCCGGCCCAGCGTTCGTCATCGCTCAAAACCTCACTGTTCGGAGGTGTGCAATTTTGCAGATATTTTAGGCTTCGCTTTCGATTCTACTGGTTCGCCAACGAGTAAAACGCGATACTTGGAATTCATTCAACGGGGGTGGATCCTGAACCCCGCAGCGTTGCAGGAGCGGTACAGTGAAAACAATGCAGTCTGTTCTTCTTTTGAGAGTGAAAATGAAAAAAATGCTGAAGCACTTACCCTACGCTTTCTCTTTTTTCGCGGCTTTTTTTGGATTCCTGACTTATTGCAGTGCGGACATTATCAGTAGCGTGACGGCAGCCTACAGTATGGTAGCTGATAGCACAACGAATCCGGGGCCGGGATATACAACGGGAACGTTCACCCCCACTACTGTCGGCCCTCCGTTAAGCTTTTCAACATCTGACGGATTTCGAAGCGCAGCAGTCTCGTTGCATCGGCAATCCGAATCGCTTTTGACAATTTCTACGTCGCATTTCTTAGTTGGAAATGGCCGGGCGGATACATGGATTAACATGACTTTTACTGTAGATTCGCCAGTTAATGCTTTGTTCGATTTTACGACCTCTGGCATGGGGACGACCGGGCCATCAGGAAGTGTGACCATTACTGGCCAGGGAGCTAACTGGACTTCGTCGCGAAGTGAATTCATACAGTTGCAGCCTAACACAACCTATAGCGCTTTTCTCAGGAGTGGATTGTATGGTCTTAATTCTCCCGGAAATCCTGGCATCGCAACGTTAACCATCAACACGGCAGTTCCTGAACCGCAGTCTTTCCTCCTGCTTATGCCAATAATGGTTGGAACACTCATTACTCGACGACGAAGTTCATCTACTACGCTTTAACTACTGGCACTTTTTTAGCGTCCTACTGATGGCCGCACGCGAATTAACAAGCCTGTTCTAAACCGGCAAAGGAATACTAGGCTTGACAGTTTCCGACGTTGAGTCGATTTAGCAACTTTCATCACATTGTACTTTCCTAGCCTACCACCGCTGGCACAAACTGCCTTGAATCGAGCGGCGGATAGGCGAAGCTTGTGGTTGTGGTAAAGTCGCCGTAGGCCCCGTATCCAAACGGATGTCCAATGGTCAATCCACTGCCCTTATGACTTGCGGCATGTTTGACGCTGCAAACTCTTCCGGGATCAGGGCTTTGTGCCCTGAACGAGAAACTGACGATCCTAAAGTGAGACGTTCTGAAACATGGAAAGCATTTCCGAGCGACTTCACGTCGCGCTGTCAAGCGGACGCTGCTTTCGGCTTAAGAGTGACCAAATCCCGGGGTCGCAAACTCGCATCGGGCACCCGGTCCGGAGCTAACCGACGGCGACTAGCCAGCTAGCGATTAGGGCCGGTTTGTTTTCCGTCAAAAACTACGTAACTTGGTACAATGTCGACGCTTCGGCTCGATTTAGTTTTTTTTGAAGCTGAAAGGAATATCCGATGCCGAAAGAGTATTCTTTTGCATCTCTCGCGATACTTATTTCGTTGGTTTTCACATCGGTTACTATCGCGCAACCGTACCCGGGGTCTGCATTTATTGATCCAAACATCCTTACCAATCAAGATCCGTCGACGTTTGGTGCGATGTTTTTTAGCGGGACTGGTAACCGACTTATGTTTGATAGAAGAGTCAATGGTTTCATCACACTGAACGCCTTTCTTTTCAATGCCACGTTCACGGACGGTTTGACTGCCGAAATTCAAGTGAATCCTGAGTTCGGATCAGTCGATTTGGCCGCGGTTCAAGCAAGCAAATATGCCGTGGAAATCGGACGACTTCCAACAGTCCTGCGAACTGACGTCGAGACTGTCTGGATTCATCAGGGGATTCAGCCATTTGGTGGTGGCAATAAGAATTTGCTGATCCATACCGGCCAAGGCGAGCTATATTCGCAGGGCGGCTTCCTGGAGGAGGTATTTGTTCATGAGGCTGCCCACACTTCGCTAGACGCTGCACATGCTTCTTCTCCCGAGTGGTTGGCTGCACAGTCGTCAGATCCAAACTTCATTTCAACTTACGCCAGAGACAACCCACTTCGCGAGGACATCGCCGAGAGTTTTCTTCCCTATTTGGCAGTTCGCCATCGCTCGGATCGGATTTCATCAGCCGATTTTGACTTGATAAATGCCGCGATACCAAACAGAATTGCGTACTTCGACCGACAAAACTTCAACACGTTTCCGATATCTGTACCGGAGCCTGGCTCGGCTACTTTGGTCGTGCTGGCGAGCCTGTTCGCGATTTTTCGACGTCAGCGAAATTTTATTGCGGAGCCTGATTCATTGAAATTATGCGTTGACTGCCCTTAGCCGAGATTACCTGGAGTAGTTGCGGTGGCGGGACTACTTGGTTACCGACGCTCCGCTGTTGCCGAAGTAATGGAACGCGAGTCCAGAATGGCTGCGCTAGATTTCAGGAAGGAGCAGGTGGCGTGCATGAATCCCTGACCTTCCCAGATCCGTCCTACCAACCGCAACTCTTGCGGCAGCAGTTGCTCGAACAGTAGACGTTTTGTTGGTACTCGAAAACCTGATCACCCATGGTCATTGGGCAGCCGCAAAAGTTGCAGTCCGCTGACTGGGACTCACCCCTTACAGACGATGTTGTGGGAACATCGTTATTCTCCGCTTCCGCGATGACGGTAAGCCACTGCTGGATCTCTCGCGGTTTGCTGAGGCCAGATTGGCAAACGGTTAGAACGCGGCGTCGAGACCAACCCAGCCGAAAGGCTAGGTAGTCAGCGGTTACCTTGTTCTCCAGCATCAATAGCCGAAGTTCATCGGCTGAAACACACTCGAAATGCTCCATTAACTCCCGTTCGGCCTTTTTACAGGTGAGGAATCCATTCATGACCTCCACGTAAAGCCGTTGGTTCGCTTGATGGTGCGCGATGCACTGCTCGATGAACAAGCAGCGATCCTTAGCCGACAATTGCCGATACGACTCATATCCCTTGGTAAGCTTGGAGATTACGTGTCGCACCACCGCCCGGTTGCTTTCACTTACATGGCAGTCGCGGTCGATGACATGCCGGATGATGGGATGAATATTCCTAGCTGACATGGGCCACCTCCATTTGAGGATCCGCCGCCGTCGCCTTGATCTCCGTCTCGCTGCTGTCCGACTGATTGGTATCCTTGGTCAGAGCACCGATCACCTTGGCAGCCACATCGCGAATCAGCTCGAGCGATTGAAGCAGCAACTTCTCATTCCCAGCGTAGAGCTGGATGTAGTCTGCTGCTCGGGTTGAGCAATCAATGCCTGCCCAGCGGCAGACTGCGTAGGCCACCGCTTCGGCTTCCGTCTCTCGCACGGTTTTGTCGGTCTGCTCACGGCGATCGCCGCGGTGCAAGAGCTCGTGGGCAAGTTCATGGACTGTCGTCGAGAACTTCTGCGCGGGGGGCAGGGATGCAACGACCTCAATTCGACCATCCATCGAGACCCCATTGGCACCGCCAAGTGAGTCGACATGCGAGAAATCGATACCAAGGTCCGCAATGATGGTCTCGAGGCGAGCCTGCAGATCACCAGGATCCCCGATCAGTGTGGCGAACTCAGGAAGTTCTTCACCTTCAGTTTGACTGACATCAAACACGAACACGGTGCGGAATCCGAAGACGACTTTCTGATCTGAAGCTGATTCATCGCTCGGAGCTGCAGATGCGTCCTTACTTTCCGACTTTCGCCGCTTGCCGATCATGGGGGCCAGGATGGCGATCCCCTTCTCCCCTTTCTTGACCCAGCGGTGGAGCTCCTTCCAGCGATGGAATCCAGCCACCATCGTAGCGGTCGGCATCTGCAAGTAGATCAACATGCAGTTGCCAAACGAGTACTGATGGAATTGACTCATCACATCGAGATACCGAACCAGGCTTTCGCTCTTGCCCTGCCGTAAAGCAGCGGCCAGTTCATGCAGAGCCTCTTCACTTTTCTTGAGAGCTTCCTCACGATTCATCATGCTTCTCCCTGTGGTCGAAGACCACGAACAAGGGACAAAGTCTGAGTAGATCCCCGCGAACACCGCGGGCTCGGACTTGGGGGTAGACATGACAGCAACGTTTGCCGTCACAAAACCTTGAAGGAATGCACGCCACCTTCCTCCCTAGTGCCGTGGGCGAACCACGGGACGATGGAAGAGATGGTGTTAGCCTCTACCCAGATGAATCGATCTATGTCATGGGACCAACGGATCCCTCAGAATCATAGGCTCGGTGGTGCATCGAACCTATTTGGAGCTACGCCAGTATTGGCTTAGCTGGAACGCCGCGAGTCCCGCGATGCGTGCTGGCGGCTAGCGACTTAACAACGGCGATCAGCTACTCGCTTGCAACGGGTTCAGCCGTGGCCGAAACGCTTGCGTTCTCGTAAACCCAGGTGTGGGCCATATCCGCGACCTTCATCACTAGGGGCAGGTCATCGCGGCCAAAACAGGTCGAGTCCTTCCATTGGTTGCCGTCTTTGTAGATGCGGCTGAGCGATACGTTGTGGCGAACTCCATCGCGAGTATCGTTCTCCCAGATGGTCGCCTTGATGCGACCGAGGCGAACTTCATGAACGGGACGTTTGGCTGTTTGTGTAGCCATAGTACAGATCTCCAGAAACTAAGGGTTAAGATTCGATGCGAACTCTCGCACAGACAATCGACACAATCATTCGATCCAGTTGGTAAGCGGGTGACTCTGGGTCACTGGCCGCTTGACCTAAATCTGGCAAGACCTTTGGCGAAAAGCCGCCGCGATCAAGCCAGTCGATAAGTGCAATCGCGTACTCGGAAGCCTCTTCGCGTTCACCATCGATGAGCGCTTGCAGCATTGCGAGCCAC
>JBGSJT010000106.1:0-3304 GCA_041741715.1 Pirellulaceae bacterium | reverse complement strand
CTGAATCTCGGACATCATAGCGGACTTTGCGCAAGCGACTGGAAGCGTGTAAAAGCTGCCAACAATCATCGCTTAAAAGCCCCGCGGGCGCAACTCTACCCATATTGCCTATCTATCTCAAAGTGCGCGTTGGCCCTGCTGGCAGGACTTTCTTTTCGTTCCATTGATCTGGCTAACTAGGCGGTCCAAAGTTGCGAACTTTTCGGGCGGGTAATGGAATGCGCGAAGAATGTGGGAGGCTACAGAGTTGCCAGCATGCTGGCTCGGCTTGAGAATCGACCGGATTCGGCTGGTAGGCGATGATCTGCGAGGAAATGAGAACTTAGTCGTCGGCTGGATTAGTGGCTTAGCAGCCACTGCGCCATAATGCTCATTCGTCGTTAAGGCAAATCGCAGTTTTCATTTTCTTGAAGTAGTTCGTGATGACGCCAAGCAATACCCATGATCAGGCCGCATTCTTCCGAACTCTCGCAAACGGAGACCACGGGCAAATAAGAGCAATCGCGTCGGCGAGTCCTGGGATTCTTGACAGCTTTGACTATCGCAACTTTGGGGCGACCCCGCTGACCTGGGCTTGCTTCAGCAAGCGACAAGATCTAGTTGAATTGCTTATCGAGTTGGGGGCCGATCCAAACAGACGAAGCGATTGGCACATGGGACCATGGAGTCCGTTGCACTGTGCGATTTTTCGAGGCGACAAAAACCTCGCCACGTATCTTCTTTCTATTGGCGCAGTTTTGGACGTCCATACCGCTGCAGGCTTGGGGGATTGCGACGCAGTTCGCCTGTTGCTTGATGCAGAGCCTGCGCGTGTCCACGAAAGAGGTGGCGACGGCTGCCAGCCGCTGCACTTCGCGGATACGGTGGAAGTTGCGAAATTGATGCTTGAGCGCGGAGCCGAGATTGACGGACGGTGCATTGATCACCATAGCACGCCGGTGCAGTATCTCTGCACCAGTCGGCCTAATGTCGCTCGGTTCCTTTTATCGATGGGAGCACAACCCGACATCGTTTCCTCAGCAGCTTGTGACGACGTTGGCTCAATCGAAACACTTTTGAGTGAATACCCAGATCTCATCAACGTACGAATTAACCAATCGTTCTTCCCACCTAGTACACAGCACAATGTGCATAACACCATGACTTTTTCGATAGGGCTCGATGCGACACCATTGCATGCTGCTGCGAAAGGTAATTGTTCGGAGGTGATTTCACAACTGTCGAAACATGGCTTATCACTCGATGTTCGAGGCGGGTACGATCATGCAACTCCCTTGCACATGGCCGCTTGGAACAATTGCAATGTATCCGCTGTGGCACTATTGAACGCTGGAGCCGACATAGAAGCACGATCGGGTAAGTTGCACAACAACACACCTGCAGGGTGGGCCATCGTAGCGGGGGCAGACAGGGTCTTCGAACTACTCATTGGTCAAGGAGCACATTGTCATCCATGGTTTTTCGACGATGCTCGCGACGCATGCGCCGGCCGCTTCGACCAAGTGAGTGGTGCCACAAAGGACCAGCGGCATCGGATCCTATCGCGTCTGGAACCTAAGCATCGATGAATGCGAGGCAACTTTTCAACGATGCAAATGTGTGCTGGAAGTCTGAACAAAACACTGCTTTCGCACCTAACGAGAGACGCGATCGACGAACACATGCGGACACCAATTAACTGCAAGTGTTTGAAATCAGAAATCCAATTGGACTCGCATTCCCCAAGCATCCGTTTCCGATGCAATCAACTGATTTCCAACGATGCTTCCATTGCGGATCGGCCGCGACTCTGCCCACGAATGGATGTAGTTGAAGACGCATTTGCAATTCGGATTCGCGTACCAGTTCAGCCCGAATGTCAAGTTTTGCATGTCGCCGCCCTGAATCTGGTTGTCCGTAAGATCAAGATAGGACCAACGAGCGGCAATTTCCCAAGCACCAATACCTTGCCCACATTTCGCCAGGCTATGAAACGGGATGACTCGGTCAACTGCTCCAGCTTTACGATCATAGGGGCGGTGCTCACCGGTCAAGAAGAAGCCAACCTGTGAGTATCCGCCCCACAGGAAACCATTGCCTACCGATGATGTGTCCACCACCGTTCCGATCGCTTCGCTTTGCCAGGACAGCGGCCCTCGAACCCACAGTGCTTCACTTCCAAAACTTTGCGTCAGACTCGTACCATTCAGCACTCCCGTGTCAACGAAGAAGGGCGTTCCATTGGCTACATCTGGAACAGCTTGCCCACTGGTACCAATAGGTTCTCCCGCGGGCACAACAAACTCACCGACGTAGATTTCAGGAATACTGCGGAAGCGAGTTCTTTCGTTGGGCGGCGCATTCAAAAAATAGCCAGTTCCGACGTGCAGGTAATCCTCGCCCTTTGCGCCGTCATACCAGAGAAGATGGGTTAATCGTCCAGCCATCCCATTTCCTCCGTCTGTGCTCAAGGACCCACCAAACTGATCTTGCCCAGTGCGAAAGTAGGAAGCGGCCCAAGTCCAGTTTAAGTCTTCTGAGTTATCGTAGAACCCAATCCCGAGGTGACGAAACGGAGTGAATGCCTGAAATGTTCCTGCTCTTTCCATGAAAGTCGTGTAGCGAAAACTGCTTACGACTTCGAGCGAGAAAGGTTGTTTCCATTGGCCAACCCGAACCGTTCCCAGTGAACCCGCGTCCTTGAAATCCACCCATAAATCGGTAAAGGTCGGTCGTCCGAAGAAGGCAAAGTCCATTTGCATGAAGTAGTCCATGCGATCTGTGACAGCCCCCTTTGCACCTAGCCGGGCGCGGCGAAAATCGCCACCACCTTCAACGCGACCATAAGCCGCTCGACTGTCGTCATCTTGATCGAATGCGACACCATCAGCTTGGAATACCCCGTTGATTGTCACACTGGGCAATTTCGTCTTGGCCGCATCTTTTTGTTTGTTCGCATTTTCTAGCTTTTCAATCTTTTCTTTGAGTTCTAAAGATTGTGACTCCATCATCTGCATTCGAGCGAGCAGATCGATATCCTCCACGCCATCGTTTGCGTCTTCACTTGGCAGCGGAAATTGCTCGGCTGTCGTTGAAACGACTTGAGCCTGAATAGTCGATGCGGACAGAAAGAATGCCGTGATCAAGCCAACGCAGATTGCAACCCGAAGGTAAAACATATTTTGCTAGCTAGTGTCTGTCCGGAAACTGGTTCGAACTTGGATTTTCCCCGATTTCGGGGGGATTATCGCGTTGAAGAATTAATGCAATCAGCCTTTCGATCCAGAGAATTGCAATCGACGAGAGGCAACCAGCCGTCGAATTT
>JBGSJT010000105.1:0-2072 GCA_041741715.1 Pirellulaceae bacterium | reverse complement strand
AGGAAATGTCCGACAAACGCTCACGAACCACCGCCATACGTTCCGGCTGATTGGCCAACATGTTGACATCATTCTCCGTCGGTTCAGCCAGATGCTCTTCGAGCCTTCGCCCGGGAAAGACCCTCAACCAACGAATCGCAGCTTCCTTATCCGACCAAGCCGCGACCACGTCAGGTCGATTACGGAGAATCAAGTGCATGTGATTACTGAGAATGGCATAGGTCAGCACATCAATGCCAAACACCGAAGCGAGCGCTTCCATGCGTCGGCGAATCCATTCCCGTCGAAACGAGAAATCCTTGCCAGTCTTGTCATCAACACCGGCCAGAAAGGCGCGCCGGACGCAGCGCTGAACGGCATGTACAACACCGATTTCGCTTGCCTGAAATTGTTCCGCCCGAGCAGTTCTACCCATCTCTATATCTCCTAAAGGTACGAATCTACCGAATTCAGCTGGCGTTTGTCAATCGGAAGATGGATGGCACCAATCGAGGTTAACCGGCGAAGCGGGGTTCCTCGACATGGTAAATCATCCGTCGCCGGGACGGTGATCGCAGCCGTTCGTCGGCTGGGGTGAGTGCTAAATCAAGTTCTCTACGTTCGATTCGAATGCTCGCTAATTTTTCGATGTGCTACCAATTACCTTGACACTGGCTCGCTTTCAGCTAGCCTTGGACTTAAGTCGAAAACACCAACATCGAAACAGTCGTTTAACAGCATCGGCTGGAAAGCAATGGTATATTGTAAATGCACATTATGCGTTTCACCTTCGTCGTACTTCTACTTTCCCTAAATACGACCATCGTGAAGGCTGGGCTAGTTCTGTCCGCCGACTACTCAATGTTTGGAAGTAGTCCAGGTAATAACGTCTATCAGAACTCTGCTGGACAAATCTTCACTTCCAACTCCGGAGGACTCACCGATGTCACGAGTCTTTTTCACACCAATGTTAACGCAGCATACGGGTATTTTCAGACGGCTTTTCCTGCGGCGTCGATTTCCTGGAATCATTCGGTCACGTACAAACTTGCTGACCTAACGCCTTTCATGGCGGATGGGATTTCTACGATTAAAAGCTTCGATCCCAATGGCCGATCGAATGATTCTGAAATTTCAATAGACACGAGCGCAAATTCGCATTTCTATTTTGATCCAACTCCTTTCAACAACTCAGAATGGAATATAATTCCAAAAAATACGGCACTCGGCGGTGGTGTTGTGAATGTCGGGTTGCTGGGCAAAGCCTTGACTGGTGGTCCGGCGGAAAATAGAACCGACATCTTGACGCTACTCATTCACGAAATTGGCCATAGCCTAGGTCTGTCGGATGGCAGTGCTCGATTCCAGGCGATTGTTGGACCGGATACGGTAATCACGGATCCAGACCGCCAAATGGTACTTTCGTCTGGCTTAACAGGTCTTGCAAGTGACTTTAACCTTCCATTTCGCGCTGCAAGCGGTCACATCGCTGCGTTAGCGTCCGGCGGTCTTTTTGCAGACGCCGTTACTTCCGAACCGGGATTTGGCGAAGGTGATCGCGCTTTGTTTTCTGATGTTGAAATCTATGCTTTGGCAAACGTTAACGGATTCGCCGCAGGTCAATTTCAATTGAATTCCGTAGCAGTACCTGATCCTAGCGCTGGATTGCTGTTGGCGACTGCAGGCGTCCTAGTCATCGTTCGGCGATCCCGTAGGAGTCGCGCTGGAGTCTGATATGCTCATCAAGCACTGCGATGCGTTCGAACGAGTGCCGACGAACAATGCGGTCCACCGAAGCACGACTTGCACGGTTTCCCTGATGGAGGGTTTGGTTGGTTCGTGCTCGGTGACCTTGGTCGTTCGCCCCATACAAGACGCCGTACAAGCTGTAGCCCAGAATCCATGATACGTTTCACCTGGGGGAGGAGAAAAAGGGTCAGGAGCAATACTGTTCGGCACGGGATTTGCGCACCAGTGACAATCCGGCGGGGGTTCCGCCAGATTGACACAATGCGAGTCCGATGGTGCCCAAGCCAAATCCAAAACAACGCAAACTTGCAGCCAGTGATAGCTCGTCTGTACTTGCAAACTCA
>JBGSJT010000104.1:0-1783 GCA_041741715.1 Pirellulaceae bacterium | reverse complement strand
CGCATCGCCGGTCATCGTGGGTGGTGACGGCTTCGTTTGCCGAAGCGCATCGCCTAGTAGTCAAAGGACATTTCTGCATCGGTGTCGTCCTGTGCAAAGTCCAGCTCGTCCCAATCGAGAAGGTGGGGACCGAGATGCTCGGCTTGAGGATCGTCGATCGGCTCGGAAGGATCGGCAATCATGAACCCGAGACGTTGGACAGTAGAAATGGTTTCGCCAGTTAAGCGGGCGATATCGCGGTAAAGGTCTGCTTGAAGCATGGGAGTACTTTCCAGAAGGAGGTTAAGAAACGAAAAAAGCCCTCACCGGTCAGCAACGTTGCTGACCCGAGAGGGCTATTGAAATGTCGGTAGATTCAAGTTTTTGTGGGCTTAGCCGCTATGCGGTACCAGCCAATGTTCGTGCAGCCAAGCGACTTCCGCTCGCAGGGCTTCACTTCGACTTGGGAATGGACCAAGCACAGGTCCATTCACGGGTGAAAGGTCGGCCGTCCATTGGCCTTCCTCGTTTGGCTCCACATGCGAGCCACGTTGGATTTGAAGCGTCCCCAGCGAAGCCAAGTTGAAGTCTTCGCTGTAGACGCAGCGGCAGGTGCCGCTGGTTGAAAAGATCAACTCCATGTTGATCTACTTCGTGCGTCGCAGGATGTTGCGACGGGGTCGGTCGACCATCAAGCCGTCAAGCGACGACTGCACGGCCGCAAGCTGGCTCGTAATTTGCTCGCGTAGCGATTCGCTGTCCCGGAGGGTCTGCGGTGCCACGCCATCGATCACACGCCGTGCTCGTTCGACAACCTGATCCAGTTCTTCGTTGGAACGGATGTTGAGCCGTTGAAACCGCTCGAAGAACTCGGTGAAGTTTTCGATTGCGGTGTCACGGAAGACTTTGGGTTTACCATCCTCGCCCCCCGACAACCGTTCGGCCAAGTGCTCAACCATCTTGTTGAGCTCGTCCATGAAGGCGGTTTCGGCCAACTGCACCGCTTCGTCGAACCGCGTTTTCACACGATCACACTCTTGCTCGTAAAGTTGCGGGTTGAGCCGTCTCAGGTACTCCGGTGGCTCGACGCTAGGGAATTCCCATGTGAGCTCAAAGAGGCCACGTAATGTGTCCGGGTAGTCACCATCGTTGTACAAATCCCCCAGCCGATCACGGGCTTCGTACTTGAGTTCGCCAAAGCGTTGATCGAGTTGATCGACTGCTTCGGCCAGCTCATCGCGAAACATTTGCATCCGTGCATCGATCTGATCCAGTGATCCTTGCGGAACCAATCGAATCGCCGGTTCCGGGTACGGCAGGCTCATGCCCTTGAAGTAGGCGGTTGCCTGGGTTCGTAACGAAGTGACCGCGCGAAAACTTGCATCACCAGTATCGATCAGCTTCTTCCCTGCGCTGATGTATTTGCCCTCGGCATGGAACGTATCCGCCGCTTGGGCCTTTTGTTCGGACGACAGCGACTTGCGTGTCCCGAACCAAGTGAATGACAACCGCATCGCGGCCATCGTGGTGCGAAGTCGATCGCCGTAATCGGTTTCACGACTGGACGGACCCTCTAAAGTTTGCTGCATGTCGTAAATGCTCTCTGTATGGAAATGAAAAGAGCCCGACGCGGAGTTGCGACAGGCTCTAAGGAACTTTTGATTGAGTAAATTGGACCGGTCAGACTATCAAGCCCAATGCACGGGGGCTTGCGTCCTGTGCGGACAGCAACGCAAGGTCGAGGTCTCGATCATCGCTTGGAGGTAGCCCGAAGGTTGCGAGGACTAGGTCCGTGGTACGGGTA
>JBGSJT010000103.1:0-60551 GCA_041741715.1 Pirellulaceae bacterium | reverse complement strand
GCGCCAGCGAGTGGGTCGCCTAGTTTGCCCGTTTTCTGGGACAGCAAGGCAAGAAATCAGGTGACCCACTCGCTGGCGCGTCGAGCTGATATCAAACGTGCAACTTCAAAACAGCTAAGCGAGGACATTTGACTCAGCGATGACTATCCACACAAATCTGGCTGAATCGGAAACCATCAGCGCGGCACCTTCCGTTGTTCGGGAAACAACTGAGACGAGTCCGCACGATTCAAATGCGGTCCATTTACATCCCATGAACCAACCAGCCCCCGAGCGTTTTCACGACCTTGATAGTCTGCGCGCGGCGATGATGTTGTTGGGGGTCGTGTTTCACGCCGCCTGGTTTTTTATCCCAGTCTACTATGGTCACACGCTTAGTGACGTCGAAGGAGCGTGGGGCTACTCCTATTTCTTTGGTTGGGTGCATCAGTTCCGCATGCAAACTTTCTTCCTTATTGCGGGCTTCTTCGCCTGCCTGCTGGTCAACAAACGAGGTGCCTGGAGCTTTGCGAAGAACCGCTTCATGCGAGTCGTTTTACCGCTGGTTCTCGGCCTGGTAACTCTTTGGCCGCTCATGAAATTGCAGTATTTGCGCGGCGGATTGATTTCCGGAAGAATCATTTCCGACGAACCCTTATGGACGCAATATGCAGAAGCTTTGTCCAACATCAAGTGGCAGACAGAATGGCTAATTCACTTGTGGTTTCTCTACACATTGATCGTGTTGTACGTCATTGCGTGGTTGCTCAGGCTCGCCTTCGACCATGTGCTTGACCGCTCGTGTGTTCTGCGGCCTCGGATCGAACTCGCGACCAATGTGATTACCGGTAGCCACTGGGGACCATTCGTCTTCGCGATTCCTGTCGCCTTCTGTATGGCGGTCGACTTGACGTGGTTTGGAATCTATTCAGGCGAGATTGAGCCGTTGTGGTTTGGTATCTTTGCGTATTGGATCTTTTTTGCGGTGGGTTGGTGTTTGTTTTCAAAGCCCCAGCTCATCAACGCGTTTGTTTCACGCTGGCCGCTCTACGTGATCGCGGGCAGCCTGATGTCCTTGGTTTTGTGCAATTACTTTCATAGTCTGTTAACAAGTGGTCGTCAAACGTGGGCCTACCCCGCGCTGACCGATGTTGAAATTGACTATCCCTCGCTGCGAACCAAGCTATTGACGGCCGCAGCAACGCCCGATCAACAATCCGAGATCGGCGTAGTTTGGAATTCGCTTAGTCCCACGTACCAACAATTCCTACGTGATAATAGGGAGCCAACCAGCGATCAGGCTAGCGGATTCGCCGTTGAATTATCGATCGCCACGATCTTTAACGACCAGTTTGCGGGTGCCGTGGCCAGCCAGCTACCTGCCAACTCTCCTGCAGCGGCCACCGTGCCAACCTCGATCGAATTGAATCCGGTCCACAATCGCGAATTGTTGTCAGTCATATTCGAGGGTGACATCAGTCGATTTTTTACGCCACCGCCGTGGCTGCGAGTCAGCTATTTCTATGCCTACAGCGTGGCGAGCTGGCTATTGGTGTTTGGCATGTTGGGGCTATTTCGGCAGTTTATGTCGCACCCCAGTCCAGCCGCTCGCTATATGGCTGACTCTTCCTACTGGCTCTTCTTAGTGCATTTGCCGATCCAGTTTGAATTCTCACTGTACGTTGCGCAGTGGCAAGCCAATAGTTTTGTTAAGTTCATACTCTACAACTTGATTACGTTTGCTATTGCCATTCCTAGTTATCACTTTCTCGTGCGATCGACCTGGATGGGCGTGCTGTTGAACGGTCGCCTATACCCTCTGAAAAAACCCACAGACTGGCTATCCGCGTGGAGTCGTTAAAACGAAGTTTCCCTTTTTTGAACGAGAGAAAACATGTGCTATTGTCTAAAAAGCTTGTTCGTTTGGTTATGTTTGCTGGAAGCCATTGTTTCTGCTCAACAGAAAGCAAACAGTGAGTATCAGTCCAACACGCAGCGGTGGGAGAAGTTATTCAACGCGCATGCGGCCACCGAGCTGGCGGCGGAATACGCTGAAGATTGCGACGTGGTAAACGCTGGAAAAACGATTGAACGACTCAGTAGCCGACAGGCAATGGAGAAAGCGTTCTCGGTCACATTCGCCGAAAACCCGCAAGTTAAAATACTGCTGTCGGAAGTTACCTACCGTCCCTTGAGTGATGACCTAGTGATCGAAAGCGGCCTATTCAACCAAATCGACGGGAACCCGGCCGAGCCAAATCTCCGCAGCATGTACGCCACAACCTACGAAAAGCACGGTGGTCGTTGGCAGATCGTCCACGAACGAACTTGGTTGCTACATGCAGCGGAGTTGAAAACTCCCCAGAAAGATCCCCTTAATTCCAGTCAGCAACAAGCGTTCTTAGAAGGGCAACCCAAGCACGTGCAAGAATATTTCGCCGACTTGATTGGCGACTGGACCATGTCTGGTAGGATGGGTGAGGAATCTTTTGAAGCCAAATTCTCCTTCGCGTGGTCAACCTCGGGTGGCTGTGTTACTTGGACCGCCTCATGGCGCGGACCAACGGATTCACAACTTGGTACTTCCAGCGGAACAGGGATCGTTGGGTGGGATCCAAAGAATGAGGAGGTCATCGAGCAGTCGTTCTGGTCTGACGGTGATGGTGGAGCGTGGCGGGCCAAGTTTGATTCGGCAGGTAATCTGACAGGCAAATTTGACGGACTATCCGACCAAGGGACCAAAACCGCTACTGGGCATGTCACTCAACTGCGCAACCAGCCCAATAGATTTACCTGGACCCTGTCAGAGCGCAAGCTTGCCGCCGAAGCCCAGCCCGACCTACAGCTAGTATTTAGCCGCGACAAATAAACGATGATAGTTTTTCTTCTAACCTATCTCGACTGGAGAATTAGCATGCGCATTCAGAGAAGGCAGTCCGTTGGACGGCGATCTCCGACAAAACCCGCACTCATTCGCTGGCGCGTCGAGCTGCTACTGTGGCGGCGCCCCACTCGCTGGCGCGTCGCGCCGGTAATGCCGCTCATTGTCTGGACATGCTCCATTCTGATGAACCCTTCTGGACTGGCGCACGCACAAGTGTTGGACAACGCTAAAACGCCGGCGCCCGTGGTCGACCAGACATCCGCAGCCGACCCCAAGGACTCAAGCTATTCAGGTGGTGTGTCGGGCGCTGATATGGAACACAAGTTTCTCAAGTTGTTGGCCAGTAAGCAATCAGGCGGGTCGCAGCGCGACATCCCGCTGGATTTGGACAATGCCCCTCAGCCCTCACCTTTGAAACTCGAAGATATTGACTATATCGAACTGGTGCGTCAAGAACTATCTCTGGACGCTGACCAGTTGGAACAACTGCGAAGCGCCGGGTTGCTGTTGAGAAAACTCGATGGCAACTATTCCTTCCCCGCCGCCTACTACACGATTTACGTGCGCGACCTACCATTGTTGGTTACGACCGACTCCATCTTGCACGCCGTCCATCGTTCGTTTGATTCCATCATCCAGGAGACGGAACAATTTGTACTCAAGCCCACCCTACAGACGGCCCTGAATAAATTGCGCCAGCAGCTTGCAGCTATCTCTGACGAAGTCTCCCAGGCGAATTTAAACGATGTGCTGCGAGATGTTGATCTCTACTTGACCGTCGCCTTGAACTTGACTGAGGGCCGTCCCAATCGGCGATCCGCAGCGAGCCCATCGCAGACCGGTCAGGAGGCGCATGTCGCTGAGTTGCTGCAGAAAATCCACGCGGCTAAGGGACTTGAAGAGTTGCCGTTATATGGCTCAACCCGCATGCTTGACTTCTCACAATTCAAGCCTCGGGGGCACTATACCACGTACCAACTGCGTGATTACTTCTTGACGATGATGTGGTTAGGACGCAGCGACTGCGGCTGGGACGTTTTGGCTGAAGACCCCGCCGATGTGCGGCAGTTACAAAATGCGCTGCTATTGAATTTGCTCGCCGAAACATCAACGGCCACCCAAGAGCTCAAAGTCATTGATGACCTACTGGCTACCTTCATCGGCAATTCCAACGGGTTATCCGCGCCCCGCTTGCGACAATTGATGCAATCCATTGAGTTCACCCAAGTTGCTGATATTGCCGACCCGGTCAAGTTGGCGAAATTGCGGACCGTGTTGCAAGCCCTCCGCGAAAAGACGCTGCTGGTTCGCACGGAGGCAGTTCGCAGCCACGGAAAACTGGAAACCAATCCACCGTTTCGATTCCAAATGGTCGGGCAGAGATTCGCGCTCGACTCGTTCATCCTCAGCCGCTTAGTCTACGACGCGATCGAGGTAGACGGAGAGCGGCCCAAGCGCATGATGCCGCAGGGACTTGACGTAATGGCCAGCCTGGGAAATTCCCTGGCTTTCGCGTTGCTTGGTCCGGAACTTGAAAAGTGGCGCTACTGGAAAGATCTGGCGACCGCCCGCCAGTTGGTCGCGGAATTGGACAATGGATTTTGGAAGGAAAGCTTCTACAACGGATGGCTCAATTCGCTGCGTCAGTTAAATCGTGAATTCGCGGATTACGAACAGGTCCCCCATGCGCTTAGGACCAGCACTTGGCAACGCAAGCAACTCCAGACGCAACTCGCCTCGTGGGCGGAACTCAGGCGTGACACTGTTCTATACGTCGCTCAGAGTCTCTCCCAATTCGATTGCGAATATCCGTCCGCTTATGTTGAACCCTATCCCGAATTCTTCGCCAATTTACGCGAGATGATCAAGCGCGTCGCCGAATACGAATACGACACGCAGGCTCCGGCCGCTGTAAACAATAATCGCTGGGGCACTAACCGTATCGCGGGGCACAAAGAATTCTGGCTTCGGATGGCGGGCCACTTGGAAACGCTCGAATCGATCGCCAGCAAAGAACTACACCGTGCGCCACTGAGTCCAGAGGAGCTTGATTTCCTGGACACAACCATCAGTCGTCAGGGAGGTGTAGCGGTAGGGAGTGGTCTTACGCGAACCATCGAGTACGACGGTTGGTACACAGAGCTCATCTACAACTTCAAGGGTCGCGCTCAGGAAGATGCTCAACCAATTATTGCCGACGTGCATACCGATTCCACGCACGGGCAGGTGCTACAGGCCGCGACCGGCAAGACCGAGATCTGTATCCTGGTCGCTGACAACGAACAGGGCTGCGCGTGTGCCTTCGTTGGCCCTACTTATTCTTATTATGAATTCACCAACTCCCTCGCCAACCGACTGGACGACCAGCAGTGGCGTAGTCGATTGGCTAATTCCGCAACACAGGAACTGCGTCCCAAGTGGTTGGACCCTATCACCACTCAAGGTTCAGCGCCCGCTATCATGCTTGATCCTGTGACGGTGGAACGCAGTGGCGATCACCTAATCGCAAATGTTCCTGGAGAGGGCTATCAAGGTACGATTGGCCAAGTCAAAGTTGGCCTGACCGATGACGGGATGAAGAAGCTTGCGTCACTTGCGCCGAAATTGAGATGGCTGAACGCCGCCGATAGCGAAATCAGTGATCGCGGCTTGGAACAATTGACGGCCCTGGACAATCTCAAAGTTGTGGATCTGAATAACACTCGCGTGACCGATGTGGGACTTGGGCGACTACTGAACTCGCGATATTTACGTCGGCTATCAGTCGCCAATACTCGTCTCACGGATGAATCACTAGGCACCATCGCGAATTGGCGCTATTTGGATCAGCTTGACTTGCGCGGCACTCATATTACCGATGCTGGCCTAGCCTCTCTAGCGACTCTCCCATATTTGCGGCAGCTAGATATCTGTGATACGGCGATAACCCACGGCGCGGTCACCGAATTAAAGTCGCGGCTCCCCAAGCTAAACATTCGCCACGACTAATGCGAATCAGCAGTCCGCAGCGGGTATCTGGTATAATTGAGAATTGTGTCAACAGTCCACGATTCTCACACTTGTTCCGTCAATGTACGCCGCACTCATGTTGCCTGCATCATCGCATTTTCAGTGTTTTGTTCGTCCAATTCGCTTCCAGTTCATCCCGCCGTCCGGGACCAGGGCGCTGGTCGCTGTCATCGTGGTTGCGCTCTTCGCCAGCATTGGCTCCGGGCAAGAGCCAGTCTATGTCGGCGCCCGTGAGCCCGGTACTGCGAGCGAGATCTATGGTCAAGGAGTGCGCGAAACGCCATGGCTTTCCCCAGCCGAAGAGCAAGCCGGATTTCATTTACCACCAGGCTTTGAGATCCAACTGTTTGCCAGCGAACCGCAAATCGCCAAGCCACTCAACATGGCCTGGGACGCACGGGGGCGATTGTGGGTTACCAGCTCGATTGAGTACCCCTACCCGGCCGCTGCGGATCGCTCAATCTCCGAGGGTGGAGCACCGCGCGATACGCTCAAGATCCTAGAAGACACCGATGGGGACGGCAGGGCCGACAAGTCGACCACGTTTGCGGAGGGACTGAATATTCCCATTGGTGTGCTCCCGGTATCGCAGGGAGCGATCTGCTTTAGCATTCCCAATCTGTGGCTGCTGCGCGATACCGATGGAGATGGTCACGCCGATGAACGGCAAAAACTACTGGGCCCCTTTGATACGTCGCGCGACACGCATGGCATGGTCAATTCACTCTCTCGCGGGGCTGACGGTTGGATCTACGCGTGTCACGGCTTCAACAACCAATCGGATGTCACTGCCACTGATGGTTCACGCGTGCAATTGACTTCAGGAAATACGTTCCGCTTTCGCGAAGATGGCTCGCGGATCGAACAATTCACGCAGGGACAAGTCAACCCGTTTGGCATGTCGCGCGACGAGTGGGGGAATTGGTACACGGCCGACTGTCATAGCAAACCACTGACTCGCTTGTTGCCTGGTGCCTGTTATCCTAGCTTTGGCCGACCGCACGATGGACTCGGTTTTGCCCCCAGCATGATGGACCATCTGCATGGCAGCACTGCCATTTGTGGTCTGTCCTACTATCAAGCCGAACATTTTCCACCAGCCTATCGGCAGCTTTTCTACAGTGGCAATGTGATGACCAGCCGCATTAACTGCAACGCCTTGCAGTGGAATGGCTCTACCGTCACCGCCCACGAACTAGCTGACTTTCTCACCAGTGACGACCCTTGGTTTCGTCCGGTCGATATCCAACTCGGCCCCGACGGAGCACTCTACGTGGCCGACTTCTACAATAAGATCATCGGCCATTACGAAGTTCCACTCGAACACCCCGAACGCGATCGCGATAGTGGCCGCATTTGGAGAATCGCATATGTTGGTGTGGCAGCCGATAAAGACCTGGCTACAACTCAACCATTGCTGATTGATACCAACCAACTGTTGAGTGAACTGACCAGTACCAATGCCACGCGACGGCGTTTGGCCATGGACATTGCAGTGGGTAGAGCCGAGTTTACTTCCGAGGCTGCATTCAACATATTGCGTGACTCAAAGGTAGCCGAGCAACTCCGCAGAAGTTGCCTGGAGGTCCTTTTTCGGCGCGGGCAATTCGCGCTGACTCATGCCGAACCGTTAGCGGTTGACACTCTGCAGCAACATTTACTGGTGCGGCAGTTGTCGTTGGCCGTCGACTTGCCTACCGCACAACGCACCCAGTTTGCGGCGCTAATGCGAGATCAATTCCCCTATTCAATCCCGCACGCCAACCTCGCTGGCTGTCGTTTGCTGGGGTCCGTGCGAAAAGGAGTTGACATACCACTGCTTGCTCGCTTCGCCCGCGACAGCAACGATCCGGCCCTGGTGCACACGGCCCGCATCGCGATGAAAAACATCCTCGGCGACGACGAGCAATTGAAGGTGGCGATATCAATCGTGAATGATCCAACGCTGGAGCGAATCGTCGCGGAAGTGTTACCCGCTGTCGATTCCGAATTGTCGGCGGATACGCTACTCAACTTTATCTCCACTCATGGAGACGCTTCGAAGAAGCTGATCGAAGCAGCCTCAAACTTGGCGACCAAACATGCATCGGATAGACTCATCCAACGCTTGTTGGGAATTCTGAAACAGACCCATGCGAATGATGTCGTCGCTCAAGTGCAAGCTGTGGGTCGTCTCTGCACTGCGTACCTGAGCAATCATCGGGAACTTTCAAGTCAACTGCGATTGTTCGGTGCTGAATTGCAAATGCAATTGGTGGATGAGTTGGTCACACGACAGGCGGAGCATGGCCTGAGTTTGAATTGGAGCGACGCAGACGGTGCGGATTGGAAGTTGGAAAAACGGATGTCCGACGGTGGCGCGAGCATTCCCCTCCGCTCCAGCTTTACGCGTGGCGAAAGTTACACCGGCGCGTTGTCGAGCGATGCGTTTGCATGTCCCGCTGAGTTGCGATTCGTGATCGCGGGACACAATGGACATCCCTCCAAGCCCACATCAAAGCTGAACAAAATCGAATTGCAAGTTGCAGATAGTGGACTCGTTTTGGAAAGTGCCTTCCCGCCTCGTAGCGATGTCGCAGCGTCCGTTGCTTGGAAATTAGACCAACCTGCAGGAAAACCAGTGAGGGTAGTAGTCACGGATGGTGACGCCGGCTCGGCCTATGCTTGGCTGGCCGTTGGTAAATTCTCGTTGGATAGTCTCAATCCAAGTACGGACCAAGACTTCTTGTCCAGTTTCATCGAGTCGTTGCGTCAAGGTTTCGCGGCGCTCGATCCTGCGACTATGGCTCGTTTGCAACTCAATCCACGTGGGCGGGCGGAACTGATGGCGGCGAGCTTGCAGGGGCAAGGCGCCTCGACCGCCAGTCTGCTAGTCACATGGGCTGTTAAGCTCGGGCGCTCCGAATTGGTGAATGAAACTCTGCTTTCTGCTCATGCTGTATCAGATCTCTCTGAATTGGCCAAGCAATTGGCCAGGACAGCCACCAGTTCAAAACAACGCCAGCTGGCAGCCGATTTGCTGCATTCGAGTGGTGGTTGTGAGCTGTTGGAGCAGTTGCTGCGCGAAGGACTGTTATCAGCCAGCAGCTTGAATTCGACAGAGGTATTGTGGCCGCAGGGGCTGAGTCAACAGACGCGACAGTACTTGCAATCCCAATTTGATCTGGCGGCCGAGACTAGTTCGTCCGTCGGTGCAACTGCCGAGCGCGTGGCGCGATTGAATTGGAGTGCCGGTGACCGGGTACAAGGTCAACAACTTTATCAGCAGCATTGTGCGGCTTGTCATCAACTGCATGGGGTCGGGGCAGTGGTCGGACCACAACTCGATGGCGCTGTGGTGCGCGGAGCAGAGCGACTGTGCGAGGATATCTTGGAGCCAAACTTGAATGTGGATACCGCCTTTCGCGTTTCAGCAATCTTGCTGGATGATGACACGGTTCTCAATGGGCTGGTGCGCGAAGAACCCAATGGCATGGTGGTAATTACTGGTCAAGACGGAACTGCCAAACAGTTTCCACTACAGCGCATTCAACAGCGGCGCGATATGACACAATCCTTGATGCCCGCTAACTTCGCTGAACTGCTCAGCGATCAACAACTGGTTTCACTGATGACGTTTCTGGTTGCGGGGGAGCGGGGAGCGGAGTGATGGAGTGATGGAGTGAGGGAGTGATGGAGTGATGGAGTGATGGAGTGATGGAGTGATGGAGTGATGGAGTGATGGAGTGATGGAGTGATGAGGGACGGGAAACTTGTCATTTGTCATTTGTCATTAGATACCTCAAACCTCAAGCCTATTGGAGGAGTGGGTGGCACTGGTATGCCAGTGTTGTCGAAGGAGTTGAGTTGGAATCACCAAGTGTTGGTTTAAGCGCTCGAAGTAATGAATTTAGCCTACCACGGGTCTTCCCAGTGCAACCGAGTAAAGCAGTGGTTGGGCCAGTGGGGTTGGAATGGTCAGAGTTGGAAGCTGAGTGGCATTTGCTAATGGCCCGAAGTAGTGAATTAATTGCACCCCAGTTTTTCCAGAGCGAGAAAAGCTAATTGGCAGTCTTAGTCTGATTGAGCATAACAGTTAGAGTAATTGAGCTGGCAACTGGAGCTGGCAACTGGAGCTGGCAACTGGTCACTATGGACTTAACTGTGTAGTTACCACAATGTGTTTGGTTTCGTTTGGAACACTCTTAGAACTAATGGACTGGAACCTGTGAAGGTTGCACTAAATGCATTACTTCGAAGTGTTGGAAGAACAACTCGTTGAAACTAGCTCAAGCCCTTCGATCTCCACTGGCCATGCCAGTGCCACCCAGACCAACAGTGCCACCCAGACCAACAGTGCCACCCAGACCAACAGTGCCACCCAGACCAACAGTGCCAACCAGACAAAGATTTAGGGATTAGGAAAAATATGTCCAAAACAACACTCGAACTGCCGCTGGCTGGCATGTCTTGCGTGAGCTGCGCCAAATCGATCGAGGTGGCTTTGAGTCGTCAGGCAGGGGTGCTCGAGTCGACGGTTGATTTCCCCAGTAGCCGAGTCTCGGTCACGTTCGACAACGATCAGATCGAGCGAGCCGCCGTGGTGCGAACTATTCGCGAGTCGGGATTTGAAGTGGTCGAAGCGGAGTCAGGGCAGTCGCTGGAGGAGGCAGTGCAGTCGGCCAATCAATCGGAGAGCTCGCGCCAGTGGTCGCGATTGCTAGTCGGAGCCACATTGACGCTCCCCTTATTCGTATTGAGCATGGGGCGCGACTTTAGCCTCTGGGGAAGTTGGTCGCATGCAACTTGGGTCAATTGGTTCATGTTCGCCCTGGCCACGCCAGTCCAAATCTACGTCGGTTGGGAATACTACCGCAACGCTATCAACTCGTTGAAACATGGTTCGGCCAACATGGATGTGCTGGTCGCCCTGGGATCGACCACCGCCTATCTCTATAGCTGCGCGGTGATGGTGTCACTGGCAAGGGGTTCAACTCAGTGGGGCGAGCACGTATACTTTGAAACGTCCGCCACGATCATCACGCTCATCCTTCTAGGGCGAATTGTTGAAAGCCACGCCAAGGGGAAGACCGGTGCTGCCATTCAAAAGCTACTGGGGCTCCAAGCCAAAACGGCTCGCGTCGAACGCGATGGCCAACAAATGGATTTGCCGCTAGAACAGGTAGTAGTCGGGGATACCATTATCGTCCGTCCGGGCGAAAAGATTCCCGTGGATGGAATCGTGATCGCTGGACAATCGGCTGTCGACGAAAGCATGTTGACCGGTGAAAGCTTTCCAGTCGACAAGAATGTCGGCATGTCGGTCGTCGGTGCCACGTTGAATCGCGAAGGGCTACTGACCATCGAGGCTCGCAAACTTGGCGGCGAATCGGCGCTGGCGCAGATTGTCAAGCAAGTCAAACAGGCGCAGGCATCAAAGGCTCCTATTCAACTATTGGCCGATCGCATTTCAAACATCTTTGTCCCCATCGTGTTGGCCATCGCGCTGCTCACTTTCGGCGTGTGGTATTTTGCCTTCGGCGAACTGACGCAAGCCCTGCTGCGGATGATTAGCGTGTTGATTATTTCCTGTCCTTGCGCGATGGGACTGGCGACGCCGCTGGCGGTGATGGTTGGCATGGGACGTGGGGCCGAACAGGGAATCCTTTTTAAATCGAGCGAAGCGCTACAACGAGTGGGAGATATCACACATATCGTCTTTGACAAAACTGGGACCATCACGGAGGGACAACTCTCTGTTACTGACGTAATTACCACAGACGATCATGATCGACGATCGATTTTGGAATTGGCCGCCTGCGTTGAGAGCGGCAGTGAGCATCCCCTGGCTGCAACCATCGTGGCCGAAGCTCATAAAGAATCGCTGCAGTGGAGAAAGCCTGAACAATTCTTAGCCGTAGTTGGCAAAGGTGTGGCGACGACCCTTGATTCACGAATTGTCCGCGTCGGAAAAGCCAGTTGGTTGCGCGAACTGGGGATCGACACTCAGCACTTACAATCCGCCGCCGTGCAATTGGAGCAACAAGCTCGTACGGTGATGTGGGTCTCGGTGGATCACACTGTCATTGGACTGATCGCAGTCTCCGACACAATCAAATCCACATCGCGGCAAGCGATTAGCAACTTGCATCAAGCTGGCATGAAACTCGCCATGATCACTGGCGATAATCTGCACACCGCCCGCGCCACTGCGAAGCAAGTTGGCATCGAATCGGTGATGGCGGAAACCTTACCGGGAGATAAAGCGGCCCGGATCGCAGAACTACAATCGCAGGGGAACGTGGTTGCCATGGTAGGCGATGGTATCAATGACGCACCGGCATTAGCTCAAGCCGATGTAGGCATCGCGATTGGAACTGGGACAGATATCGCGATTGAATCGTCCGATGTGACCTTACTACGCGGCGACCTAGGGAGTGTATCACAAGCTGTACGATTGTCAGCCGCGACTCTTCGCAACATTAAACAAAACTTGTTCTGGGCGTTTGCCTACAACGTGGCTCTCATTCCAATTGCGGCGGGCGTCTTGGCCGGGTTTAAATTCTTGCCGTTGATGTTGCGGGAATTGCATCCGATCATGGCTGCGCTGGCGATGGTTGCATCCGACATGGTTATCGTCGGCAACGCCCTACGACTGCGCCGGGTGAGGTTGGAGTAGAGGAGTTGTGGATTGATGAAGTAGTGGATTGATGAAGTGGTGGATGGCGAGATGCAAAGTTTTGGACTTGGGTGTTTTATCTTTTTGCCGCAGATCTTTTTGTCGGAAAATCTTTCCAACCGATGGAGATTAGGGAAAGGTTTTTTGGAGGTGGAACCGACGACGGAGCGTCGGGCCACTTTGATAGAACCCATTGCGAAAGTCTATTTACTTCCATCGCTCCCCGCGTCGTTCGCCGGATTGATGTGTTGGAACTGTTTGAGGAAATCGTTATCGGTGGTTAGGATCAGCTCGGTTTGACTGTTGATCGATTTCTCATACGCTTCCAAGGTGCGGACGAAGGTGTAGAACTCGCCAACTTCGCCAATGGCATCGGCATAACGACGAATCACTTCGGCGTCGGCCGCACCGCGTGTGATGCTGGCGGTGCGTTGCCCTTCACCCTGAATGCGCTCGATTTCGGCATTGGTCTTATTGAGGATTTCTTGCTTTTGTTGCTCGCCGATTTTGACATTATGCGCGCTGAATGAATCGCGTTCGGCGATCCACCGCATGAATGTGGTGCGGCGGACGGTTTCGACGAAGTCGATATGAGATATACCCACATCCACCAATTCGATACCGCGCGCACCGACTTCTGCGTCATCGACATTGGCGACCAAGGAGTGCATGGCGGCCGTGTTAATCCGCTTGAGGATTTCCTGTCGTCCCACGAGTCCCCGTGTTTTTGGTGTTGACGCGGCCAGTTCGGCTGCGGGCAAGATCTCTTGCAGAATCTGCAATTCCCCTTCGCCACCTTCCAACTGAGCCATCTTCATTTCGCGATCGGTGCTACGGACCAGATCCTCCAAGTCGTATTTGGTGATGATGTCGCGCATGGCACCGCGCGCGAATTGGGCGACGCGATTTTCCGCGTTCTCCATCGTCCGCATACGTTTAACGAAAGCGATGGGGTCATTCACCTTCCACACTGCCCAGGGGACAATTTCGATCTTCTTGTTATCCTTGGTTGGCAAATCGGGGAGAACTTCGCTCGGATCATCGCCCCAAAATTGCAGAGTGCTGGGGAGGAACCGCACCGTTTCCATCAGTGGGATTTTGAAGTACAACCCCGGTTCACGGTTGTCCCTGACTGGTTCGCCAAAACGGAGGACTACAGCCAGCTGTCGTTGATCGACGATATAGACCACGAACTGCGCTAGGAGCAATAAGACGCCCAATAGGGCGAAGATCTTGACGATGAGTTGTACGATGCGTTGCGACATAATATTGGTTACTTTTATTGAATTGGGCAGGGCTGGGTCTCAAACGGCGGCTCAAGAAGTGGCTGGCCGAGCATTGCGTTATTGTGTGCCGATGTTCATCAGCGGCACGAGCCCCTTGAGTTTTTCATCCAAGATCATCTTTCGTCCGCCACCCGCGAAGACGCGTTCCATTGTTTCCAGGTACATGCGTTGACGCGTGATCTCAGGAGCCAGTTTGTAGCTCTCATATTTGGCCAGCAGTGCTGAGATCTCCCCTTCAGCTTCGGCCAGTCGCCGCGAGGCATAGCCCTCTGCCTCGCGAACTAATTTATCGCTGCTGGCATGGGCCAGCGGCAACAGACTATTGCGCTCGCGCGTCGCTTCGTAGATCAACTGCCCTTTCTCTTGAATCGAGGCGTTGACCTGGTCAAACGAAGGCTTGACAACATCGGGGGGGGTGACACGCTGCAGCTGCAAGTCGGTGATCTCGATCCCCGCGTTGAAAGGTTCTAAGGCCACTTTCATTTCGGCCAGCGCGGCCAGCGCAATCTCTTCGCGTTTGCCCGTCAATGTTTCGTCGGCTGAATAATCACCGACGATACGGTGCATAGTCGAGCGCGCCACCGCCACCAAGGCTTGTTCCAGATGTTGCTCGTTAAAGCTAAAAATGTATTTATCAGGTTCTGTGACGCGCCAGAACACGTTCCATTCCACCACGGCGGCGTACAAATCACCGGTGAGAATCAGAGCTTGATCGTCGCTGCGATTAACTTCCTCGGTCGACCAATCTCCGGCCCGCTCGGCGTGTCCCCATGGGAGTCGCATACTCCGTTCGCTCATATCGACCAACACGCGTTGTTCCGCGCCAGGTATTTTGAATCTCAGTCCCGGTGGTTGCGTCGAGTGGTATTTGCCAAACCGCAACACGACCGCTTGCTCGTGGGCGTCTACTACATAGGCCGCGCTCCAACCAATATAGGCCAGGACCAGTAGACCGAATACCAAAGCAGCCAAGCTGGCGAGTTGTTGCGGGGAGCGATCCCCCCAATCAAAGTTGCTGTGCGAGGTTCTGGCCATGAATGGTATTCCAGTGAAAGGTGCGGGACGAAGTATGCGCGTGCTATCTTAAGGGCACACAAACATCAGCTATTAGGCGCGGAAATCGAGTTCTTTGTAAGCCTAGGCCCCAGATCCCTCAAGGCAGAGCGTTATTGCAGAACACCCGACAATCACTAGTTGGGGGGGCATGACAATCGTCACAGTCGCTAGGATGGGACTCTCGCGCTGCAACCAAGTGTGAACCTCAGACGCCAAGTGGCTGTGGATTTGATCGATGCAGACAAAGCAAGGGTGAGCCGTGGGCCGTAAGGCACTGGGCGAATTGATCTCATTCCACGCTGCGTCGCATGTTACAATAATGCATATCTCGCGTCCCTCTTTACTAAAACAGCCATGAGCATTACCAATCCAGTCGAAATTGATTACCCAGAATCGGATGGGCGCCCCATGGGTGAAACTGACACGCATCGCAAGTGGATCGTACGTGTTGATCAGTTGCTCATCCAACGGCTCAAGGGGGAGCAGCATTACATCGGCAGTGACTTGTTGATCTATTACGAACATGGCCAACCGCGACGCTTTGTAGTGCCAGACAACTTCGTCGTACTCGACTGCGATCCAGGTCCACGACGCACCTTCAAAACGTGGGAAGAGCAGCGCACGCCCGATGTTGTGTTTGAAGTCACTTCGCGTTCCACCAAACGCGAAGACTTGGTGTTCAAGCCGAAAATCTATGAGCAGTTCGGTGTGTCGGAATATTTTCTCTACGATCCGCTGGCCGAGTACCTCAGCCCCGCGCTACAAGGCTTTCGTTTGCAGAATGGAACCTTGGTCCAGATGGAATCAACGACTGGTGAATTGACCTGTCAAACATTGGGCATTCAACTGCGACTGAGCGGGAAGTCGCTGGAAATGGTTGACTTGGCTTCAGGGGAGTTGTTGTTGACTGAAGCCGAAGACAATGCGCGATGCGCAGATCAATTTCGTGAATCAGCCGATCGGGAACGCGAAGCCAGGAAAATTGCCGAAGCAAAAAACCGCCAGTTGGAAGAGGAGCTGCGACGATTGCGTGGTGAGTCGACAAGGTGAAAACGAAACAACCATGAGCATTACCAATCCAGTCGAAATTGATTACCCAGAATCGGATGGGCGTCCCATGGGTGAAACTGACACGCATCGCAAGTGGATCGTACGTATTGATCAGTTGCTCATCCAACGGCTCAAGGGGGAGCAGCATTACATCGGCAGTGACTTGTTGATCTATTACGAACGTGGCCAACCGCGACGCTTTGTAGTTCCAGATAACTTCGTCGTACTCGACTGCGATCCAGGTCCACGACGCACCTTCAAAACGTGGGACGAGCAGCGCACGCCCGATGTTGTGTTTGAAGTCACTTCGCGTTCCACCAAACGCGAAGACTTGGTGTTCAAGCCAAAAATCTATGAGCAGTTCGGTGTGTCGGAATATTTTCTCTACGATCCGCTGGCCGAGTACCTCAGCCCCGCGCTACAAGGCTTCCGCTTGCAGAATAAAACCTTGGTCCAGATGGAATCAATGACTGGTGAATTGACCTGTCAAACATTGGGCATTCAACTGCGACTGAGCGAGAAGTCGCTGGAAATGGTTGACTTGGCTTCAGGGGAATTGTTGTTGACTGAAGCCGAAGACAATGCGCGACGCGCAGATCAATTTCGTGAATCAGCCGATCAATATCGCCAAGACGCGGAGCGACAACGACAATTCAGCGCGCAACAACAAGAACTCGTGGAACAGCAACAACAGCTCGCCGCTAACGAGCGCGAGGCAAGGCAAATTGCCGAAGCAAAAAACCGCCAGTTGGAAGAGGAGCTTCGGCGATTGCGAGGGTAGTAGATGCGGCGCGCTAAGTTCACATTCTGCAGGTTTGTCACGCCAATGCTCGCACTTGGCATTTTTAAATCAAGGTGCCGGTGGTGTGCGATTATCGGCCTCCGTATCCTTGCGAAAGTGACCAAACGCCAGCCTCAAATCGCCGTAGCCATACTTCTCTCCAAAGTGCGTTTTGGCATCGGAGAGCATGGCTGCTGGGTTTGCTAAGAAGTACCGCTCTAGGTCCGCTAGGGTTTCCTTATTCAGAAGGCGGTGGATGTCAAGTTGCTGCATCGCGACGAAGTGTGCCAAATGCCCTTGGATAGTGGTCGCAGCCAATTTCCGCTCATGGGCAATCTGCTCGATGGTCCTGCCCCCCTGAAACATCTCGAAACTGAGCGACTTTGTATCTGACGCTGGCCGTGCAGCAGACAATTTTGCCGAGGACATTTGGTCCGTCGGTAGTCGAGTCGCTTCGCAGAACCGCTGCACGATGGCACTTATTTCATTGCCATAGCGTTTCAATCGTTCTTTCCCAATACCATGGATCAGCCGCACGTTGCTCTGTTTCGTCGGCAGGAACAACACCAACTCCCTTAATGATTGATTGGTCAGGACATCCCGAGGCGAGATGCCGTGCTTTTCTGCCATCTGCTGTCGGTACTGCAACAGTTGACCGTAAAGTTCGGGATGGGGGACACCCTTAGGAATTTTTAAATCGGTCGATGAACCGGCTGTATTGCGGTCCGAAAAATCGAGCTCGGCATCGACCCGCGCGCGCTGGTAGGCGGGTGTCGAAAAGCCTTGACTACATGCGGCAAAGGTCGCTTGTTTGACAAATAGCCCAAGTTGCAGCGCTTCGAGTTGTGAGATCACGGCCCCACGCACGGCCTGGTTGTCGCCAGCGGTGGGGATCGCACTAGCTTCTTGCAATAGTGGGGGAATCTTTTCAGTGAAGTAACCAGCCGCCTTGCGTATACGCTCCTGCAGACTTTCGTTCGACTCAGGCATACCATCTTGTTGAAGATAAGCGGCAAGTTGCGGTTGGAACTTGTCGGCAATCGATATCAGCGTTTGGTGGGTCTGCTTAGCCAATGCAGCGACTTGGAGGCACGCTTCCAATGTTAGCGTCGTTTGGTGCTCTTGATATGATCTGTGCAAGCGGTCAACACACTGCTGTATCGCACGGAAACCAAACAGTTCTTCCACCAGGAGCTGCTGATACTGACGTTTGGATTGATCAATTTGGCTCTGGGTAGGTGCGTTGCGTTCCGCTTCTTCACTGTACTGCTTGACGACTGGGTCTGTCTTGACACTAGAAAAGGCGATCGTCGAACGCAGCACGATCCCTTCAAAACTCGTGCAGCGACTTAGCGCGACATAGACCTGGCCGTGAGCAAAGGCCGCTTGGGCATCAATGATCGCTCGTTCGAACGTCAGCCCTTGGCTCTTGTGGATGGTGATAGCCCAAGCCAGTTTGAGCGGATACTGAGTAAAAGTACCCAAGATCTGCTCCTCGATTTCCTTCGTCGATTCGTTGAGCGAATACTTCACATTTTGCCATTCGGCAGGCGTGACCTCGATATCGGTCGCATCGTCTGTGCAGCGCACAACTATCGCACCGTCGGCGACACGCACTATGCGACCGATCTTGCCGTTGAAATAGCGTTTCTCCGGTTGCAAATCGTTCTTGATGAACATGACCTGTGCACCTGTTTTGAACTCGAGCTGCTCTTCCGTCGGGTAAGAACTGGGGGGGAATTCTCCATCAATGCGGGCGGAAAAGATGTGGGATTTGCCAGCTAGCTGTTTCAATTGTTTTGAATTGATATCCCACGCCGCAGCATTGGTAGCGGTGAGTGTGATGTATGCTTCCCGCTTGGGTGGCTGAAAATTGGGTACAAAGCGACTGTTGAGTATCCGCAGAGTCTCATCATCGAGACAGTTGTCGCGCACTCTATTTAGAAGTTCAATAAAGGCGATATCTGATTGACGGTAAATGTGTTTTAGTTCGATAGAAACATAGTTGGTTTTCTGCAGTGCTCGGCACCCAAAAAAATAGGGAGTGTCGTAGTAGCGGCTAAGTGTCTCCCAGTCCTCCGGCTTGACGACCGGTGGCAACTGATGCAGGTCTCCGATCATCAACAACTGCACGCCGCCAAACGGACGGCTGTCGTGGCGAAAGCGCCGCAGAACATGGTCGATCGCGTCCAACATGTCAGCTCGAACCATGCTGATTTCATCGATCACCAACAAGTCAAGGCTACGAATGAGATTGATCTTTCTTCTTGCAAACCGTCGGTTCTCATCCTGGCGATGCGCGTCTGGCAAGTGTATGCCAAAGGGGAGCTGAAAGAACGAGTGTATGGTCATGCCCCCTGCGTTGATTGCCGCAACTCCAGTGGGAGCGACAACCACCAACCGCTTGCTCCCTTCCGCTTTGACTTGATGCAAAAATGTAGTCTTACCACTCCCCGCCTTGCCCGTCAGAAAGACACTTGTCGACGTGCCGCGCACGTAGTCTAGCGCCAGTTCCAACTGTGGGTTAGTCTGTAAATTCATTGGCTTGTTCTCTGTGGGTTTTACAACAGCCGAGCCATCTTGGCTCATTCCACCCTCCGCCGCATGTTACAATAGAGCATATTTAGCGTCCCGCGTCTGTTTACGAAAACAGCCATGAACATTACCAATCCAGTCGAAATTGATTACCCAGAATCGGATGGACGTCCCATGGGTGAAACCGACACGCATCGCAAGTGGATCGTACGTATCGATCAACTGCTCACCCAACGCCTCAAGGGAGAACAGAATTATATCGGAAGTGACTTGCTGATTTACTACGAACTTGGCCAACCGAAACGTTTTGTAGTTCCAGACAACTTCGTAGTTCTCGATTGCAATCCCGGTCCGCGACGCACCTTCAAAACTTGGGAAGAGCAGCGCACGCCCGATGTTGTGTTCGAAGTCACATCGCGTTCCACCAAGCGCGAAGACTTGGTGGTTAAGCCCAAAACCTATGAGCAGTTTGGTGTGTCGGAGTATTTTCTCTACGATCCGCTGGCTGAGTACCTAAGCCCCGCGCTGCAAGGCTTTCGTTTGCAGAACGGAACCTTGGTCAAGATGGAATCAACGACTGGTGAATTGACCTGTCAAACTCTGGGCATTCGACTGCGTCTGAGCGGGAAGTCGCTCGAAATGGTTGACTTGGCTTCGGGGGAGTTGTTGTTAACTGAAGCCGAAGACAATGCGCGTCGCGCCAGTGAATTTCGTGAATCAGCAGAGCAATATCGCGAAGAAGCAGAGCAACAACGCCAAGAGGCGGAGCAGCAACAAATGATCGCCGCGAACGAGCGCGAGGCAAGGCAACTTGCCGAAACGAGAAATCAACAGCTCGAAGAAGAGCTTCGACGATTGCGAGGGGAGTAATTTGATTGACTGACAGGTACGAGCTACCTGGTGCAGTTTCATTCTTCGTTTGGAACAATTGGTATTGTCGCTGCGTTGATGCAGAACAGGTACTCATGCTCGCCGGACCAAACAGGCGCTCGTTCGACCTCCCAAACAACTGCCGCATCCAGTTTGGCTTGAAGCCGACGTCCAGTCATTCGTGCAAAGCCGTAGTACCAGTGGACTTCACCGCTGTCGCGACGGGCTTCCAACTGTAGAAATGCTTCTGGATCGGTACCGATCGCCATTGCAAAGACACCTCCCCAAAGTACGCTTGAGTTGCTGTACTGATAAACTGCTTGAGGCAGCAGTCGCAGAGTGGATTTCGCTCCCGAATCGTTGCAAAAATATCTACTTTGAATCGTCGAGAAACGTTGCGTGACGCTGTTAGAGCTTTCGATGTTGGTCGCCATTATGCAATTCCTATTCGCGTGCATTCGCGCTATTCGTGGGCCGTGATCGCATCGCGAGCGAATCACGCAAATGCACGCGAATCCAATTAGCAACTAGGCCAGCAATTCATCGACAACGCGGGCGGGTAGGACGCCGGTTAGGCGTTGATCGAGTCCTTGATAGCGAAATGCCAAACGCTCGTGATCAAAACCGAGGAGCTTCAGCACGGTAGCGTGAAAATCGCGAATGTGGAGCGGATCTTTGACGATGTTGTAACTGAATTCATCGGTCTCGCCATAAATTGCGCCACCTTTGGCGCCACCCCCGGCCATCCACATCGAAAAACAACGGGGGTGATGATCGCGTCCATAGTTCTCGGTGGTGAGCCCACCTTGGGAGTAGATGGTGCGACCAAATTCTCCGCCCCAAATCACCAAAGTATCGTCCAGCATGCCGCGTTGCCGCAAGTCAGTAAGCAGCCCGCTACAAGGTTGGTCGACGTCGCGGCATTGATCGGGTAGGCGTCCACCGACGTTGCTATGGTGATCCCAATTGTTATGGTAGACCTGAATGAAGCGTACCCCGCGCTCCGCTAAACGCCGCGCCATCAGCGCTGTGTTAGCAAAACTCCCTGGCTTCTTGGCCTCCTCTCCATACAGGGCGAACGTATGCTCTGGTTCGCTACTGAGGTCGGTTAGTTCAGGCACACTGGCTTGCATGCGAAACGCGAGTTCATACTGCTGAATTCGCGTATGGGTTTCGGGGTCATGCTGCGCGGCATAGTTGAGTTGATTGAGCTGATTGAGTCCATCGATCGAGCGCTTGCGAATCGCGGTGGGAACTCCGGGGGGATTGTTAATGTATAAAATCGGATCACCACCACTGCGAAAGGAAACCCCGGCGTGTTCGCCCGACAGATATCCGGCGCTCCACAAACGCGACGAAATCGCTTGTTCTTGCTCGCGATTGCTGGGAATCGCCACCAACACCACGAAGGCGGGCAAGTCTTCATTCATAGTTCCTAAACCGTACGAGGCCCAAGCCCCCAAGCAGGGGCGACCCGTGATTTGATTCCCCGTTTGCATGGCCGCAATGGCTGGCTCATGGTTGATGGCTTCGGTATTCAGGCTTCGCATCCAGCAGATCTCGTCCGCCTTCTGGGCCAGCTTGGGCAACAACTGAGTATTCATCCACAAGCCACATTCACCGGCGGGTGCAAATTTAAATTTGCTTGGCGCGATTGGAAATCGCGCTTGACCGCTAGTCATCGTCGTCAGTCGCTGACCCATGCGAATTGTTTCGGGGAGATCGTTGTCATACCACTGTCGCATCACCGGCTTGTAATCAAACAGATCCATCTGGCTCGGGCCACCGACCATGTGCAAGTAAATCACTCGCTTAGCCCGTGGCGCAAAATGGGGACCAATGGGCCCAGCGACCGCGTCACCTCCGAGCGCTGGCGCAGCCGTCTTTCCCGCCAACGCCATCAGGGCGGCACTCCCCAGCAAATGACTACCACCAGAAAAAAATTGCCGCCGCGTCGCGAATTGTTTTTCGATTTTCATTTTTTTGAGGCTTGAGGAGGAGTGGAGTGGTGGAGTGGATGGAGTGAAGGAGTGAAGGAGTGATGGAGTGATGGAGTGATGGAGTGATGGAGTGATGGAGTGGGTGGAGTGGGTGGCACTGGCTGGGGCCAGTGTTGCCGAAGGAGTTGAGTTTGAAGCAGGTGTGGTTCTGTTTAAGCGCTCGAAGTAATGAATTCAGGCAATCTCGGGTCACTCCAGTGGTATTGTCAGACGCAGCAAAGCAGCACCGCCCAGTGGATTATTGGGAATCGGCCGGGCCTTCAGCCCTAAATGATTCGAACATTCACTCCACACCCAGCCTTCAGCCGGGGCTAGACAATCCGCCGAGCCTTCGGCCGTAAAATGCAAAATAAACCCATAAACCCTAACCCTAACCCTAACCTTAACCTTAACCTTAAACTATTTACAAATCGCTTCGTCCAGATTTAATATTTGATTGCAGACCATCGTCCAGGCGGCCAAATCGGAGATGTTCAGTTTTTGATTTACGGAAGATTGGCCGACGGACACTAGTGCTTGGGCATCTTCAATGTGGGATTGGTAAAAGGTTAAAAACTCCGCGCGACTGGCGGCGATGATCGGTTGTTCCTGTTCAGTTAGCAAACGTCCGAGTGCGCGCCGCGTGATTTCGTTCAGTATGGCCTGATCATCTTTACCACCCACTTCCATTGCGTGTTCGGCCAGCTTGCGCGCGGCTTCGACAAACTGCGGATCGTTGAGCGTCACCAGGGCTTGCAGCGGCGTGTTGGTCCTCTCTCTGCGGACCGTGCAGACTTCGCGACTGGGGGCATTGAAGGCTTCCAAGTTGGGTGGAGGGGCCATGCGTTTCCAGAATGAATACAGGGTGCGGCGATATAAGCCCTCTCCCTTGTCGGCCACGTATTCTCGCGTGTCGCCATTGGGGAGCCCCACCATATCCCAGATTTTTTCTGGCTGATAAGGTTTCACGCTCGGCCCGTACATTTTGTTGGACAACAGACCGCTGCTACAGAGTGCATAGTCGCGAACCATCTCAGCATCCATACGGAAGCGTGGGCCACGCGAGAGCCAAGAGTTGTTGCGATCCTGTTCCAGTTTTTCCAGCGTAGCGGCGGATGATTGTCGATAGGTAGCGCTCAGCAGGAGCTGCTTGAAGAAGCGTTTGACATCCCAACCATGCTGGCGAAAATCGACCGCCAACCAATCGAGTAATTCAGGATGGGTCGGCAACATCCCCATCACTCCGAAATCTTCGGGCGTGGTCACAATCCCCTGGCCAAACACTTCCTGCCAAAAGCGATTGACGGTCACCCGCGTGGTGAGTGGATTGGCGGGATCGACGACCCACTGAGCCAAGCCGAGGCGGTTGTTGGATACTCCGTCTGGCAACGGATGCAGCGCACTGGGTGGCGCTGCGGCGACTTGTTCTCCCGGACGATCGTATTCACCGCGCATCAGGATATAGGCCATGGGGGGCGAGTCCATTTTCTCTTCTTGAATATGAGTGATCGGGCTGCGCGCGCGAATCGCCTCGCGTTCCCGTTCCAGTTCGTTCAACCCCTTGGTCACCGCTGCATACTGTGTGTCGACGCGCTGCAAATAGTGATCGTAGAGTGCTTGTTCTTGCGCCTCGGAACGTTCATCGGCTGATGTCGCTAGTAATTGTTTCAATGGAATTGTTTCCACAATGTCGCGTACTTCGTCCTCGTTCAATGCGCGCGTGTAGAGTCTGACATCCTGAATAGCACCATCTTCAAACACAGCCCCACTACTCCGCTGGCCAATTCGCAGCGGTGTGGTGGTGCGAATCGATGCATCGGGCTTGAGCGTTTTGGTATCGACCTTGAGTTGTTCTTCCTGGCCATCGATATAGAGTTTGATCCCAGCGGCCTTCCCCGAACCGTCATAGGTGACAAAGACATGCTGCCACTTTTTCGGATCGACCACCGTCCGCTTCGTTGAGACTTTGAGCGCGTTATCGGGCCAAGCATCAATGATGTGAACCGACAGCGTTTCTCCGCTCTGGTAAAGATCCCAGCCACGATGTTGGTGCTGTTCGTCCATCCTCGCGATGATACCCGCGCTGGCATTCTTGTTGGCCGGTTTGATCCAAGCCCCGTAGCTAAAACTGTCGGACTGTTCGAAATCTCCCAGGTCTCCTGCCTCGAGCGTAGCACCTGACTTCATCACGGGTGCCGGTCCGAGCTTACCGTCGGTGATCCACTTAAGTTCGCCGGTCTCCTTTAGCGATTTCTCCCGCGCGGCTGAGTTCACTAAGTCCACTCCACTCCCTTCGCTCAGTGCTGCGCACAACACTAGTCCTTCGAGCGGCACCGCCTGCTCCAACGCATCGGTCGTGGCACTTGTTAGCCACTGTGTGAACTGCGGCCGTGCGCTTTGCTTACGCGCCTCGCGCACTGAATTTGCGGATGCGATCTCGTCGGGGAGAGCATCCCAACGCGGTTGGTCTTCAGCAGTTGGTACGACTAACACGGAACTTCGACCATCCTTGACATTGCCATCCTTGGGTGGCTGGGTGGTATTGCGGAAAAAGGCGGCCAGCGAATAGTAATCCTGAATACTGATCGGATCGAATTTGTGATCGTGGCACTGCGCACAGTTCGTCGTCAGCCCCAGGTAAACCCAACCGAACGTTTGCACGCGATCGGTGGCATAAATCGCCTCGTTTTCTTCATCGATCGTTCCACCTTCATTCGTCGTCATGTTGCAACGCTGGAAGCCAGTAGCAATAAGTTGGTCGTCGGTTGGTGCGGGGAGCAAGTCCCCGGCTAGTTGTTCGATGGTAAATTGATCAAAGGGTTGATTCGCATTGAAAGAGCGAATAACCCAATCGCGATAGGGCCACATCTCGCGATAGTTATCGAAGTGCAATCCATGGGTATCGCCATACCTGGCCGCGTCGAGCCAATACCGCGCGCGATGTTCTCCCCAAGCGGGCGAGTCCATGAGGCGATCGATCCAGGCGGAGAGCGCGGTATCGCTGTTGGCATAATCTTGAATGAACTGGTCCACATCCGCAGTTGCTGGTGGCAAGCCAGTGATGTCCAGGTGGAGTCTTCGAAACAGTGAGCGCGGATCGGCTTCCGGAGCGGGGCTCAGTTCTCGTTTCTCGAGCTCAGCCAAAACGAAGCGATCGATATCATTTCTTATCCATGCCGCGTGGTTGACTGCAGGTACCTTGGGTTGATCGGGCGGCAGGAAAGACCAATGCAGTTGGTACTCGGCACCTTGCTCAACCCAATTGCGCAGCAGCGCAATTTGCTGTGGAGACAAAGGCTTCTTGGTTTCAGGCGGGGGCATCAGTAGATCGGCATCATCGCTGACGATCCGCGCGATCAATTCACTGTCGTCGGGCTCACCCGGTTCTACGGCTCCCATGTCGATGGCCGCCGCACGTTGGTCGAGCCGCAGATCGGCTTTGCGGGAGGCGCTATCGGCCCCGTGACAAGCGAAGCAATGTTCCGCCAAGATTGGACGGATATCGCGGTTGTATTCGATAGGCTCTGCCGCAGACGCAGAGCTTAGGCCAACGGCCAACACAATTACCGCGATTGCCGCGGCTCGGCGGCCGCCGCATCGACTCCCCTGGGGCATCGAGTGGGGGAAGTAGGGAGCATTGAAAAGCAAATCCATGTGCGTGTCTCAGAGGAAAGGTGGGATTCTCGGAGGGGAAAGTGTGGTCATTACGGGGCGTCACGCTCCATCGCAGTCCAATTAGTCAATCAAGCATTGCATTAACTATGTTATTCTATTTTACTCCGTTGAGCTTGAAGGGCCACTGCTGCACATTATCGCAACCCCGTTCTGTCGTGAACCTCAGGCGCTAGCTATGGTCTGAGCTTGCTGGGGAGCCCGCGGCTAGTGCCGAAAACTTTAAGTTCCGTCCAGTTTAGTCCGCGCGCAGGACTCGTAACCTCGTCCACCACAATAAGCGCACAAAGTAGTGGACGAGGTTACGAGTCCCGCACGCTATTCAAGACTTACACGGCTGCCGTTTTCAGTATCAGCATCGGAAGAAACTTAGGTTTTGGGGACTAGCGTCGGAAGTTCACGACGAATATCAAGCGTAGATCGGCAGATAAATCCCAGCCCGCATTGCGGTCGAGAGCAACTTCGGATAGATTCCTGGGTGTTCGGGGTGTAGCGCAGCCTGGCTAGCGCATCTGGTTTGGGACCAGAGGGTCGTAGGTTCGAATCCTATCACCCCGACTTTAAGTTCACTAAGCGAATCGTTGGTAAAATCGATACCTGACCGCCGGTCAGAGCGCTTTTTTCCCCATCACGAAAAACGGTAGAAAACCCGGTAACAACCGGTTTCGACCGCGGGAAGGAAGTGCAATGGCACGTCGGGCACCCTCGTATCGTCTGCATAGAGCCACCGGTAACCGAAGCCGAGTTATCTAAGGGCTGACGTCGATGCCTCAATTTTCAGTTAACGAACAATAGAACTGGTCCGTTTGACCGAAGCTTCAAAACCTTAGCTTTCGTCGCACCGGTGCAAGCTCGCCAGTGTTCGCTCCCTAGCCTACGTTCGACCACCTCCGCATCAAATCCAACTCACAAAACCGCTTTCCAGTAGCGCACGCCAATCTGCAAGACTTCAATTCGCCGTTAGCCATAATGGCAAGAGGACCGACATTAAAGCTGCGTTGCTCAAGGGAAGCTATTTGCACCTTATTGCCGACTCGCAATTCGTCGTTCCGCACGTCGCCTTGATGCAATTTGGCACCGAGGTGTCCCGCTCCACCGCTAGTTCGCTAAAACCAGTTAGCGACCGAGGTCAATTACACCTCCGCGAGTTACGACAATTCTCTAACTCGCTTCGGTTGGTCCAACCGCTGGCAGGAAGACAAACAGCGAACTGCGTGAGGTCGATTTCACCGACTGCAATTCCAGCTGCTAACTGACTAATGTCACGCCCACCTGGGCGCGCTGGCGCAATGGCGGTTGTCAGACTGACCGCTCAACGGCCTGGGTTTCTTGGTGCCGGAAACACTGAGTTAAACTCGCGTCGGTTTAATTCGATGAAAGAGGCGACGACTTGAAAAATATGTTCTCCTGGTAGTGGACAACGGCGTAGCCGCAGTGGCTCGCCAAACACTAACTCCCAGGAGAACGAATGATGTTATACGTCGCCATCGATCAACATGCAAAGCAGATTACTGTGGCAATTCGCAACGTCCATGCCCGCGACACGCCCTCATGTGTAGTCAAGCGCTGGCTCGTGTTGAATGAAGGGGCTCCCTGGAGCAAGCCGAGGCTCTCTAGCTAGCTAGAGCGGCAACGCAGCTCAGCCGAAAAAGACCAAGCCGCCGCAAAGTATGTGTCAGAGCAAGCGAGCAAGGAACAAGAGCGGTGGGAAAAAGTCGAAGAGTATCTCGAGCCGTCCGTTTGGCGATGAGCGATGGTCCAGCAGAATCGTCAAGCGATTGGGGCTTGAGAGCACTCTGCGTCCACAAGGGCGACCGAAGAAGCGAAACGGTTCCTGACCCGTTCCTGACACCTTATTCTGTGGCACCTTTTCTGACCTTTTCTGATTTTCACCCGCCTGGATTGGCCGCGTCAAAATACAAGATCCAATCGCCCTCGAACGTCGCTGCCGAAAAATCCCCGGTTTGAGTTGTCTTTAACCAAGCCACGATCGAGGTGTTTGCGCCGGCGAGGCTGTTGAAAGCGTTGTTGGCGAAGGATACGAAGTCGTTCCCATGCACACTCTTTATTCCGGTTTTTCCCTGGCTCTTTTGACTCGCCTCTTTGAATCCTGTCGGTCGGGATCAATGGAAGCGAGTCAACGCTCGGCGCTAACGGGTGTTGGCGAGTCGATTCGAGATCAATCAGGTTACTGGATTGCGCGAGCGATTCTCTGTGCAGTTGCATTCGGTGTAATGATTTACAGGCGGATTCACCAAACCTCTATCAGACGGTCGGCCCCGGTCAGCACGAAGCTGGTCGAGACAGCGACGCGAACGGAAGTTCTCTCCGTTGTACTGTAAGCGTACATTGACGCTGGGGATTTTTGGGGCGCCTGGTCGGTAGACGCGGTGTAGGTTTGTTGCGTAGTTGCAAGTCACCCGTGCAAATCGCAAGGAGAACCGCCACATGCCTCGAGCTAACACCGCCATCCAGCTCCAGCTTTGGATGGAGCGTTTGGAACAATTCTGCCAGCTCGGCCAGTCCGTCCAGAAGTATTGCGAGTCTGCTGGCTGCACCCCGGCAACCTTCTACTACTGGAAGCGCAAGGTTACGACAGCCAGTCAGCCAGGTGGCAGCTTGCCCGCTAGCCAAGGCTCGGCGTTCGTTCCGGTTGTCGTTCGCGACAACTGCTCAGCGCGAGTCCTGGTGTGCGTCAAGGACGGTACTCGGATCGCTGTTCCGGCTGATGCGCTGGGAGCACTTCAAGCTGTACTCCAACACGCACAGCGAGTTGCCGGATGATCAGCTTCTCACCGGCCATCAAGATCTACCTGCACCGCGAGCCGGTCGATATGCGGAAGAGCTACGATGGACTCTTCGGAATCGTGAAAAACGATCTTTCGATGGATGTTCGCAGTGGGGGTCTATTCATGTTTATCAACTTGCGCCGCAATCGCGTGAAGCTGATGTACTGGGACAACGACGGCATCGCCATCTGGCAAAAACGTCTTGAGCGCGGGAGCTTGCAGCATCCGCAGCCGAAAGACAATTCCAAGCGTCTCGAGATCGATGCGTCTGAATTGAACTTGCTGCTCTCGGGCATCGATCTAGCGAGTGTCAAGCGACGCAAGCGCTATGTTGCACCGGAACTCCCCGGCGCGAGTTCATAGGCCGTAGCGTGAACAAAAAATCTTTTACTTTTTATGCAAGATGGCAGCGATGACCACTGGCGCATTGTGTGCGTAGCGCTATAGTACCAGCATGCCAAGCACCAATGAACTACCGAACGATTTGAACACCGCTCACGAAGTTATCGTGACTCAGTCGGTGTTCATTCACGAGCTCTCCGGCAAGAATGAACAGCTCCAGAAAGATTTGGCTGAGGCACAGGCGGCCTACTCAAAACTGCTGGCTGGAAATCGAAGCGAGAAGTTCATCAACCCGGCTCAGCAACTACTTGACTTCCCGGAAGACAAAGAACTTCAAGCAGTCCTTGAAGCGGCTAAACGCGAAGCCGAAGAAGCCATCCAGAAAATCACTTACACTCGCGTTCAGAGAAAAGAAAAAGCCAAGCTGCGCAGTGATGCATTCCCTGCTCACTTGCGACGCGAAGAAGTGGCAGTTGTCATTCCAGCCGACAAGCAGCAGTTGATCGATGCGGGCAAGCTGCTCCTGTTGCGTTATGAGCCGAAAGAGGTGCTGTGTCACCAGCCTTCAGAGATCTATGTAAAACGGTTTATGGAGCCTGTCTTCGCAGTTCCGGAAATGCCGGAAAGCGAAGCATTTCGCGAAGAAATGCCAGCCGCGATGGGCGAGCAAGGCAAGTACGATGCGAGCGTTCCAGCGGCCATTATCAATGGCAAGTTTGGGCTTCACATTCCATACTATCGTCTTCAAGACATTTTCAACGCCAGTGGCTGGACGCCGACCCGCTCGACGATTGACTACCAGACAGACTTAGCGGCCGAAGCGATTGAAGAATTGCCCAAGCACATGATTCGTCGCTTGCTGGCTGGTCAGTATATCGGCATGGATGATACCAACGTAACGCTGATCATGCCCAGTGAAATACCCGAGGTTAACCAAGATTGCTCTCGCAGCATGCGGCTGATCGAGAAGATGCAGGAGGCCCAGCGTAAGGGCGAGAAGAGTCTGGGAGCAAAGATGTGGGCTTACTCAGGAGGCATGGATGCGCCTTACGATGTTTTCGACTTTCGCGTGTCGAGGCATCGCGATGGACCGGCTGAGTTCTTAGCAACCTACAGCGGACATGTGATGGCAGATTGTTACTCTGGTAACTTAAGCGTGGTCTTAGCATCCGGCAGTTCGATGACTCGAATGGCTTGTTGGTCGCATGCGCGTCGACATGTCTTTGAAGCCAAGGATGTTGACCTGACTGTCAGTGCCCTGCCGTTGGCGTGGATGAATCAGTTGTATGACATCGAGCGTCGCGCGCTGGAGTGGACAAACGACGCGCGGACGGAAGTGCGCCAGAAGGAATCGAAACTGATCTTGGATCGGTTGGGCGATTGGCTCGGTGGTATCATGGCCAAGAGCGTGCTACCATCGAGCAAGCTTGGCCAGGCGCTGAACTATGTTCGCAACCATTGGGATGCACTCAACGGGTATGTCACCGATGGTCGACTGCCGATTGATAACAATTGGGTAGAGCGTCTCATGAAGCGCGTGGCGGTGGGCAAAAAGAACTGGCTATTCGTTGGCTCACTTCGCGCGGGCATGCGCAACGCGAACTTGATGAGCTTGGTGGCCAGCGCGCATCGTCACGACCTGGATGTGTATGAATCCCTCCGAGATGCAATCGAGCATCTGAACCGAGGCACAGCCAAGCCCAGTGAGCTGCTACCAGACGTATGGAAGGCGAGTCATCCCGAAGCGGTTCGAACCTATCGTGAAGTGGAACGTCGCGACAAAGCCGAGCAAGCCCGACTGCGTAACGCAACTCGCCGCCTCCTGAACTAAGAGGCTAGGCCTATCCGAACAAAGTGATTCATGGTGTTCGTTGAGAACCTCAAGAAATCGCGACATGTGGGTGCCTTTCACCTCCGGAGGGAGAGCCACATACATGTTGATTGAGGCGACTGTCGTCTGGGTCCCGGTACCAATACCCTTTCCCGGAGTTCGTAGAGTGATTGGGTAGCGGACGGCTTTCACGCCCACCTTATTAATCGCTACATTCCGCCTGTCGCCCGAAGATTGAACATCGGGAAGAGCAGAGGATTCAAATGTTGTCTGCATAATATTGTTCTCTCGTAAGCGACCAGTAGGATCTGATTTGAACCGACAGACTATAGAGAGCCTAATAGTGTTGACCAGTCTGCGTCGATCGCGATTCGTCCAAAAAGTCCAGGTAGCCGCTTGAGCGGCTTTAAGCCTATGCCGCCTTGCCCACTCTCGCGTTGCAGCCACTTCTCGTCTGACTATAGTTGCTGAAAACTTACAAATTCCACTTCATTATTGGTGCTGTATGAGTTTGACTGTAATGAGACGAATTCGGTTCTGTGCTGGACATCGGTTGTTCAAGCACGGTGGCAAGTGCGAGCATTTTCATGGCCACAACTATGTGGCCGACTTTTTCGCGACCGGCGATCGGCAAGACTCCGTCGGACGCGTCGTTGATTTTGCCGAGCTCAAGTCGCGATGCAAGGGCTGGCTTGATCAACACTGGGATCACAGCTTTTTGGTCTTTGAGGGGGACGAAAACGCCATTGCCGCTCTTAAAATGGTAGAACCCTGCCGATTCTTCGTGCTTCCTTATAACCCTACGGCCGAAAACATGGCCAAGTATCTGCTCGAAGTAGCTGCACCTGAGCTCATGGCAGGTTTAGGAGGAAGAATTGTTCGTGTTCGAATCTGGGAGACAGAGGAGGCTTATGCTGAGGCAGCTGTTATCCAGTCGCACGAATTGCAGTTGTCCTGCGTTGACGAGGCATATGCCTTATAAATTAAATCGGATTGCAAGAACATGCCCGAGGGACACACGATACATCGGCTAGCCCGAGATCATTCAAAATGGTTCGCCGGTAAAAAAGTCATGGTCGAATCTCCACAGGGACGATTCTCAGAGGATGCCACCAGGATATCGGGCAAATCATTGAAGTCGGTGGAAGCCTATGGGAAACACCTGTTTTACAACTTCGGCGGTTCGAAGATTCTGCACGTTCACCTCGGTCTCTATGGTAGGTTTCGAGTGTACCGCACCCCTTTGCCCGAGCCTTGCGGTGCGGTGCGAGTTCGGTTGTTTGAACGAGAACGCGGTTTTGATCTAAACGGTCCGAACCAGTGCGAATTGGTCTCTTCTGCGGAGATGAGGCGCCTTTGCGAGAAGTTGGGTCAAGATCCACTACGCCGCGATAGCGATCCGATCGCGCTATGGGATCGCGTCACTCGGAGCAAAAAAACAATTGCAAACATTCTTCTTGATCAATCCATGATTGCCGGTGTAGGCAACATTTATCGCGCCGAAATTCTTTTTCTGCTTGGGATTGATCCAATGCGACCCGGCAACGAGCTGACAAAGTGCGAATTCAACGAACTGTGGGCGCTAACCAAACGCTTAATGGAGATCGGGGTCAAATATAATCGAATTATTACTGTGAACTCGGAATCCACGCAGAAACCTCTATCTCGCCTGAACCGATCTGAGAGCCTTAACATCTACAAGAAAGCTTGCTGCCCCAGCTGCAACGCTGCCGTTACTATCAACGAAGCAGGTGGAAGGAAACTGTTTAGTTGCAATCGATGCCAGCGATGACTGGGACGCCGAGCGTTAGAACTTCGAAGGCCGTGGAAAATTGAAAAGGTCCATTAAATAATCAAATAGAGTCCCCTGGCGTCGATGGCGACGCAGCGTGATCAAGCCCTCCGACCAGTTTTCGAGCTGCGCATCGCGCAGAGCCTCGTCCTTGTGGACAACGATCTGTGGGGGCCCATGGCGCTCATCAGAATGCATTGCTCCGTAAAGATGTACTTTACGGTTTTTTGCAGAAAACCCTTCAAATTCGAAGCGAAAGACTTGCAGCCAGCCTGGGCGTTGAACGGCGTGCAACTCTATTTCCTTGAACTGAGCAGTGTTACCGTTGAATCCGTTTTGAGACAACCAGTCACGAATATCTTTTTCTGAAGCTTTATTGCCGATTAGCGCTTTCATGTCACAGTCCTCTCGTAAGTGAGCTAAGTGTAGTCCGCAGTGCTGATTCGCTGATGACTTTGGGGAAAACTTACCTTCATGGGTCGACTTTTTTAATCGCTTGCAGAGCGTGTTGGCCGTGACTTTCTCGCGTAGAGCTTTAATGCTGAAAGCGAAGTTGAATTGCGTTAGCGAACAAGCTGTCACACTCCTGTTCCCGAACTCTTGGCCGAATCTCAAGCTCAGGTCGCCAGCTACGTTGTGATATTTCCGAACAGGAAATTTCGATCTGGGACCAGCCTTGACGCCTGAGCGTATCGATGGAAGTACCGAAAACTAATTTGGCTATGCCACACCACAGGATTGCTCCTTGGCACATGCAGCACGGCTCAGCCGTTGTAAACAGCCATAAGTCCGACCAGTTTTTCTCATGCCCCCTGGCATACGCATCGATCGCTGCGATTTCGCCGTGCAACAGCGGGTTTATATGCGACTGATTGATGCCAGTAGAGACGATCTTTTGCTGACTACTGTCAAACAGAATGCACCCAAATGGTGCAGAGGGGTTAGTTCTCGCGACCCGAATTGCCTCCTGCATAAGCTCCATCTCTTGATCTGAAACCATGGTCTGCCAGTAACTTATTCGATGCAGATTGGGAAGTTGAAAAATTTTAGAGGGTTGGGAAGCCGCCGTCTGTTGCCTTAATTAGGCTTTGCCGGTTCCTAGAATAACCTAGTAAAGGATGATTGCATGAGTGGCTATGAACAAATTGTTTCTCAGCTGAAGCCTCAGAAAGTACAGCTTTTAAGGCATCCCATCTACCGAAGGCTGACAAAGCTTGAGGATTTAAGGCTGTTCATGGACCATCACGTGTTCGCGGTCTGGGATTTTATGTGCCTTCTTAAGGCGCTGCAGAGGAAATTGACTTGTGTCGACCGTTACTGGCGACCGGCGTCCAACGCGAGTGCCTGTCGTTTGATCAATGAAATTGTTTTAGGTGAGGAAAGCGATTATGACCGTCTCGGAAAGCCTTCTTCGCATTTCGAGCTGTACCGATCCTCGATGAGGGCGTGTGGAACTAGTACGCTTCGCATCGACCGGTTCTTGGACTCGCTAAACCATGGGAAGTCTGTTGAAGAAGCACTCTGTGAAGTGAATGTTCCATCCAGCGTGAGCCAGTTCGTACTGGGCACTCTCAACCTGATTGAACATGGCGAACTATGCGAAATCGCTGGAGTGTTTGCCCTGGCCAGAGAAGACCTGCTGCCAGATTTATTCAGCAACATTGTGGATCAACTCAATCGAACTTCTAGCGGAGCCTTGGACAACTTTATCTATTACCTGAATAGGCATATCGAGGTAGATGGTTCCGAACATGGGCCTATGGCTAGGAAAATGGTCGAGTCGATCTGTGGCGATGATAGTGCAAAGTGGATTCTGGTTGAAAATGCAACCAGACGCGCCTTGTATGCACGAGCGCAGATGTGGGATGGCCTACTCGCGAGGATGGAGGGCATTGAGACTGCTCCCTTCGCGGAGAAGGAGTTCAAGCCGAATTCGCCAAACGCCTCTTCGTCAACGGCAGCTGTTCAATTAACCCTCGAAAACGCCCATTCGCTAGAATCGGTGGAGCGGACGATCAACTAAATGGAAGAAAGGTAGCAGGCTTACATGACGCAACAATCGAACGAATCAAAACACAGTTTTCGGAAAGATGACCACGGCAACGAAGTCCAATTCATTGGCGGACCGCTGGATGGGGAACAATGGTTTGTAGATGAAAGTCCCCATATCGAATTTTTTGTATATCGCTGCGCTCGAATTGAATACCTCTATAGATATCGACAGATTGAGGAATCTCGATTGGTTGCTGAATATGATGGGTGGCTCGTTATAGAACCGTCAAGCAAACGATCCTTCAGGAACAAGGCTAAGATATTTACCCTCCTGCTAGCTTCGGTTGCTTTCATCGCGGCCATTGTAATCTGGTTTACGGCTCAGTATCGTTAAGAAGGCTTGTACAACGCCGCCGCTTTCAACCTTAGCTCTCGCATGCAATTGCAGATCGAAGTTCGAGGACCACAAAAAGTGTGCGCACTCTGGCCGCCGATTAGGAAGAGCCCGCCGTCGGAGTTTACGGATTCAGCCAGCTGCTCAATTTCTTGGTGGTGTCGGCGGCTGCGAACCGGATTAGTGATCGCCAGCAGCTAGGTTGTACCAAGCAATTGGAGCTGAGATTTCTCGGAATGACTACGACACGATCTCTTGGCGAGCGTTCGTGCCCCGGTACAGGAAGCTCCGAGTAGTTTTTCAAAGCTTGAGCGCTGAGTTGCGGCTTCTTACCCTGCAGCTTCGTTCCAAGAGGTCGGTGTGAATACGTCCTGTGAGCAGCAGACGGAACCTTTGGGCTCACAACTTGTGGTTCTGGATCATGGCTTAGGCGCTCCTAGATTTGCCATGAGCTTTCTTAAATTTAAATTGGACAAGGCCGGCTATCGGACTAAGAACTGGGGCTAGCGATAACACCATGAATCACCAAAAGAGTAACCTAACTTCGTGCAAAACAGCGGCTTGCCCTTCATACCGTTGAGTGGATTTAAGAAGGCGGACCTTGATTTACGCGGCGAGCTTTATCGGCAGATCGCAGAGCACATTTGGAATCCTCAGAACCTGCTTAGTTAGCGGTCAACTTAGTGGCTTGGTCGCAAACTGCGAGACGCAATGATACGACTAGAGCAAGCTCTGTCACCCAAGACTCCCGAAGTTAGAATAGCTGCCACCGAACACACAGATGGAGGCCGTACACAGTCAAGGTAAGCGGTCCTTTATTGCCGGTGCAGCAGTCAGTGGCAATGTTACTGCGAACTGGCAACACGCTGTGGATGTTAGGATCGACGGTATTCTGACAGACTACCCGTTGGAGCTTGCGGCAATGCTGAGGAAAGATCAATGAGCCAATACCACATCCGTCAACTCACAGACGAACTCCAGCCACCTGAAACCGGCAAACAGACCGCAGTGCTGGCCGATGACGCCAATACAAAAGTTGTACTGTTCGCCTTTGCTGCTGGTGAGAGCCTTGCTGAACACGTTGCGCCGCTCCCGGCCATCATTCAGATCATCAAGGGCGAAGCGTTACTGACCGTCGGAGAAGACAAAGTTGCAGGTAAGCCGGGGACGTGGCTTAACATGGCTGCAAAGACGCCGCACAGCATTAAGGCTCAAACACCGGTGGTCATGTTGCTGACGCTGCTGAAGTAACCCAGGAGATTTTCAATGTTGCGATCAATCTCATGCAGTGTAATCGCCATGACAACGGTACATCCAATTCTTGCTGGGACGCTGCGCGTACCGCAGGACTATCGGACGATTCAGGTCGCCATCGATAGTGCGAACGCAGATGATATCATTGTCGTGGCCCCCGGTCGATACTCCGAGCGTATTCGTCTGAAGCCGGGAATTTCGCTTCGTAGCGAAGGTGAGAATGCCAAAGGTGTCGAGGGGCTCCAGCGAGCCGAAGCGACAGTCCTCGATGACGGCAATCAAGAAGACACGCCGGGCGTTCTGATGGCCGAGGACAGTACGCTGGACGGTTTCACAATCACAAATGTCGGCACTTATGATGATGCCCAGTGGCAAAAACACTTCGAGTCAAAGGGCGAGGAATTGGGCGATGACGAAGGCTCGGTACAAGCGGAAGGGACAACGCCTGCGATCAGCATTCGAGGTGTGAATTGCACCGTCACGAATTGCATCGTCCATCACAACGGCGATGTCGGTATCGGAGTTCTTGGCAAAGAGAATACGAAGACGGCCCCGCTCATCGTCAACAACTTTGTCTATCGCAACATGGGCGGCGGCATTGGTGTAGCGGAAGGAGCCGAGCCGATCATTCGGGGCAACACTTGCAAGGAGAACCTGCGAGCAGGGATTGGCTGTCGCAAGGCCAATCCGATCATCACCGACAACGTGTGTTTCCAAAACATTCGGGCAGGCAGGGGAACAGATGCCTCGACAACAAGCTGGTAGCAATCGGCGTCACCGGGGAGTCTTCGGCAACGATCATTGACAATGAACTCTCTCGCAATGGTGGTGTGCCTCCGATGATTGCCGTGAAAGAGGACTCGACCGCCACAATTCGTGACAATCGCATCATTGGCGGTGGGGTGGCAGCGGTTCTGATCCAAGGTCGGGCCACGATCAGCGGCAACATTTTCACAGGAATTGGAGCAAAGCAAGGCAACGCTGTCTGGGTCTGGGAGAATTCGACGGCCACAATCTCCGACAACTCTTTCGACGGCTACCGGGGGGCAGTGAAGGCCACGAAAGCCACCGTGACCGTGACTGGCAACTCGATCAAGCAATTCCAAGGCACGGCGATCATCGTGAAGGACAGCCAGAAGCCCGCCCACGTCCACGGTAACACGGCGACTTCCGCCGATCCGAAGGCGAAGGTGGCTGATGTTCAGGGACCGTCTGGGATCGTGGAAGAGAATGTGTTGAAGGAGGAGTAGTGGGGCAAGCAAAGGAGGACGAAATGAAACTCTTTGTCGCCATTCTCGGCTCTCTGTTCCTTCTGGCCGTGGCTGCGTTCTGCGTCTTCGGTTTTTTGGCGACGTTCGAGCCAACCGACAACACTGACCAGTTCATGGCGTTCAGGATCGGCTACACCGTGATCGGTCTGGGTTGCTTGGCGGGAGTGGGATTCCTGCTAGCGAACACACTGAGGAAATGATGGCTTCCCGCCTACTGAATCGACGCGTAACCGAAGCCAAGTTATCTAAGGGCTGACGTCGATGCCGCAATTTTCAGTTACCGAACAATAGAACTGGTCCGTTTGACCGAAGCTTCAAAACCTTAGCTTTCGGCGCACCGGTGCGAGTTGCCAGGGTTCGCTCCCTAGCCTACGTTCGTCCACCTCCGCATCAAATCTAACTCGCGAAAAGCCGTTTCCCCGTCGCGCACGGGAATCAGCAAGACTGAAATTCGCCGTCAGTCATAATGGCAAGAAGACCGACATTAAAGCTCTATTACTCAAGGGCAGCGATTTCCACATTAGTGTCGTCTCAAAATTCGTCGTTCCGCACGCCGCCTTGATGCAATTTGGCACCGAGGTGTCCCACTCCACCGCTAGTTCGCTAAAATCAGTTTGCGACCGAGGTCGAATACACCTCCGCGAGTTACGATAACGCTCCAACTCGCAGAGGTTGGTCCAACCGACGCGCCGAACTCAACTACCAAACTCGCTTCGGTCCTTTCGACCTCGGCAGCTTCGAGCGCGCTCAGGACACGCCTTCCTGTGCGCTTTGGCGAAAAGTGGTTGCTGTCAAATTGACTGCTCAACTACGCACGTTTCCTTTGGTTGCGGAGACACGATTTAGCCGGCCTCAGTTTGTCGAACTTGAGCTACCGAGTTCGTCATGTGATCCGCATTGGCTCCTCACCAGGGTCGGAGGCGCCCAGCCAACTTGCACGCCGCGGATGATCACATCGACGCGTAGCTAGCTGTGAGTGATAGGCTTGTTGATGGCAATGATCAGAGGAAATATTCGTGAAAAAACGAACTTGGAAACCAAGGACTTTTTGGAACGGTGGCAACAAAGTGCAAATTTTTTTCCGACTCTCAGGGAGAAACCGTCAGCAAGAAGCCGGGTTTTTTTAATTGCTAAATCGCTAACCGCTTGATATAACCTGAACGGGCTAGATGACTCACGATGCTATAACAATGTTCAGGTCGTATAACATGTTTTCCTGCGACGAACCAAATGAACTAGCTCAGGCCTTGTATATGAACCTGCGAGATCTGGCTCAGCGGCAACTTGCTGGCGAACGAGTTGATCATACGCTGCAGCCAACGGCCTTGGCTCATGAAGTCTATTTGCGTCTGCAGACCCTTGAGTCCCAATGTAAGTGGCAGGGCCGCGACCATTTCATGGCAGTGGCCGCAGAGACCATGCGCCGTATTTTGGTCGACCATGCGCGGCGTAAGATCAGCGAAAAACGAGGCGGAAATCGTAAACGCGTGCCGCTGCGAGATGTGTCGACGGAGGTAACGCTAAGCGACAGTGAAATACTGGCCGTGCATGAAGCGCTCGACAGCTTGGCTGAAGAGGAACCAGTGGCGGCGGAATTGGTGAAGCTCCGCGTGTTCGCCGGTTTCACTCAATCCGCTGCGGCACAACACCTGGATCTCAATAAAGCCAAAGCCGACCGATTGTGGGCCTTTTCAAAGGCTCGGCTGCTTGTCTTAATGGGTGGTCGCGACAAAGATTGACTCCTCCCGGAGCGACTGCCTTGTGAACTGGGCGTTTCCAGTTGGCACTTGTAAGACAATTCCGTCCGAGCACCCTGCCGTGGCCGAACAACCTTCGCTAGACATCGTTGAATTGTACAACGCGGCCGCGGCGATCGAAGATCCGCTGGAGTGCGACGCTTTTGTGCGCGAACAGTGTGGTGAAGATCATGCCTTGATCGAAAAGTTGCAAGCGATGCTGCGAGTCCGCGAGGAGGCTGAGCAATTATTCGAGACCGAGGCGAGCCAGCCAGACAGTCGCATTTCGATCGAGCTCTTGGCGGATCTCCACGCGGACCTGAATCGGCTGGGGAGAATTGGGAATTTTCGCATCGAGCGGCTCGTCGGTCGAGGCGGCATGGGGAACGTCTTCCTGGCTTTCGACGAGCAATTGCGGCGGCCAGTCGCACTGAAATTCCCGCGGGTCGACACGCTAAATAATCCGCAACTGCTGGCGAGGTTCTTACAAGAGGCGCAGTTGGCCGCTCAATTGAACCATCCCAACTTGGTAAAGATCTACCAAGTGGATGTATGGGGAGACGCTTGTTACATCGCTTCGGAGTGGTGTGAGGGGGGAGATTTAGCGCGGTGGCTGGTGGAACACCCTGGACCGCAAGAACCGCGGTGGTCAGCCTGCTTGATCGGAGCTATTGCACGCGCCGTGGCGTATTGCCATCGCCAGAATATTGTGCATTTAGATATTAAACCCGCCAATGTTATTTTAGCGACCAGGGTGGACGATCCGGAGTCGCTAGCCACTCATGCTCTTTCAGGCTCCGAAGGTTTACCCTTTATACCCATGCTTACCGATTTTGGAGTGGCGCGCGTGGTGGAAGAAGGGCTTACCAAAACACACACCAGTTTATTGATGGGTACTCCGCTATATATGGCGCCCGAGCAGGCGGAGTGCGATCGCGACAAAATAGGACCAACCAGCGATATTTTTGCACTGGGTGCGGTGCTACATGAATTGCTCTACGGCGAGCGACCATTCGACGGCAAATCACCCCTGAAGATTATGGACCAACTCAGGCAGGTGGATACCCTGGTCATTCCGAAACGCGACCACGTACCGAGCGAGTTGCGGACGATTTGCAGTCGTTGCTTACAGCACGCCCCCATGGATCGGTACCCATCGGCGGATGCTTTAGCCGAAGATCTCGACAGCTACCTGCGCGGCGAACCCATCCACGCCCGTCCAGTTTCGCTAAAGCAGCGCCTGCTGCGTTGGTGCTCGCGGCCGCAACGCACAAGCGAAGCTATCGTGATCATGGTTTTCATCCAGCTCTTGTTGAGTTCCTGGGTTTTGCTGGGGATTTTGGTGATCGGGCAATTCATGAGTGGTACCACCTTGGTTGCTTCCCGCCTTGAAATGTCTGCCACCATTCTTTTCATCTCATGTCCGCTCCTGGGGCTGAGCGTCCTCGCCAGCCACGGAAGACGCTGGGCGATTTACGCTGCATTCCTAGGATCGCTCGTTGGTCAAGTACTGGCACCCGCCGCCGCCATGGTCGGTTGGGTCGACCTTATAGCCGCGTTGTATCATCTTCAGCCCTACTTTCAACAGGTCAATATGGGACTGGTGCTATTCGCCGGGATCGCCCAAACATGCATGCTCGGCATCGGCATCTTCGCCCTTCGAAAACAGGTCAGCTAGTCCCTGGTGGAAATAACTGCTTATTACCTCGCAGCGCGAAATCGACGGGACTCACTTGCTGGCGTTGCGGGCTGAATTTTGAGTTTTTCAAGAGATTTTTCGAGCGAATTCGTGGGCTTTTACGCAAATACTTTGGTGCACAAACAGGTTTCGTGCGCTTGAGTGCCCCAGCGGGTGGTAGGTCAATGCGCTGGTACAGAATTTTGACGTTGTTGTCTCACTTGAGTTCTTCTCCAACAGCCCTCCAAGGATTTCCTGCCATGTCCCGTCTAACACGCAGCTCGTGTCAACGCGTTTCTTCCCTCGGTCGCCGACGTCGATTGCGACTGGAGACGCTCGAACTTCGGCAATTGCTAGCTGCTGATCTATTGTTTTTCGATAGCTTTGAGGTCAGCGAATGGAATGGCCAGTGGGTGGAGGATAGTCAAAACGATTGGTTCCGCAGTACGCAGCGGGCCACCGACGGGAGCCGCTCGGCTGAGGTGGATGGCAGCGCCAACAACGCAACGCTCACTTTGGCAAATTCGCTCGACTTGAGTGGCTACAGTTCGGTCGAGTTGACTTACTCGTGGTATATCGAATCGAGCTGGGACACAGGCGAATACATCGCCATCGACGTGTTCAATGGCAGTTGGCAAGAGGTCGATCGTTTGCGCGGGAATGTCGACGCAGAAAACACTTGGCACCATGAGACGATCGTTCTTGACGATTACTTGAGTGCCGGATTTTTACTTCGCTTTCGCGCCAGTGTCAGCGATAGCTCCGAGGACGGCAATGTGGACAATGTCAGAATTGTAGGGACTGTCGCCACCACTCAAGCGCCTGTGGCGTATGCCGGCGCGGATCAAACGTTGAGCGATGCCGGTGGAAACGGCGACGAGTTTGTGATGCTATCCGGTACCGGTAGTGACAGTGATGGAACAATTGTCTCCTATGAATGGAGGAATGGTACGACTGTCCTCGGCACCACGGCCCATTTATCCACTACGCTCGCCACGGGGACGCACACATTGACACTTATCGTCACAGACGACGATGGGGCGTCGGCTAGCGATACGATTAATATCACTATTAATGAAGTACTCGCAAAGCCAGTGAAGGTCTTCCTGTTGGCGGGACAATCCAACATGACTGGAACCGCTCGGGTTGAAAACCTGGACCCGTTGTGGAATGTCCCGCAAGACGACGTGTGGATCTGGCTTGATCACAATATGGATGGCGGGCAGTGGACGACCTTGGCACCAGGACACGGGTTGTCGACACATGCTCCGCGCCCAGACGAACCAGAAGGACTTGACTCACGAAATGGACTCGGTCCGGAACTGAGTCTTGGTAGCATACTTGCGGATGCATATCCAGATCATCGCGTTGCCCTCATCAAGCACGGCGATGGAGGCCGCGATCTTGCCTCTCACTTCAATCCTGAAAACATCGGTCCGCCTGAGTCGAGCGAACACATGTGGAGTGGTTTGCTCAAAAAGACTTATGATGCATTCGCGGTCCTAGATGCCGCTGGATATGCGTATGAGGTCGAGGGTTTTTTCTGGGCCATGGGCGGCGGCGACGCGAGAAATAAGAATAGCGATTCGAGCGACCCGAATGAAGTATTGGCCGGAGAGCAAGAGGCATTGGTCCGCTCGGCGGCCTATGGGGAGAATCTGACTAACTTCATTCATGCAGTGCGCGATGAATTCTCGGACGATAGTCTACCGTTTGTAATGAGTCAAATCCAAGATGACCTTTCTCCAGAACTATTAGAAATATATCCGGGAGCCGAGCTTGTTCGGCAAGGGCAATTGGATGTCGCCGCGTCGATGCCGTGGACGGTGGCTTTTACTACAGAAGGTATCACCTTACGCGATGCTGTGCACTACGATGCCGCTGGTCAGATCGAGTTCGGAACACGATTCACCAACAACTATTTTGATTTACTTTCAACATCCAGCCCACCTGAGATCTCGATCAGCGATGCAACAGCCACGGAGGGAAGTATGAGCTGGACATTTGCAGAGAGCTTTGAAAGCGAAGCGCAAGTGGTTCCTTACCAAACTTGGGATGTCACACGAAGTGGGGCTGGCGACTATTACGCTACGACGGAGGGAGTGGGCGAACTATCGGGTATCATGCGGATCAATGGTCAAACGGGTGCGATAGATCCTGAGTTTGTGCCGTTGGGAACCGCGGGACTGAGCAGGGCAAGGGAAATTACAATTCAAGGTGATTGGATCTACGTCGCCAGTAGGGGCACCGACGAAATTCTGCGGTTTGATCTTGCAACTGGCGATCCGGACCCGGCGGGCGCCTTCGTCAGTTCAGGAGATCATGGCCTTGTAACGCCGCGCGGGATAACATTCGATCATATCGGCAATTTGTTGGTCATCAGCAAGGGTACGAACGAGATCCTTAAGTATGACGCGGATGGCGACTTTCTCGGCGTCTTCGCGTCCGGAATCACAAGCATCCTAACGCCCAACGATCTCACCTTGGACGCCGCTGGCAATGTGTATGTCACGGGCGATGCCAAAGTTTACCGCTATGCCAGCGATGGGACGTTTCTGGGTGTCTTTGCCGATGGTGAATCGGCAATGACAACTGCTATCGAGTTTGGGCCCGACGGGCATCTCTACGTGGCCGATGGGCCGGATGGCAACGTACTACGGTTCGATGGACAGACGGGAGTTCTAATCGACGTGGTCATTGGTAGCTCATTCGGAGAGAAGCAGGGAATGGCGTTCGATGGAGCTGGGAGCCTCTATGTTGCCAACCATCCGGGTAATACTTCTAGCGCCCGTCTCCTGCGATACGCCAGTAGCTCTGCGGCGGCTTTCACCGTCAGTCTTTCGGCCCCCAGCGAAGCTCCCATAACTCTCGCCTATGACACGTCCAGCAATTCTGCAATCGCCGGCAGCGACTTTGTGGCCACGAGCGGAACACTGATCTTCGAAGCAGGCGTCACCAGTCGGACGATCATCGTGCCGACGATCGACGATACACAAGTGGAAGAAACCGAAACCTTCTTCGTCAACCTCTCGAATCCCATCGGCGGCGTCATCGGGGATAGCCAAGGCGTGGCGACGATCATCGACAACGATTTGCCGCCTACAAAGTTTTACATCGTCAACGATGGTAGCCCGGATCGCACGTATGAATACGGCGAAAGCGGAAACGCGGTAGAAAACTATTCACTCGACAGCGGTAACACCGCGCCGCGCGGTGCGGCCAGTAACCTGGCTGGCGACAAAGTCTGGGTGGTCGATGCCAATAAGAAAGTCTACGTCTATAACGATGCTGGCGGTTTGCTGGGTTCGTGGACAGCAAGTTCACTAGCGTCTAACGCGACCGTCGAAGGCATCGCTACCAATGGCACTGATGTTTGGATCGTCGATGCTCGCCAAGACCGCGTCTATCGCTATGCCAATGCAGCCAGTCGACTGTCAGGCAGCCAAAGTGCGACCAGTAGCTTTGCGCTCAACAGCGGCAATCGAAGTCCTAAGGACATCGTCACCGATGGAACGCACCTATGGGTGGTCGAAGACTCGACCACTGACAAGGTCTTCAAGTACACGCTCTCCGGATCTTTAGTCGGTAGCTGGACGATCAACGCCGGTGGCGGCCGCCCAACTGGCATTACCCTCGATCCCAGCGGAGCCAGCCAAAGCCTGTGGATCGTCGATAGTTCCAGCGACCGCGTCGACGAATACACCAACAGCCGCGCTAAGAGCTCCGGCAGCCAGTCAGCGGCTGTCTCGTTCGCCCTGGCCGCCGGCAACACGAACCCACAAGGTATCGCTGATCCGCCAACACCCAAGCTGGCCCCTGCGGCGTCGCTTGCTACACCGATTTCGCTCGAGTCGCGACCGGCAACCCATTCCCGCGCGCCCGTTCAGCACTTGGGATGGAACAGTCCCGCCACCACGCGCGCCGCCGAGGAACGCCTCGAGAAACGCCCCGACGAGCGACAAAGCCCCAGCACCGTGCGCGTGGATGTGGTTCAGTCCGGTGCTGCAAAATCACGGGAGCGCCGGGTGACGGTTCCAATTCCGCTAGAAGCCCCACCCGCCCCCATTGCCAAACGCGGGTCAACCGTTAACTACGATCAGGCCCTGCTGGAAGTGCTAGCTGAAAGCATATTCTAAGCGTCAGCAAGCGTTTATCAGCTCGCAGCGCCAGCAAGTGGGTATCAGCTCGACGCGCAAGCGAGTGGGCCATTAACCTGCGGAGGCCGCCGACTCGGTATCCGCGCAAACAATGAACTTCAGAGCGCTGGCCAGCCTTTGTGCGCCCAACGATTTCCAATCGGGTAATTCAACTGGCAAATTAACTCACCGTTCCTCCCAAGCAGCCCTTCAAGAATTTCCTATCATGTTCTGTCCAACACGTAGCACCAACTCTTCCGATCCGAACGGGGACGAACTGGAGTTTGAATGGTCGGTTGCGGAAGATTCCGGGATTGAGATCGAAGTTCCGACGGCGGCGATCACCGACGCCATCTTTCCGCTCGGCGTTCACCAAGTGACGCTAACGGTCTTCGACCTGGATGACCAGGGCGAGCGCAAAGGGCAACTTGGGCTGGCCTCGGTCACGATCATAGTCACGGACAACGATCCCCCGGTAGCCCTCGTCACGACCGACCTAGCCGCGCTGTGGCCGCCGAACAAGAGGATGGTTTCTGTCGAGATCCTGGTCGTGGCATCCGACTACTGTGTCGCACCCGAGGACCTACTGGTGTCCTGCACGATTACCAGCAGCCAACCCGACGATTCGGATGGCAGCGGAGGACACGTCGGCGACGTGGATGGCGATGATGGTCATACAGCGGCGGTGGAGATCGAGCTCTTGAATGTCGGAAACGGAGAATATGCCGCAGAAGTCGATCTGCGCGCCGAACGCGATGGCAACGACAAGTCGGGGCGCATCTACTCGATCAACGTGCAAGCCCTCGACCTTTCCGGCAACATCGGACACGCCAGCACGACCGTCGTTGTGCCGCATAACCAGGGAAAGAAGTAGCAAGAAAATGACTTTCTCACCTGTGTGGCACGCCCGTTATTTCCTTTTCAAATGCTGATGCGTAAATTCCTCCAATTCGTGAAACCGTAATCCTGAATATGACTTCAAATTTCCTCTTGTTGAGCAGGTATGCAATATGATCCGTCGTTCCCACAAAGACTGCCGAAAATCAGCCGCCCGCTCTTCAAGAATTCGTGAGAAAGCGCTCCGCCTTCAACAACAAGTCAAGCGGTCCGCTATTGCCGTTTGCGAGCGTCGACAAGCTCGGCTGGGCTGGTGGCGACGCGCCTTTAGCGGGCCACTGCCTGTTGTCGGTTGGATTTTCTCGGAAGCCAAAACCCTTTGGGCTGCCTTTACAGCATTGCTGGGGATGCATTCCGAGTCCTATGCGCGTCCGTCTTCCAGCTTCAAACATCGCAAATCCTACCGCCCCTACCGCCGCCGCGCTCTGCTGATGGAAGGTATGGAGCAGAGGCAGTTGCTGGCCATCGACGTGGCTGTAGTTTACGACCTAGCCAACACGGGAGGTTACGCCGCTACAGCTGCACAGTTAAATGACGAAACGTACTTCGATTTCAACGCGACAGTTGTTCCCGCATCAAGTCTCACGACTATCGGCGCTCTGTCAAATTACGATGCCGTCGTAATTGGTGGCGACGGAAACAACGATTCTCTTCAAAATACTGCCTTCGCGAATGCATTGAATACATGGGTAACTACCCATGGCGGTGGTGTCGTGATGACGGGCTTTGGGCTGTCTGGTGGTACAGCGTCAAGCGGCTTTAGGTCAGCAGTGGACAGCATAATTCCCGTGCAGACGACCGCCGCCTGGGGATTCAGCGGAGGCAACTCTTCCAACCCCGGTCCCGTCGGTGGATCATTTACGTCGATGAGTCATGTTGTAACCGATGGCGTTGGGCCGTTTTCAATCGGATCGAGTAGTGCACCAACAGAATGGTCACAAAGCACTGCTCTTTCTTCCGAACTTGACGCTGGGGCAAGTCCGTTAGGTACGTTGAGTGGTCGGCTTGTCGGAGCTGCTGCGGAAAAAGGTACCGGTCGAGTAATATGGTTGGGACCCGCATACACCGCCAACAGCAGTGGGTGGGGTACTTTAACAGCACAGCTACAGAGTGGAAATGCTGACCGATTGCTGGAGCAGGCTGTCGCCTGGGCGGCTGCGTCAACAACCAGCGTAATCGACACGACGCCACCGACAATCGTCGGCACGAATCCCTCGTTCGCCACGAACGGCGCCTTGGCCGCTGGCACGACCTCGTTGCAGGTTGCCTTCAGCAAAGCGGTCGCCTTCACGAATGCGACCGCTGCGATCCCCTTGGGGTCCAGCGCCAGCTATCCAGCTCAGTCAGCCAAGCAGATATTGCTGGTGAATCCGGCGGCGTCGAGTGGGGTCTACTGGTTTGATCCGGATGGCGCGGGGCCTGTCGCACCGTTCCAGGCGCACGCCGATATGACGACCGACGGCGGCGGTTGGATTCTGGCGGTCAACAGTGTGGTGGGCAACGAGGCACCGAGTAACGAAGTCACGGCCAACACGGGATTGCCGAACCTGAGCGTTGGCCATACCCGCAACGTGGCCGCCCTGGCTCAGTCGCAGACGGCGCAGATTCGGCACGAGATTGACGCGAACAACGTTGGTCAGGGGTCGTTTCATGGCAAGTACACCGGTCTCTACCAGACGATGCCATCGCTGGGCTCGTTCACTCTCTTGGGATCCAGCAACACCGGTCTGCTAGCGAACGAGTACAACAAGTCCTTGAGTGGAACCCCCTACGGCTCGCCCTGGTACTCCGGTTCCGGTCCTTTCACCACGATCCCTGCGACTCCCGCCAACGGTACTGGCGGGCCAGCGATCTTCAATAATCCCAATCAGTTCATTAACTCGTACCGCATTTGGGTCCGCGAAACCGCCACGCCGCCGACTGTGCCGGCAACGCTTCCCGGCACGTCGGCCACTGGAGCGCTAGATCCCTACAACTACGAATTGCGACGAGCCGGAGTCAATGGGCTACTGGGCGAGCCGATGATCAATGACGATGTGATCGTGCCCCTGTCCGTGTCGTACAATACAGGCACCAACACGGCCACATTGACCTTCGCGGCGCTGGCTGAAGATGTCTACCGTTTGACCGTGAAGGACACCATAACCGACGCCGTTGGAAACTCGCTGGATGGAGACAGCAGCGGTACGGCTGGCGGAGACTGGCGGAAAGATCTTGTAGTGGGACCGCTGACGCACACGCTCACCTCGCCCAACGGTTTTGTATTTGATGTGGAATTCGGCGGCTTCGGCGCGGGACAGTCAGTACAGGGGACGAACAATTCTTTCGATGGCATGGGGAGAATGACCGTGGATGGGGTAGATTATTCCCCACAAGCGAACAACCGCCCGACGATATCGGTAACTGAGTTCACTACCGCGACCACAAGCTCTGTCAGTACGAACTACACGACGGTACCGGGGCTCTCGTCATTCACCGCTAACTCTGCAGGGCTATTCAAGCTGAGCGGCACCGTCTCGGTTATTTCGAATACCTTTTCGAATAACGCGTATGGCGGAACGCTCCGCTACGGGTTGTTTCGCAATGGAGCCCTCGTAGAAGATCGATACAACTCGACGACAAACCAGTTTAGTGCACGGTATTCGACATTCGAGGTCGAGAGTTACTTGACGCTTGCACCCGGCGATTTTGTGGAACTTCGTGTCCAAAACGTCAATGGCACATCAATGAGCTTTTTTGGCGTTGGCCAAAATGGTAGTGCCGCGCTGCGTATTGCTATGATTAATGAGTTACCGAACGGTACACCGAGCCTGTCGGTAACCGAGTTTACTACCACGACCACAAGCTCTGTCAGTACGAACTACACGACAGTACCGGGGCTCTCGTCATTCACCGCTAACTCTGCAGGGCTATTCGAGGTAAGCGGCACCGTCTCGGTAATTTCGAATACCTTTTCGAATAATGCGTATGGCGGAACGCTCCGCTACGGGTTGTTTCGCAATGGGGTCCTCGTAGAAGATCGATACAACTCGACGACAAACCAGTTTAGTAGTGCACGGTACTCGACATTCGAGGTCGAGGACTACTTGACGCTTGCACCCGGCGATGTTGTTGAACTTCGTGTCGCAAACGTCAATGGCACATCACTGAGCTTTTTTGGCGTTGGCCAAAATGGTAGTGCCGCGCTGCGTGTTGCTAAAGTTAATGAGTTGGCGAACGGTACGCCGAGCCTATCAGTGACAGAGCTGATTACCACGAACACAAACCAAGTGAGTACAGGCTACACGACGGCACCTGGTCTCTCGTCATTCACCGCTACTTCCGCAGGTCTATTCAAGCTGAGCGGAACCGTCTCAGTAATCTCTAACACTATTGTGAATGGTGCATACGGTGGCACGCTCCGCTACGGATTGTTTCGCAATGGTACCATTGTAGAAGAACGATACAATTCGACGACTAACCAATTTAATACACCTTTCTCGACTTTCGAGGTCGAGGACTGCCTGACGCTTGCTCCCGGCGATGTTGTGGAACTTCGTGTTCAGAACGTGCACAGCACATCGATGAATTTTTTCTACTCTGGCCCAAATGGTAGTGCCGCGCTACGAGTTGCTAAGATTAACGAATATTCCATACCCACACTCACTGATTCGAACCGAACTGTTCTCACGTATCCACAGTCGCTTTCCGAATTGCAAGTATATCGCAAAGTCACCGTCCCCTCCATGGACGAAAATGATTTTGCCCGTACCGTAGATGTCTTCACAAATCCCACGGCGAATGCGATCACTGTGCCGGTAAGAATCGTCGGTAACCTCGGTTCCGACTCCGCTACAACGGTCTTTAGTACGTCAAATGGGGACAACATTGTGGAGGCATCCGACCAGTGGATCGGAACGGACGATGCGGATGGAACGGGTACCCCTGCTATCATCCACTACATTCACGGGCCCAGCGGGGTTCAGCCCAATAGCGTCGAAGTCATCGGAGACAATATTTACTGGGAATATAATTTGACCGTACCCGCAGGTGAAACTGTTCGCCTAACACATTTCACGATTTTGAATACCACACGTAGTGGCGCAATAGCCGCGGCCAATGCACTTGTGACTAGTTCCGGCTTTGCGGGAGAAGCGGCGGCATTCCTGACGAGCGCGGAACTAGCGTCACTCGCGAATTTTCAATTTACCGAAACCGACGTCGAGGTTATCGGTGGCGACCTGGTAATTACTGACACCAACGGCGGCAATACCAACGACAATCTGAACCTCACCCTCAACGGCACAAACGTCCGCATCAGCGACCCGAACAATCAGCTCTGGGCCGGCGCCGGTGCAACGCAAATTGACGAGCATACGGTCGAGGTTCCCTTCTCCTCGATCTCGGCAGGCAATATACAGCTCAATACTCTCGGTGGTGACGATTCGCTAACTTTGGCTCTAGCTGGCGGTGATTTCATTCCCACCGGCGGCGTGGTCTATGCTGGCGGTGGGAACAACGACTCCCTGACCATCACCGGCGGATCGCAAGGGACAGTCACCTACAACTACACGAACGCCAACGACGGTTCTATCGTGATGGCGAACTTCGGCACTGTGACCTACACCGGCTTGGCTCCGATCACGAACAGTGGCTCCGCGACCGACGTCATTTTCAATCTGCCTGCGACTGGGAGCGTCGCTACTCTTGGCGACGATGGCACGAGCGGCAACGGGATGTCGCGTCTCTCAAGTAGCCCATCGACCTTTGAGCTGACGAACTTCTCGAACCCCACTGGCTCGCTCACGATCAATCGTGGGCATTCGACGGACACCATCACCGTCGCCAACATTCCAGACTTATCGTCCAGTCTGACTATCGGCTCTGGCACTAGCAGCTTTGCCTCCGCATTCGTCTCGGGCGCCGTCGCTCTCGCCGCCGGCAACACGCTTTCGGTGTTTGCAGGCTCAATCCTCTCCGCCGGGCCGATCACCACCTCAGGTGGCGCGATCACCTTCGATGCGACCGGTGATATTACTGTCACCAAACCGATTCTTTCAGATGGAGGCGTGCAGAGCCTGCAAGCCGACAGCGATGGCGATGGCGTCGGCACGCTCGCGCTGTCGTTTGCCATCACTCAGTTTGTCGATCCCAATCCGGCTGCTGGAAATCAATTTGGGGCCACGGTCCTGCCATTGACGTCTGGCAACGTCGTCGTCACATCCCCCGGTGATGATGTCGGTGGGACTGACGCTGGCGCTGTCTACCTCTTCAATGGGCTGACCGGGGCGCTCATCAGCACGCTACGCGGCTCCACGGCGAATGATCAAGTGGGTGCCTTTGGTGTGACAGCGCTCAGCAATGGCAACTACGTGGTGCGTAGTAACATTTGGGACAACGGTGCTGTGCTTAACGCCGGGGCGGTGACGTGGGGCAGCGGCACGGTGGGCGTGAGCGGCGTGGTCAGCGCCGCCAACAGCCTCGTCGGCTCTACGGCGAGTGATCTAGTGGGTGCCTTTGGTGTGACCGCGCTCAGCAACGGCAACTACGTGGTGCGTAGTCCCGATTGGGACAACGGTGCGGCGAATGACGCCGGTGCGGTGACGTGGAGCAGCGGCACGTCGGGCGTGAGCGGCGTGGTCAGCGCCGCCAACAGTGTGATTGGCAGCACACCAAACGCTGGTAGCGGCCTGAGCACCATAGTGGCTGTCAACGGCGACGGCCTTTTTGCGAGATTCCCTAACGATGTTGGCGGTCGTGTCTTTATTGGTTCCCAATCGCTCGGCTTTGGCGCGCTTCCTGGTTCTCTGAACGCTGGCAGTGGCTCGATCTCCCTTGGCGCCGCCGATGCCACATTGCAGGCTACGATCGCGTCGTCAAGCACGGTTTTAATCGCCCCGCATCAGAACGGCCGCCCCATCGATCTCGGCACAAATGCCGCTGGCAGCTTGGGCCTGACGGATGCCGAACTTGACCTCATCTCTGCCGGTACGCTGCAGATTGGTGATGTTCACAGCGGCACAATTACCGTCAGCGGCGACGTCACGCGCGCGGCGAGCACGAACGTGCAACTCGTCAGCGGCAGCGACATTGTTATCAGCAGCGGCCAGATCAACACGGCTGGCGGCACGTTGCTGCTTGACTCGGGAACATCCCCTGCCACGATCAAGCCTACGCGCGCCGGCACGGACGTTACCGCCAGCATCCTCTCGTTCGGAGGCGACTTGGGCATCGTCATTGACGGCACGACGGCGGATTCGCAATACACGCAACTCAATTTCGCTGGACAGGTCGATCTCAGCGGCGTCAATCTTGTGCTTTCGGGTTCCTACGCACCTGCTGACGGCGACAGTTTCGTCATTGTGAACAACGATGGCAGTGACGCTATCCTTGGCACATTCAGCGGGTTGGCGGAGGGGGCGATTCTCACTGTCAACGGAGTCAATAAGAGAATCACGTACATCGGCGGCGACGGCAACGATGTGGTGCTAATCTCGGCGAAGGCGAAGGTCGAATTCAGCACATCAACGGCTAGTGACACGGAATCAAGTGGAGGCAACTTACCGAAACTGCTGGTCAAAGGCACTTTGGTTACTTCGCAGACTATCGATGTAACCATCATCGGTGGGTCAGCTACGGCGGGCACGGATTTCACCAATACCACCACCGTTACGATTCCGGCCGGAACTTACGACGGAACCCTTACGACGGCAGTGGATATCAACCTGTCGATCAACAATGACAGTGTTGTCGAAGCCAACGAAACCATTCAGTTGGCCCTGGCCAATCCAAGCGCCGGCCTCGAAATCATCGACGCCAACAGCGATAGTACCACGCAAGACACTCATACCTACACGATTCTCGATGACGACACTGCAGAGCTTTCGATCAACGACGTGAGTTTGAGCGAAGACGGCACGTTCACTTTCACCATCACCTCGGACAAGGTAGCTAGCCAGGACATGACGCTGGTCGTCAACACGGCCGATGGCACAGCCACTCTGGCCGACTCGGACTACACGGCACTGACCAATGTACTAGCCACGATTACCGCGGGTTCGACCTCGACCACTGTTACGGTGACGGTCAGCAACGATGCCGTTGTGGAGAATAACGAAACGTTCTTTCTCAATCTGTCGGAGGCCAAGTTTAATGGTGCGACGGATGCTAGCCGTGTCGTTATCGGCGATGCACAAGGCCAAGCTACAATCCTCAACAACGACTCGGCGACGATCTCGATCGGCGATGTGAACCAGAACGAGACGGACGGCGAGACCACGTTCAGCTTCCTAGTCACCCTATCGAACCCAGTGGACACGTCGGTCTCAGCGACGGTGAACACAGCCGACGCTAACGCCACTGCCCTGTATAGCGGCGTGGGCGGCGATGACTACGAAGCCATCACCGGCGGCACGGTCAGCTTCGCGGCCGGTGCCACCAGCCAGACGATCAACGTCACGGTCAACGGCGACAACTGGGAAGAAGGCGACGAGAAATTCTTCGTCAATTTGTCGAGCCTCATGGCCGGCAGCCGGTCCGTGACCTTCGCCGACAGCACGGGCGAGGGCATGATCCTGAATGACGACGTTGCACCCTTGGCCAACGCAGGCGGGCCGTACGAAGTCAACGAAGGTAGCTCGCTGACTTTGAACGCATCGGCTTCGACCGATGCCGACTTACCAGTGGATACGCTGACGTATCGCTGGGACTTGGACGGCGACGGCAACTATGACGAGAACGTGACCGGCGTCAGCCCGACGCTGACGCTGACACAACTGCTGGCCTTGGGGTTGGCGGACGGGCCGCACGTCAGAAACGTGACTGTCGAAGTTAGCGACGGCACCAACATGAGCACGGCCCAAACCACGGTCACCATCAACAACGTGGCCCCCCAAAACGTAAATGCCGGTGCCGACCAGACGGTCAATGAAGGGGACACGGTCAACCTGTCAGGCAGCTTCACCGATCCGAGCAGCGCCGACACACATACTCAGACCTGGAGCGTAGTGGCTAGCAACGGTCAAACGATCGCTAATGGCAGCGGCGGTACTTTCTCCTTCGTGCCCAACGACAACGGCACCTACACCATCACTTACACGGTGGTGGATGACGACGGCGGCACGGCCAGCGACGAAGTGCTGATTGCCGTTGATAACGATGATCCAACGGCCACGCTGACCGCACCCGCGTCGGAAACCTACGGCACGGCGCTGACGGTCTCGTTAAGCGATGCCTTCGATCCCTCGGCCGCGGACACGGCCGCCGGATTCCGCTATGCGTTCGGCCTGGATTCCAACGCCCTGGCACTGGCCACTTACGTCGGCAGCAGCGTCGACTCCAGCGAGAACTTTCTACTCGATGCCGGCACCTATACCATCTACGCGCGCATCATCGACAAAGACGACGGCTTCACACAGTATCAGACGGAAGTGACGGTCACGCCGGCTGCTTTGACGGTTATTGCTGACGGTCAAAATAAGGTCTACGGCGACGATGACCCCACTCTGACTTTCGTGACCAGCGGCTTCCAATTCGGCGACCAGGCAGCGGATGTTCTTACCGGCGGTCTGGTGCGAGCCGCGGGCGAGAACGTGGGCAGCTACGCCATAGTCCAGGGCAGCCTGACGGCCAATGCCAACTACACGCTCAGCTTCACCGGCGCCAATCTGGCGATTACCCCCGCCACACTGACGTTTACCGCCGACGCTCAAAGCAAGGTCTATGGCGCGGCCGACCCGGCGCTGAGCTACAGCGTGAGCGGACTGCAATTCAGTGACACTGAGGCAGCGGCGCTTAGCGGCTTGTTAGCCCGTACTGCGGGTGAGAACGTGGGCAGCTATGCAGTCGGACAAGGTAGCCTGGTGGCGAACGCCAACTACTCGCTCAGTTTTACCGGTGCCAACCTGGCGATCACGCCCGCCACGCTGACGGTCACCGCCGACGCTCAAAACAAAGTCTATGGCGCGGCCGATCCGCTGTTGAGTTATAGTGTGAGTGGACTGCAATTCAGCGACACTGAGGCAGCGGTGCTTACCGGTTTGATAGCCCGTGCTGCGGGTGAGGACGTCGGCAGCTATGCCATCGGACAAGGTAGCCTGGCAGCTAACGCCAACTACACGCTCAGCTTCACCGGCGCCAATCTGGCGATCACCCCCGCCACACTGACGGTCACCGCCGACGCTCAAAGCAAAGTCTACGGGGCAGCCGACCCGCTGTTGAGTTATAGTGTGAGCGGACTACAATTCAGCGACAGTGAGGCAGCGGTGCTTACCGGCTTGTTGGCCCGTGCTGCGGGTGAGGACGTGGGCAGCTATGCCATCGGACAAGGTAGCCTCGAAGCTAACGCCAACTACACGCTCAGCTTCACCGGCGCCAACCTGGCGATCACGCCCGCCACGCTGACGGTCATTACCGACGCTCAGAGCAAAGTCTACGGCGCGGCCGACCCGCTGCTGAGCTACAGCGTGAGTGGACTGCAATTCAGCGACACTGAGGCAGCGGTGCTTACCGGCTTGTTGGCCCGTGCTGCGGGCGAGAACGTCGGCAGCTATGCCATCGGACAAGGCAGCCTGACGGCCAATGCCAACTACACGCTCAGCTTCACCGGCGCCAATCTGGCGATCACCCCTGCCACTCTGATGGTCATTGCGGACGCTCAAAGCAAAGTCTATGGAGCAGTCGATCCGACGCTGAGCTACAGTGTTAGTGGACTGCAATTCAGCGACAGTGAGGCGGCGATGCTTACCGGCTTGTTGGTCCGAGCTGTGGGTGAGAATGTGGGCAGCTATGCCATCGGACAAGGTAGCCTGGTGGCGAACGCCAACTACTCGCTCAGCTTCACCGGCGCCAATCTGGCGATCACCCCCGCCACACTGACGGTCACCGCCGACGCTCAAAGCAAAGTCTACGGGGTAGCCGACCCGCTGCTGAGCTACAGCGTGAGTGGACTGCAATTCAGTGACACTGAGGCGGCGGTGCTTACCGGCTTGTTGGCCCGTGCTGCGGGTGAGGACGTGGGCAGCTATGCCGTCGGACAAGGTAGCCTCGCAGCTAACTCCAACTACACGCTCAGTTTCACCGGTGCCAACTTGGCGATCACCCCTGCCACACTGACGGTCACCGCCGACGCTCAAAACAAAGTCTACGGGGCAGCCGACCCGCTGCTGAGTTATAGCGTGAGCGGACTGCAATTCAGCGACACTGAGGCAACGGTGCTTAGCGGTTTGTTAGCCCGTGCTGCGGGCGAGGACGTCGGCAGCTATGCCATCGGTCAAGGTAGTCTGGCGGCGAACGCCAACTACACACTCAGCTTCACCGCCGCCAATCTGGCGATCACCCCCGCCACACTGACAGTCACCGCTTCCGGTGTAAACAAAGGTTACGACGGTACGACTGTCGCGATGGTCACTCTGTCCGACGATCGGCTGGCGGGGGATGACCTGACGCTTGCCTACGGCACAGCTCTATTCGTCGATAAAAATGTGGGTACTGACAAGCCAATCAGTGTGAGCGCTATCAGCCTGAGCGGGACGGCGGCTGGCAACTACACGTTCAATACCAGCGCTGCGGCAATGGCTGACATCACAGCGCGACCAGCAAGTTGGACCGCCGACAACAGCGGAAAGATCTTCGGCGAGAGCGATCCCAACCCACTGACAACCGGCAGCGGTTCTGGATTTCTGCCTGAGGATGAAGTGTTCGCCATCTACGAACGTGAACTGGGAGAGGATGTCGATGACTACGATCTGATCGCGCTGCTGGGCAGCAATGTGCTTTCGCAGACAGAGCTGAACAATAACTACGCCATCAACAACGCAGGGGCCATCTTCACCATCAACCAGGCCGGGACAAGCCTCGGAGTCAACGTCTCGATGAGCACTCCGCTGTACGGGGTGGACGGCCTGACGCTGACCGCCAGCGTCTCAGTCATCAGCGGAGCGGGAACCCCCACCGGATCGGTCACTTTCTACGATGGAACGACAATTCTCGGCACCGTGACCGTCAATAATGGGACGGCCACGCTGCAACTCGCCCCGACGACGCTTGGAGTTGGACCACACACGCTCAGGGCCGTTTTCAACAACCAAGACGGAAACTTTGCCGGCAGCGAGGCCGAATTCACCGTCACGGTACTCGCGCCGTCGTCGATCCAAGGAATGGTTTATGTGGACTTCAACAACAATGGCGAGGTCGATTTCGGAGAGGGGGGCGTGGCCAATGCAATGATCACGCTGACCGGTATCAACGACCTGGGACAGCCAGTCCACATCGTCGCATACACCGATGCCGATGGCGTTTACTCGTTCGTCAACCTGCGGCCGAGCAATGCGGCCGGATACACACTCATTCAAACGCAGCCCGCCGGGCTGATCGATGGCTTGGATATGCTGGGGACGATCGACGGATTGGCTGTTGGAACGGCGAGCAACGACGTGTTCTCCGGTATCGTGCTGGCCGATGGCAAGATGGGTGAGAACTACAACTTTGGAGAGCGGCCGGCGACGAGCGGCGCGGTTGGGTCCGGGCAGACCGCGGGGATCGGCTTCTGGCAAAACAAGAACGGTCAAAATCTGATCAAGTCGCTCAACGGCGGAGCCAACTCGACGCAGCTCGGCAATTGGCTAGCGGCCACGTTCAGCGAAATGTACGGCTCGCTGGCCGGCCAGACCAATGCGCAAGTGGCCAGCCATTACAAATCGCTGTTTGGACTTAATGGCAAGACGGCTCCCGGTGGGCCCCCTAAGACGGACGCCCAAGTGATGGCCACTGCGCTGGCGGTGTACGCGACCAATCATTCGCTAGCGGGCAGTGCCGCCATAGCTTATGGCTTTCAGGTGACGACATATGGCGTGGGAGGCAAGACCTTTAACGTCGGCAATCGGGGCGCCGCCTTCGGGGTGGCCAACAACACCAGCTTGTCGGTGATGGATCTGCTGCTGTCGGTGAATGTTCGCTCGAAGAACGGGCTGCTATACGACTTGGATGGCAATGGGTCGATCGACAGCCACGAGCGGAGCCTCCGCACGATGGCCAATGACGTATTCTCCGCCATCAACGAACTGGGAGGAAAGTGACCATTTATACTTCACGCTTAATATCTGGTGGTCGAGGATTAAGGTAAGCGTTCACGGGTTTTGTTAGAGGAACAACTAGTCGAAGAGCGTAGAGCATTTGTCCTCAATGGCTCGCATCTGCCGACGGCCTGAGTTTCCTCGCTACCAAAGCAATTGAGGACAATTGCTCTACGCTACCGTGAACAGTGGCGGATTAACAACAAGCAGGTAGCGATCCAGCAAATCGATCGATGTGGATTACCGCTGCTGGGTCGCCTCGATCACCAAAACGATGACAGCTATTATGTTCTGAAGTTAGTGGAAGGGAACCTTTACGAATTGGGTTTCAAGACGTTTTCATGTGAAATGCCAGCTCCGATGGGAAGTTCACGGCCATGGAACTAGCGGTCATCGGACAGTGGCTAGCGAATCGCGGCAGCTATGGTGAGTATCAATTTATTTCGTCAGAAAATTTTGAAGAAATGCGTCCCCAGCCGACTAGCCAGGGCACCGTAGCCGGCGAGCATGGACTGGGTTTGCACCCTATTCGCCATCGCCGCCCAGGGGCGTCCACGAATACCGCAGAGCCTAACGATCTATTGTTTAGGAAGAATACATTCGGTCACGGAGCCTTTTCAGGGTGCAGCTCGGTCGTTGATCCCCATCAGCAACTGGTTATCGTCCAAGCCAGGAAGCAGTTTCATCAACCGGTCAACGAATACTGAACCCGTTTCTTTCAAGTCGTCGCGGACTGAATCAATCAAGAAGGACAAGCAATAGTACAAGTCAATCAGGGATCGCCGCTGTTCGGGATGTTTCGACCTGCACTCTTTGGCAATGGCGCGACCTGAGGTTATGTCCTGACTCTGGTGACATCAAGAGGCCAGCCTGGGAAAGTACTTGAACTTTATTGCCACCCATATCGTCGTCCACGAACTCGCACCTGTTGGGCAGGCTGGAACGTCGAACATTCACAGATTGGCGTTCACGCTAAGATACCAACGCAGCCGGTTGCTTTGTCAACTGAAGGCGGTTGAATCGACTGCATGCAGTTTACGAGCGAAGAAGCGTCCCTCTCTGATATCATTTTGACTTCGCAGAGGGGCCGGTTGCTTCCCCGACGGTGGTCGCCGTTGGTGCACAATGACGAACCGACATGGGTCATGAACTAGGTTGCGGAGAGGACCGAGGTGACGGCGACCGCTGCGGTGTTGGAGATTTGCTTCGAGCTGGCGGTCTGTTTCACCTCGGGCTCAAACCGCACTGAAATCCGACTTGCTTGAACGCAGAGGATGGTCCAACCGCCGTAGTTAACTGCGATCTTGATTCCAACCAAATTTGAGCTGGCGGATTCTCGCTAAGGAGCGGATGCAGCCCTTGACTCTGGTTCCGCGTCGACCCTCAATGCCCCTATATTCGCCCTAAGAACTGAAATTCACTTCGAATTGATACCTGCGGCCCGCCATCGCCTCAGTGTGAAGAACGAACGTCGTATTATTCGCCAGCTCCCGTTCATGCGGGCGATCCGTGGCATCATTCCGACTGCGCGGAAGAGCCTTGCGGCAGTCGCCGTTGCGTGACACAGGACGAACCGTCATTGCGCACAAGTCTTCGTGCGTAAGGTCACGCCCACATGTGCCGTCTTGAGTGATAGATAATCGCAGATCGGCCAGCGGTGTGGGCGGTAATCTGCGCGGCGATTGCGAAGCCACTTCTCGGCTGCCCGCACAGGCCGAACTGGCCGCCGCCTGATTGGCGAATTCTGGCCGGCGTGGGCTGTTTGGGAATCCGATTCGGCCCAAATCTAGACACTGGCGAGGGACTTCTGGCCCGATTCGCAAGAAATTTGGGATTTCTTGGGGGGGAAGAAAACCGTTGCAGCGTCTCGCGTTTCAGCTAAACTCAGGGGCATGCCGTTTGGGTAGGTTGCCCGGTGTGGGCCGGGCCTTGAATGGCTACGCCCATGCGATACGCCCAGTTCCCATCGGAAGCAATCTGTTGGCAGCACCTTTCATGTTAGTACAATCTATGAAAACCCCTTTCCTCACTGTATTTGCGTCCGTCGCTATCCTGGCTGGATCGTTGCCGTTGGTTCATGGGGTGGACGTTCCGCGTTGGCAACCGCACGATTTCAGTTTCTCGGCGGCAGTCGATTCGCCAAATCCTTTTATGGTCGAGATCGCCGCTAAAGTGACGGCACCAGACGGACGGTCGTTCGCGCTCCCGGGATTTTTTGATGGCAACGGGACATGGAAGATTCGCGTCTCCCCGAACACGCAGGGCCGATGGTCACTCGTTACGAAGTCTGCTGCAAAGCAATTGGACGGAAAGACCGTTGAATTCACTTGCGTGGAGAATAAGAATCCCAATACCCACGGCGTTTTGCATGTCGACAAAGCTCATCCGTACCACTTCATTTTCGAGGACGGAACAAGATTTTTCATGCAAGGTTACGAATACGACTGGCTCTGGGCACTCGACATGGACCGACCAGGCGTGCCGACGGTTGAAGCCTCGCTCGACCTACTCGCCAAGCACGGATTCAATTACGTCATTCTAAACTCCTATGCTCACGATACCGTGTGGCGAATGGGAACAACCGGACCTGATGACTTTGGTCCTTCGTTAATGTATCCGTGGGAAGGGAC